>CAZQAA010000102.1:0-31769 GCA_964591255.1 uncultured Desulfobacterales bacterium | reverse complement strand
CATCCTGCTGGATTCCTTTTTTTGTTATCAGCGACAATATGGATCGTTTTTGTGGATAATATCTCCCCGCATTCCGATTTTGGGATATGCGGATTCAGGAAAAGTAAAATTTTTCAATATTGTTATCCTGAATGATTTTTTCAAAGGACGAGACAGCACGCCTTTGGCAAAATCCCATTGTATATTACGGCAGGTGTCTATATCTTCAAGTTCGTATTTCCCTCTTCTGATTTTTGTTTCCATCTCCTCCACCTGCTCGGGAAGGGCCTCCGGTCGCAGGTTGATCCTCACGGCTTTTTTTGTGCTGATCCTCTGTGCAATCCAGGCCCACCCCAGGGAATTGTCAATTGCCAATGTGCCGAAATTGATCCTGCCGCCACTCAGGTATGCGCAGGCATCAACAAAGCAGGGACTGTTTTTCGTTATGATCCTGAGATCAGTCCGGTCTATGATACCCTCGGGAAATAGTTCGTTCAGGCCGTATCTGAGCCCTGCCGCGCAGACAAGGAGTCCGTCACAGGCATGGCCATGAAATTTGATGATATCCTTAACGGTAATTGTTTTTGTCATGGGTGCATATCTGCCGAGAGAGCTCTCTGTATCCAGGACTTCAAATTCGGGTGAATATGGTGAATTAGTCATCCACCTCTGATTATACCATGCAGCCGCCCTGTCCGGAAGCGTGACCTCTTTTATAATGTTTGAATAGTAGTTAACCCCTAATGCGTAATGAACAGGGGTAAGCATGATCCCGATAGCAATGCATATAACGATTTTATGTTTCATGACAACATTCCTCCTGTATTATATAACCCATTAAAAATATAGTTAAAATTCAGCTTGCAAGCGGCCGAATGATGTCCAAACGCCTGTTAATCGTACATGATACCAAAGATAATACCGGATATGGTTGCCATAACAACTACCAGGCATACATAAATTGCTGTTTTCTTTGTTCCCATGATGCTCCGTATAACAAGCATATTGGGCAGGCTCAAGGCGGGTCCTGCAAGGAGCAGTGCCAGGGCCGGCCCCTTTCCCATGCCGGCGCCGATAAGCCCCTGAAGGATAGGAACTTCGGTGAGAGTGGCAAAATACATGAAGGCCCCGACCACGGATGCAAAAAGGTTCGCACCAATGGAATTACCCCCAACCAGGCTGCTCAC
Organism: uncultured Desulfobacterales bacterium; assembly: GCA_964591255.1. Lineage (GTDB taxonomy): Bacteria > Desulfobacterota > DSM-4660 > Desulfatiglandales > Desulfatiglandaceae > CAZQAA01. The sequence continues at coordinate 30,603 of CAZQAA010000102.1, read as the reverse complement.
CCAGTGGGAAGGGATGATCCCTTCATGTCCAGGGCGGCCGAGCAGGAGCCCGGCGGCAATGACACCGGCAAAAAGGAGCGGTATGATCTGTTTCGTGAAATCCCATGTCTGAATAAACCAGTCTTCTGTTTCGCCCCTGGTAGTAGTCAGAATTACTGTGATACCGATAATGCCTGCCGAAAAGGCGATTAGCGGTTCATGAGGAAAGATGAAGGCCAGGATAAACACGGCGGCTGCGGCCAATATAACCTTGAGTGCCTGAACCCGGAACCACTTTACCAGGATGGTTCCCAATATTACGGCAAATGTGCCGGTTAGCCACCACTTGATGTTATATATGTCATTCCATAGTCCCATCGGCTCTGTTGATTTTCCCCATGTGCCAAAAATCAGGATCCCTACCAGAGTTCCAATATAGACGACAGTCTGCCAGAGCGGTCTTCCCTCCTCTTCTTCAGGGAGATAGATGGCAGCAGCTATCTTGGCCTCTTCTTCCCTCTTGAATATCAGATGCATGATCAGGCCTATGATGATACTGAAGATCACCGCTCCCACGGCTCGGGCTATCCCTATGTGCAGCCCCAGTACCCTTGCGGTCAGTACAATGGCCAGTATGTTGATGGCAGGACCTGAATAAAGAAAGGCAACTGCCGGTCCAAGTCCCGCACCTCTTTGCCAGATGCCGGCGAAAAGGGGTAGAACCGTGCACGAACACACCGCCAGGATGCTCCCTGACACGGACGCCACACCATAGGAGAGTACCTTTTTTGCTCCTGCACCGAGATATTTCATGACTGCCGCCTGGGATATAAAACATGCGATTGCCCCGGCAATAAAGAATGCCGGCACCAGGCACAGGAGCACGTGTTCCCGGGCGTACCATTTGGCAAGGGCTAACGATTCAAGGACTGCCCCTGTGAAACGACTGTTGTCCATGGGCAGCCAGAAAAACGCCAGGAACACACTCACCATTATAGATATTGGTTTCCATAGCTCCATCCAATTCACCTTGCGTTCTTCACCCGCGCTTTTTTCCGAACATGACACGTTTCCAGCGCAATTACAGACGCCCGTCAGTTCAGTGTTTGCCATAATATTTCCTCCTTATTGATGATGACTTTAAAACAAGAGGCCTGTCCATGCGACCTCCGGACATATTTTTATAGCCAAATAGAAATTTGGCTATTTATTGTGGCAAAAAAAATATTTCAACAAATACATACAACTGAACGGAATTATTTAGAATTATGATTGCGGCCAAGACTGTGATTTTTCCTTTACTAATCCCATCCCTCATAACGGGTCTGCCAAATATGTTCAGCTTAAGGCGTCTGGATATACCAATTGGCCGGGCGGCTACAGCAATTTCCGTATTTGTTACAGGCAAACCCTTTGGCCTTTAACAGCTTTGTTAGTTTACTATACATTCCTATTTTGGAATATAATAATCGATTCTCCCTTGTCAAGTAATTTTGCCGCAAAAATAAAGCAATAAAATTTAATCATAGGGCAGTCCGCTCGCATTTTACCCGCGGCATTCAAAGTCTGTCCCTGGTTTTTGCCATCACGTGCATCTAAGTGGCTGGTCTGCTTGTGAAGAAAAAGGAATCAGATGGGAAATGATCAGGTCATCAATCAGGGGGATGATCGGGGCAGGAGCATGACGCAGGTCAATCGTCTTTAAACCATGCCCGCACTTTTTGCATAGGTCCACGCGCAGACCATCTTCACCATAAGCATAAAGGTAGATCAATCTCTTCTGGTCACGGTTTTCACAAAAGGGACATTGCATGCGCGGGTATGGCCATGAGGTCTCACAAAGGGAGCAGTGAAGACGCCTTGTGCCATTTTCCTGTGTCAATTCTCCCAGCCCCGGTGACGATCCACATACAGGGCAATAACCGTTTTTCCATTTGAAGACGATTTTTGAAGAAACCTCCTTTGCCACATGTCTCAAGGAAGGGCCAAGACACAGCTTCAAGACAAGCACCACTATCTGTGGATCAACATTACAGGGCTTGCAGACAGCCCTTATTCTCTTCATATCCGACTTAAGCACGGCCCTGACAGTATCTCTCGCTTCCCTGTCAGATTCGCTAAAGAGTCCTGTTATGCCCTTCCCTTTTCCCCCCTGATGGGCTGCAACTTTGGCAGCTAGCCTGGCAAACAGTTTTATGGCAAGGTCAATATCAACCGGAATATTTTCAGGGTGGAATAGCGGCCGGCCCCTGGAGATGTCTGAATCATCGAATTTCAATTCCTGAACGGACAGATTGCGTTCAACATCAATGACATCCACCATAAGACCGGTCAACCAGTCCACCATGTATGTGTAGGCAGGCCAGCGGTTTTTTACGGCATCAGCCTTGCTGAAAAGTGCTGCCGGATCCCCGCTCCTGGAGATATTAATATGTAGCGAACTCATAATATTTTTCAGGTTCGTCCACTATCAGGTAAATTGCCCTTACCTCGTCCGGGTTGATCAGTTGCGCCTTGTTCCCGAACTTTTTTCTGGCCTGATCCAGGCGTTTTTCAGACAGACTTTTTATCTGCATCTCGTTCCCAAATACCAGGGCCCCCGTAGAACATGCCTTCACACAGGCCGGCTCAAGGCCTTGCCTTATCCGTGTGTGGCACATATGGCATTTGGTCAGCCTGCCGGTCTCTATATCCAGCCTGGGGATATTGTACGGACATTCCGCGATCACATCTTCGGCGTTTTTCCCCAGCAATTTCGTTTTCTCGGTAAAGATGACCGCCCCGTTTTTGTCGACTATTATGGCGTCTTTGACATACTCATCGGCCACCTCCTTGCAGGGAGGGTCGATGCAATGACGGCACGCCTCGGGGAAAAAATACCACTTGACCGAGTTTTTCTCGTCCGGGTATTCGCGAAAACGGACAATCCGGTAGGTGTGGGCATCCAGATCAGGAGGGTTTTCATAAGTCCCGGTCTGTCTGGTCTTGCCCGCAGGCAGTTTGTTCCACGCCTTGCAGGCGATCTGGCAACCCCTGCAGGCAATGCATCTGGTGGTATCAATAAGAAAAAATTTGGGCATCTTTTACCCTCCCCTTTTTACCACATTTACCATAAATGCCTTGGTCTCCGGTATTCGGGTGTTAGGGTCTCCGGCGGAGGGGGTAAGCAGATTGGCGGCATCCCCGCCGTCTTTGGGCTGAAGCCAGCCAAAACACCATGGCAGGCCCACCATGTGGACCGTTCGGCCCATGATTTTAAAGGGCCTGAGGCGGGCCGTGACAATGGCAACGGCATCGACCTCACCACGTGCTGAAATGACAAGGCATCGGTCGCCGTTTTTGATATCCCGCAGACCCGCCAGTTCATGGCTCATCTCCACAAAAAGCCTGGGTTGGGCCTCAAGCAGCCACGGCTGCCAGCGTGTCATGACACCGGTCTGCCAGTGTTCCGTAACCCTGTAAGTAGTCCCTATCAGTGGAAAGCGGGTATCGCCGGTGGCCAGTCTGTCTGCATCAGTGCTGTAAACACGGGCAGCAGGATTTATCCTCCGGGAAGAGAAAGGATTTTCCTTGAGAGGAGATTCAACAGGTTCATAATGCTCGGGAAACGGACCATCCACCAGGCCTGGTCCAAATAGAGATGCAACACCATCCGCTTTCATGATAAACGGCAGCCTTGTTCTTTCAGTATCGGCCATGGGAGGCCATCCTCCATCAGGGACATCCCCGACCCACCTGTTGTTGACATATTCAAGTATATTCTTGTTTGGGGACCATGGTTTTCCCCTCAAATCCACCGAGGCACGATTGTATATTATGCGACGGTTTATGGGCCAGCACCAGGCCCATTCCGGGTAAAGCCCCATGCCGGAGGGATCTTTCTTTCCCCGGCGGGCCGCCATATTCCCCTTTTCGGTATAGGAACCGCAGTATAGCCAGTTACCAGAGGAAGTGGAACCGTCAGCTTTCAACTTGGTGAACGAGGGCACCAAACTGCCCTTTTTATAAACCTGGCCGGATATTGCAACATCTTCCTCAAAATATCCGTTTATGAGTCTGGCCACGGCATGCACATCGAATTTGCCCTTTCTGGAAAACTCCCGGCGCAGATTAAGGATAGGCTCGGGGAACTTTCCTCCTTTTTCATATAAAGAACGAATTCGTTCAAACAGATCTACCATGATATCGCCGTCAGACCTGCACTTTTCCGGCGGATCGGCCGCCTTGTAACGCCACTGCATCCACCGGCCGGAATTGGTTATGGAGCCTTCCTTTTCAACCGAGGCGGCACACGGAAGCAGAAAGACCTCGGTCTTGATCTTTTTTGGATCCATGCCCGGTCCTTTCCAGAATGACGCAGTCTCGTTATCAAAAAGATTCACGCTGACAAGCCACTCAAGCCTGGTCAAGGCATGACGGGTCTTGTTGGAATTGGCCCCCGAGCAGGCAGGATTCTGGCCCCATGCAAAGAACCCGCTTAGTCTGCCGTTATACATCTCATCAATGATGGTCATCCATGAATAGTCTTTTTCATCATCGAGCCTCGGCAACCACGAGTAACCGAACTGGTTCTCCTTTGTGGCAGATCTGCCGAACATGGCTTTTAAAAGGCTTACGGAATATTTGGGATAATTGCCCCACCAGTTGGCAGACAGGGGATCCCCACTTTTTGGGGTGTTTTCCCTGTTATACTCATCAAGAGTGCCCTGTGATGCCCTGGGTGTTTTAAGGTATCCGGGCAGAATGTGGAAAAGGAGGCAATGATCGGTGGAGCCCTGGACATTGGATTCACCCCTCAAGGCATTTACACCGCCTCCGGGTCTCCCGATATTCCCGAGAAGGAGCTGTATAATGGCCATTGCCCTGATGTTCTGCACTCCCACTGTGTGCTGGGTCCAGCCCATGGCGTACATGATGGTACCGGTCCTGTTCCCTGTACCCGTTGCAGTGTATGCAGCATAGACTCTGAGGACATCTTCCCTGTTCATGCCTGTAGCAGCCGCTACCCTATCCGGCGTATATCTTGAAAAGTGCCTTTTGAGCTGCCGGAAAACGCACCTGGGATGTTTGAGGTCGTAATCCCGCTCAGGAATCCCTTTCTCATCCCGTACAAAGGCCCATGACGATCTGTCATATCCATGCCTCAGGGGATCATAGCCTGAAAAAAGACCATCTTCAAAGCTATATGCGTCACTCACTATAAATGGTGCATTGGTATAATGTACTATATACTTCCTGAAAAATTTTTCCTCCGTTAGGATATAGTTGATCATGCCGCCCAGAAAGGCGATGTCACTGCCCGGTCGAATAGGGGCATAGATGTCTGCCCTGGAGGATGTGCGTGTAAAACGTGGATCCACATGAATAAGCAGGGCACCATTTTCCATGGCCTTAAGTATCCACTTGAATGAAATAGGATGGTTTTCAGCGGGATTCGCTCCCATAATCAGGATACAGTCCGAATTCTTGATGTCGATCCAGTGGTTGGTCATGGCGCCCCGTCCAAACGACTCTGCCAGAGCCGCAACGGTTGCGCTGTGTCAGATACGGGCCTGATGCTCAATATACACAAGGCCCAGGGACCGCATGATTGCCTGCAGCAGCCAGCACTCTTCATTGTCCAGTGCAGCAGAGCCTACATGCGCCATACCTCTGGTACGATTCACTACCTGACCCGAAACATTTTTCTCTTCAAAGGTCTTATCCCTCGTCTCCTTGACCAGGGCGGCGATCCTGTCCAATGTCCAGTCCCAGGACCTGGATTCCCACCTGTCGCTGAACGGAGCCCTGTAAAGGACACCCGTTACACGTGATGGATTGACGGCCATCTGGTAGAGCGCTGCACCCTTGGCACACAGGGCGCCTTCATTTATAGGATGGTCAGGGTCACCATCAATATTGATAATTTTTCCGGTCCGTGTGTCGGTGTGGACAATAAGCCCGCATCCCACTGCACAGTATGGACAGATGGTGCTGGTCTCCACGGCCGATTTGATCTTCAGGCCTGAGGCATAGGCATTTGCCAAACCAAAATCAAAACCCATACCAGCCAGAGCCCCGGCAACAGTGGCTGTCCCGGAGACCCTCAAAAAGTCACGACGGGTTAATTCCATAACACCTCCTTGGATATTTTAATAACCGGTTAGCGGTAATTACTATATCAAACGGTCATCTTATAGATACAGATTCAGGCCCGGTCAGCAGGGCAAAAGATACAAAGCTTACAAGCGCCCAAATTGCGGATGGTGAAAAACATGTTTCAATTGATCGGTCAAAGAGCACAGATATTTTGGGGTCAAATTCCTCATCCCCCTCCCAAAAGAGATAGTAGAGCGGGATCCTGGGAAAAGGCAAAAACATGAACGCGGCATCTCCCATCTCCACCGGACTGCCCTCGAGATGCTCTGCCGCGGCCATAAACCCGTTCATGTCGTTCCCATATCGCTCAACAAGGGCACCCAGTTTGAGGCTATGCCTTCCTTTGAAATAACCCGCCTGCTTAAGATCATCAGGACCTACAATATCCCTGCCCACAGGATACAGGCTGTTTACATTTTTCAGATATAACAGGGTAACAAGTTCCAGAAGGGTCTCATCGGTTTTTTCCCATTGTCCGTTGCAAAAACGTCGGAGGCATCTCTCATTCAGATCCACCATGATATCCTTATTAAGACAATGAAAGACCAGACATCCGGGAGAATGGAGGGAAAAAAGAGTATAGTTCATAAGCGTGTTTACATCCCTTTTCCCAACCTTTTCCCAGTATTCCTCCGGCACCTTAATCTGCAGACCGTTGTGGTCGAGTGCAGGGGGACCTTGTCTGCGCCTCCTTGTCTGCATATCCAGAAAACCCCGGGCAAAGGGATAAGGCCCTCTGAGAAAATTATCACAGGGAAAGAGATTGCAGTCCCTTAGGCAGAAATCGAGTCTGTTCATGAAGGCACATTCGAGAATTGAACAAGCGCTGCCAAAGGCCTTTTTTTGGGCCTCAATCTTTTTCAGGGCCGCAGATGCCTTGCCAGGCCCGCATGAGGAACAGATTTCCAGGAGCCTCAGTTTGCACACATCACAGTTTATGCCACATGCGCCCGTCGGCATGTCACGCCTTTATTTCCTTGCTGAAACGGAATGGCTGGGAGATCAGCCCTATATCCTTGGCAGGCACCCAACCCCTCTTCCTGTCCGACAGGCGGACCAGGACCCAGTCCCCTTCCTCTCTTTCATAATGGACAACAGCCCCTGCATGGAGCCTGAAAAGCAGGGTATCCCGGCTATCCGGCCCGGCCAGCACTCCTGTTTCCTGTCCCAGTATTACCGCCCGGTCATCGGTTTTGATCTGATACCATTTTACCCCGAGAGAAAGGCCTGAAATAAACCAGAAAATCATAAGTATCAACAGTGAATAGTAAGACCAGTCTGATTTATAAAAAAGGCGCAGGATCAGGATCGACCAAAACAGGATATTCAGGACAAAAAAGGCCTGAAAAAGTTCCCTTCGGTTAAAGGAATTCACCCAGAAAAAGATCGTATCCAAAACCCCTCCGGACAGAGACAGGTCGTCATGCAGACGATCTCGAACATAAAAGAGATTGAACTTGAGATCCGCATCTCTTGGTATCAGCAGCCTGGCCCGTTCGTAGTTCAAGATGGCCCTGCCAAGATCATCCATCCTGAACCATGCATTTGCCAGGTTGTAATAGATATGACCGTTATCATATCCTGACCCAATCAGCCTCTGGTAGCCATTGATTGCATCTCTGTATTTCCCGGCCTTGTATGCACGGTTGGCAAGCAGAAAGATCTCATCTGCTGTTTCTGCGCCCAGGCAGAGTTCATTTCCGAAAGGGAAAATCATCATCAATAACACTATTGCAGACAAATATCCCTTTTTCATCGAATCTCCTTTTCGATCCTTTTGACAAGATCCCCGATCCTCTCTTTTGCATCAAACGGTTCGTCCCCTCTGCCTGTATAGACGGCATCTTCAAGGTTATCTATAAGATCCTTCATTTCCTGGACCGTATCCGCTGTCACCCCATTCGAGGACAGGATCTGCGCCGCCTCCTGGGATGTAAGAGAACCTGCAGAAAGATTGAACCTGTCATTAAGATACTCTCTGATATTCAGAATAAGCTCATTATGCGTGATTTTGTCCTGTTGGCAGTTCCGAATTATTTTTTTTGCCGCCCGCTTGGACCTCGCGGCACTCATTGAATGTTGAGTCCTGTTTCCGAGCATTATTATACAGAAAATCGCGGCATATACAAAGGCCGGGGCTGACAATAAAAGCAAGAGGCTTGTCCCTCGGACATCTATCCTGTTTTTCTGCCTGAAATAGTACAGGCCAGAATGTATGGGAAGAATATCATGGCCAAGCTCCTTAACGGCTTGTCGGGCATTGCCCTTGACGACTTCCTTGTTATTGGCGATTTTATGCCCCGCTACTGCCTCGTTTTTGCCGGGAAAAACGTTTATTATTGCCGGGAGACTCCTCAATGTACGATAATCTTTCTGTTTGGGATCGAAGAAACTGATTGAGAGCGACGGAATTTTATACATACCAATCTTTTCCGGCACAATTGCCCATTTCATGGTTTTTGATCCCTTAACCCCCTTTGAATCCACCGTCACATCCAATACCGGTTCATCTGCATAAATCTTGGCGTTTTCCAGTTCAGGGAGGTCCAGGTCCGGGATACAGTTTACGTTTCCCCGCCCGCTGACAGATAGTGTGAAGGTAGCGGATTCCCCTTGTTTTATCTTGCCGGGCTCCAGCCTGGATTCGATCTTGAAATCCCCCACAAGACCGCTGAAATCCGCCGGTCTTCCTGCCTCCGGCAGGGGGTTTACATGGAGATCAAACGATTCGCTTGCCATAGCCATGCGCCTGCCCTGGGAAAACATGGGATCGCCAAAAAAGGGGGCAAAAAAACCTGGAGACTGGCGTGGGGACGGGTATGCCAGCATATGCATCCTTGAAGGCAGAATATGGTAGGTCCCGGTTTTTGAAGGGATAATAACATATCGCACTTCCAGGACCCCATAGGGTTGGCCTCTGTGTGATGTATTATATTCAACAGGCTCTCCTAACTGCTTGAAGCTCAGGTACTCTATTTCGGGCAAGGTAAGGGATATGTCGGAAACCTTTATCTGGTGATAGAGTTTAAGGGTATAAAAGACCTGATCTCCTACATAAGCATCTCCTGACGAGAGCGAAGCTGTCAAAAAGACAGGTTCAAGGCTGTGGCTGTTAGAGTATGCTGCCGATTTGGCCACTGTTATGGTTTCGGTATTGCTTCTGTATACCTTGCCATTTATCTTACACTCGGCAGGGCCTATTTCGAATGTACCCCTCTTTTTCGGCTCAATAAAATATGTGTATTCAACACCGGAATTGACCCTGCCGTTTATAATTTCAACCTTGCTTGATGTGCCCCCGCGTTCAACACGAAAGTCATCCAATCCATGAATAATCGGTTCAAGTCCGCTGTCCCTGGTACCAGAGACAGCTACCACCATTCGGATGGAATCGGCGCATGTAGCCTGTTCCCTGTCAAGTCTCAGGCTGACCGAGATATCTTCACCCAAACCCTTAGACGGTACCAGGACGAACAGAAAACATATAAAAAAGAAAAGTGAAATATATTTCATTTCACCAGACCTTTCCGGAACCGGGCAACGGCCCTTCATCTTTTGGAACACGAAAGCGCAGGAACCTGGAACGGTCCTCCTTGACATTGTCCAGCATGGCCTCGGCCTTTTTCCTGTCTATTGCCGCCAAGGAGGCGTCGCGAGGCTTTCGGGTCTCCTTGCCTATTCCGCCCTCTCTTTTTCCCTGGGAAGGTTGTCCATTATCATTCTTATCGGCCATATTTTCTCCTGATTGCCTCTCCCCTTTTTCATCATCCTTTGTGTCCGTGTTCGGCCGGCTGTCCTCTTTCCTGTCCGAATCCGAATCGGGACCAGGCTTATGGCCTGATTTTTCCTTTTTTTCTTTTTCCCCTTCTCTCCCTTTTTGTTCCTTCTGACTCTCTTTCTCTTTTTGCCCTTTTTCCTGCTTTTTTAACTCCCTGAGGGCCAGTTCCAGGTTGTAACGCGCATCTGCATTTTTCGGGTTGTATATAATCGCCTGTTTGAAAAATGATACGGCAGAGACAAAGTCACCCTTTTTGAATGCCGTATTACCAAGGTTGTATGCTGCTCTGAAGAGCATCTCCTTATCTTTCGTCCTCCTCATAACACTCGAAAATGCTGCTTCTGCACTGTCAAAATTCGAGGCCTGGTAAGCAGCACATCCCCTGTTATAGCGATACCTGATATCCTTGGGATTCTCCATATCCTTCTCTATATATCCCTTTTCCGCCTCAGAAAAACGGCCTTCCCGGTAGAGCTTGTCCAGATCTTCAGCACACATGGCGGGAGATGAACAATTAAACAGGACAAGGAAAAGCAGCATAAAAGACGTTATCCGGGAAGATGGAGCCCGTCTCCTGTATTCATCCAGCACTCCCTCAAGAAAAAGGAAAAAGAATGCGGCCAACACAAACAACGGAAAACGCTCCTCATGGACTACGATCTTACCACTCTTCAGAGTGGTATCCTTGGTATGGGACTTGATCCCCTCGAAATATAGAATGTCAAGATCCAGGTCTCCTGTAACAGATCGCACATAACTCCCCCCGGTAATTGTAGCTATCTCTTTAAGCCCTTTTTCATCAAGCCTTGATAGAACAAGATTTCCATTTTTGTCCTTTACAAAACCACCCTTTCCCCCAGAGGCAGGGATGGGACTGCCAGACACATCACCTATGCCAAAAACGAATATCTTGACACCCTTTGATGCAGCCCTCCGGGCGGCCGCAACCCCCTTTCCCTCGTTGTCTTCACCGTCCGTCACAAGGATTATCACCCTGTCTGCATTCGATTTCTCATCAAATGCAGCAACTGCCGTATCGATCGCCGCACCCATATCGGTGCCTGGAACCGGTATGAGGTCAGGCCTTATTTCATCCAGAAACATTTCAAGCGCCGCATAGTCTAAGGTAAGGGGGCAATGCACATAGGCCGTTCCGGCAAAAGCCACCAGGCCGATCCGGTCTCCCTGCACAACGTGCAACAAATCGATTATCTCACGTCTGGCCCGCTCAATTCTATCGGGTTTGACGTCTTCGGCCAGCATGCTTTTCGAGACATCCACGACGAGCATAATATCCACGCCCTTCCGGCTTACCTCCTGATAATGGCTGCCCCACCTGGGGCCGGCAAGGGCAACGAGCATGGATGCCAGGGATACCAAAAGGAGAATGTCCTTTATAAAGACAACACCCCGTCTTTCCTCCGCCTTCAACCTGTCCAAAAGGTCCGGATCGGCGAAACATTCCAATCCCCTCTTTCTCTGCCTGTTTCTAATCACCAGTGCAAAAACAGTGACCGGCAGAAGCCAGAGGAGGTGGAAAATCCAAAAGTGAGAAAAACTCATGGCATAAACCTCAAGAGAGTGGTCCTCAGGGCAACCTCGAGTCCGAAGAACAGAATGGCAGGGACGAGAAACCAGGGATAGAGTTCCCTGAAATGGAAAAACTCCTTGATCTTGACCTCGGTTTTCTCCGCCCTGTCTATAATTTCATATATCTCGGAGAGCCTTTTACTGTCGGCCGCTTCAAAATATTTACCCCCGCCGATATCTGCAACCCTCTTTAAGGTCTCGTCATCCAGGTCTACCCTCCTATGAATGATGCGCGTACCAAAGAATGTCTTGACCTTAAAAGGGACAGGCTCCTTTCCCCCTACACCGATAGTGTAGATCTTTATCCCCAGTGTGTGAACCGCGTGGGCTGCTTCCTCGGGCGTGATATCACCGGCATTGTTCCTGCCGTCCGTAAGGAGGATCAATATCTTGGACTTTGCCTTTTTCAGGCCCTTAAGCCTCTTGCCTCCCACGGCAATGGCAGACCCTATGGCAGTACGATCCCCGGCCATGCCTATCTTAAGCCTCTCTACAAGCTCCAGGAGCAAACCCTTATCCACTGTTAACGGCGACTGGGTAAAGGCCTCTTCTCCAAAGACCACAAGTCCGATCCTGTCCGTCTCTCTCTTTCTGATGAAATCACTTACCACCTTTTTTACGGCGTCAAGCCTGGTCACGGGCTTTCCATCCAATTTAAAGTCAAGGGCCTGCATGGAACCGGACGTGTCAAGGCATAGCATGATATCCACGCCGGGGGAACGTATCTCCCTGCTCACATTGTAAAGCTGGGGCCGGGCTGCTGCCAGGACCAAAAGCATGAGACACAAGGTCCTCAAAATTAACGGCAATCTTGCCAGATAACTGCCCTTTGTGCCAACTATCCTCGCAAGATCGGATGTCATAGAATATGTAATCCCCTGCGGCCTTCTTGGGAGCTTAAATAGAATCCATGCTGCAATCACTCCAATGAGGCCGAGGACCACCGGATATGCAAATCGAAACATCATAAAAAGATTACGATCCTTTTTCCTTCAAATTTCGCGACAAATCGATTAGTCTTATCTTCTGAAAACTTTTACCATTTACCCCTATGCGGAATTGATAAAATACATATCCAGAAAAAGAAAGTTCCGTCACAATGGAGATAGGCGCTTGAGTCCAAAGGCAACACATTATGGTTTTTAGATCAAACAGAATTATGGGACTCTTTGCAGGAATCATCACCTGTGCAATGGGGGCCTTTTGCCTACTTTTCGCATGGGCAGTGGCTCTTGATGACAAAAACGTCATGTATATCCTGATGGCAGCGGGATTTGTTTTACTTGTTCTGTCCGCTCTATGTTTCACATACAGTTCCAAGGTAGAAATTGACAAGAAAAGCTTAAAAATTATCAAGACAAAGAGCTTACTCTTTTTTAAACAGCAAGAAGTCCTTTCCATGAGAAAGTTCTACAGGGTAGCAATAGGTATTACTGGCGGACAAAATATATCAGCAGGTCCCAGATCGAGCTATGTCATCCTCCTTGTGGAGAGGAACAACAACATTTTTCGACTTCCCGGCATTATAGAGCAAAAAGAAAAAGCGATAAATCTCGCCAAAAATCTGTCTCAATACATCCACTTGCCTTTTGATCCCGAGCCGCGCACACTCTTTTTCAAAAAAATGATGTAGGACCTTACATACCCACCCTTATCCTGTAATTCACCTTGATTTCCTTATCCCTTGGTACTGAAACATCAAATCTGATAGTAAAGGCGTCTATTTTTCTATAGGAATGAGTGCTTTTTATCACCTTCCAGTTGCCTGGCATGGGTTCTTCGATAGTCACAACCACATCTTTCTTTTTGTGATTGCGCAAGGTGATCTCCCACTCCGATTCATGCAGCCGGGAAGAAAGCTGACGATAGTCGGTTTGGACCCTCTCCGCCACTACATCAAACGCCTCTCCCAACTTCAAGGACACCTCTTCGTCTCTTGGTGTATGTCCAATTCTATCCTCGCCCACAAACTGGAGGCTCTCATCATTATCCTCTTTATATATACGCATAATCCCTGACGGAAGAGGCATTCCCAGGTTATTCTCCTCAGAATTGTCAAATTTTATGTAAACGGCAACCGGTTGTTTTGAATCCACACCCCTGTGTTTTCGAAAAAAACCGCCTTTGGTTCCGCGCACCAAAAACTCTTTATGGATGCCGATATTTCCGGCCTTGAGCAAACTGATCTGTTTTGTCTGTTTGTCCTTTATGGTAGTCTTCCTCTGGAGATCATATATATGATATTCGAAAAATGGTCGTTCCCTGAACTGGGAAGCGCCGGCCACCTTCTTTGTGTCTATGGCGTAGCTTAGTCTCTCGTACTCCTCTTTGACCCTATGGACTTGGCCCGCCACAAGTTTGACCACGGCATCCTTGTACATGGCACCACTTTTGTTGTCGAGGGTCACCCAGCCGGACAGGTCAGCAGCCGTGTCATCTCTATTAAGGACGAGGACATAATCTGCTTTCCATGAGATCTTTTTTGTTAGATAGGAGACCTCTATTTCATGGGCCCCGGTGGCCCTGTTTTCATAAAGCCATGAAAGAGTCGGTTTTGCTATGAGGTTTTCCGGTATCTCTGGCAGCACCTTATAACCCGGATGCCCCAGATATATCTCGTCATTTATCTTAAATATCTGTCCCTTATTATTGCTTAAAAGGATTGCGTCCACCTCCTCTTTCCTGTCCTGATACCTGTTCCAGTCGACTATTTTCACCTTCTTTCCCACATACTTATCCAACAGTCTGTCAGCATTCATCAAATCGTATTCATAGTTCTGTTCAAGCACGGAAAAGAGTTCCGGATTATTGCCGGATTTCACATGGACTGTTACCGGCATGATATGGGAAGCAACGTCCATGAATCTCAATTCACCGTTACCCACCGGGAGTGTTATCTTTCGAATATCTTTTACAAGGCCGAGATTGTTATTATAAACCGTGACCTCTACGGCCGTCTGATCGTTAATATCGCTTTTGAATACGGTTTGCCCCGCTACGATATCGTTTAATGTGAGAAAAAGGATTATAAAAAATACGCAATATATTGTTTTCATTGAGATATCCTCCTGAATAAAGGTTAACGGGGCAAGACGTATAAAAGCTAACAGGTCCCAGAAGACGTTGAAGATTGCAAATCTTGAGATTCAGAAGAAAGCTCGGCTGTTGGGGCCGTATCTTCTATAAAAGATATAGCGGCTTTGACATCCTCATCTTTCCTGGCTTGTGTCGGAATGGAATCTGAGAACTTGACCAGATCCGCCTGTCTCAACAAGGGCAGGAGAGTGCGGTCCCTTTCATTGTCTATTGCTCGTGCTATCTCTTCTGTAGTAAATTCTGCCGCAGGAAAACCCCTTAATGACTCAAGATACCGCCTTATTATCCCGGAGAGGCGAAAGTAGAAAGGCTTTATATGGCCGTTCTCAAAAAGCCGTTGTGCCACAAGCATATCTATTTCCTTTTTGGCCAGAATATGCGGCGGCTCCTGAACTATCCGGGAATCGTTCCTTCCCTTTCCTTTCCTGTACCACCATATCAGGGAAAATGATGCGACCAGGATCAAAAGGGCAACAAATGACCAAAGGAGATATTCAAGCCACACGGGGTTTGTCGGCATTATATCCTGTATGGGCCTAAGACGTGCCTTTTCAGGACTTTTGCCCAGGTTGGATATCACAGTCAACGACACAGGATCCGCCTTAAGAATGCGTTTTTTGCCATCCGCATCAATATAGACCAATCCAAGCCTATCTGTTTTCCATTCTCCCAGCCTGTCAACAAGGATACTTATCCTTATTCGCCCGGATTCCATCCTTTGATCCACGACAGTCATATCATCAAGCCCTTGGACCTTGATCTCCTGTGGAAGATGTGCCCCTTCAGGAAGACGATACTCAAGTGTGAGAGTTACAATGCTCCCAATAGAGGCTGATTCATGACTCAAGGAAACGGATAGCCGTTTTTCATTATCACCGTCTTTGTCTTCGGCCCCCGGAACTCCTGTAAAAAAGAGGCCAAAGAAAAGAAAAATGGAAACATAAAGGACTGAGACAAAAATGGAGACTGGAATTCGCGGTTTATCCGATAAAAAATGCATTTTACCTTTTTTAAAGTCGCCTTCTCCTCATATCAAAAAGGCGTGTTAGGGGTTCTATCACATCGCCGTCCGTGGAAAGCTTGACCAAATCAACCCCTGTCTTTTTAAGCAGATCAGAAAGGTATGCATTACGATTTTCTCTATAGGATCGCCATGTCTGCCTCATTCGCCTGTTCCGGGTGTTTACGAATAGCACCTGTCCAGTCTCAGGATCCCTTAGAGGCAAAAGACCCACTTCGGGCAGTCTGTCTTCGGCGGGGTCGGATATTTTCATGACAGTAAGATCGTGTTTATTAGCGGTCAGTTTGAGGGATGTCTCAAAGCCCGTGTCCATACAGTCAGAAATAAGAAAGACAATCGCATGTCTCCTCACCACCCTGTTCAGATATGTTAACGCGGAGTCTATGTTTGTCCTCAAATCCTGAGGCTCATAGGTAAATATTTCCCTGATCAACCGCCAGACATGAGAGACCCCCTTTTTTGGAGGAATAAATCTTTCTACCCTGGAGCTGAAAAGGAGCCCTCCCACCTTATCGTTGGTACGGATTGCGAGAAAGGCGAGCATGCCGGCCACTTCTGCCAAGAGCTCCCTTTTAAACCTGCCTTTTGTACCGAAAAGGTGAGACCCCGAAAGATCCAAAAGGAGCATAACGGTCAGTTCCCTCTCCTCATGAAAGACCTTCACAAAGGGCCGGC
The DNA here is from genome assembly GCA_964591255.1 of uncultured Desulfobacterales bacterium. GTDB lineage: Bacteria > Desulfobacterota > DSM-4660 > Desulfatiglandales > Desulfatiglandaceae > CAZQAA01. Next base: position 14,326 of record CAZQAA010000102.1, on the reverse strand, counting down.
CGAAACGGGCCGACACGTTCCAGTCTATTGTCCGTATGTCATCTCCAGGCTGGTATTCACGCACCTCCGCAAATTCAATCCCCTGCCCCTTGAACGCACTTTCATACTGACCGGCATAAAGATCATTGGCCATAAATCTTGTCTTGAAATGGAATTTCTGTATCTTTTTGAGCAGTTCCGCCGATATCATCTCACGGGACCTCAATACGTTCCAGCAAGATCTGTATTATGTCATCGCTATCCTTTCCCTCTGCCTCGGCTTCATAGCTCAAGATGATCCTGTGTCTTAAGACATCGGGGGCCATGGACTTCACGTCCTGAGGAGTCACATATCCACGACCGCTCAGAAATGCATGGGCCCGGGCGGTAAGGCCCAGCCAGATGGATGCCCTTGGAGACGCCCCGTAGCTGATCATGGGACCTATCATATCCAGTCCGAACTCTTCCGGATTACGTGTGGCCCTCACAAGGCTTACTATATAATCCAGAATTTTTTCTTCCATATGGATTGAATGCATTGTCTCCCTGGCCGATTCTATTCGGGATACATCAACCACCCCCCCGACCTCTATAGCGGTGCTGGCGTAACATCTCTCCATGATCTCCTTTTCATCAGCGGCAGAGGGATATGAAACTCTGATCTTTAGCATGAAGCGGTCTATCTGGGCCTCTGGGAGGGGATATGTCCCCTCCTGTTCGATAGGATTCTGCGTGGCAAGCACCAGAAATGGCCTTTCAAGCTGGAATGTGTCTTCGCCGATAGTTACCTGCTTTTCCTGCATTGCCTCCAAAAGGGCGCTCTGGACCTTTGCCGGCGCCCTGTTTATCTCGTCTGCCAGGATTATATTGTTGAAAATTGGGCCCTTTTTTATCTCAAAAGAACCATTATCAGGACGGTAAATCTGTGTCCCAAGGATATCGGCAGGCAGGAGATCGGGAGTGAATTGTATTCTCTGAAAAGAGGTGTTTATGGCAGAAGCCAGCGTCTTGACCGCCGTGGTTTTGGCAAGGCCGGGAAGGCCTTCCAGCAGGAGATGACCTTCACACAGAAGACCAATCAGGAGTCTTTCTACCAGGGTCTTTTGACCCACAATCACCTTTTCCACCTCCGTTATAAGCTGACGGAGGACCAGGCTGTTTTTTTCGACCCTCTCGGTAACATCCTGTATATCCATGATATTCGACCTTTTATTTAAAAAATTTGTTCTGGTCCATTATAAAAGAATCGTACCTTCCCTTTGATATTACGTAAATCCATGGGCTTAATCTTTCATCTATTCTTTTTGCCTCCAGTTTCCACTCTTCAGGAGACTTCCCGGCGCCATCTCCTTTTCCTTCTTTTTCTTTCTTGTTCGACTCGTTGCTGTCTCCTTTTTCTCCTGTATCTTCTCCTGAAGGGGGTTCCTGATAATCCACTTCTAATTTCAGGTAGCACCGGTCCGCTTCAGGACATTTCTTGCAAGTATATGCCCGATAGATAATCCCGTTAAACAGGTAATATTCTAAGCATGTATCAAGATCCAGGCCTAAGGATGCCGGATCAGCAGAAGGATCCAGCACATCTTCCATGCGGAGATAGGAAAGCGCCCCTGCCACCCGGTTAAGGATGTGCTTTTTTGCCTTCTTGGTGGAATGGAAGCCGACAAGTTTAAAGTCCGTCCCGCGGTTTGGTCTCTCAAGTCCAAACAATATTTTTTTCTTCCCTTTTGATCTAACACACAAGACCTTTTTCACATCATCTCTGTTCACATCCGTAAGTGTATGATCTAACCATTCTGCCTGCTTCTTGTTCAAAGATGGAAAAGAGCTGTTGATAAGGTATACCATGGAGCTTCCTCCGAGTCTGACATACTGCCCGGGTGAGGATACACTCCCGGAAGCAGGGGTCCTTTTCTTTCCGAACAATATCCTGGCAAGCTCTTTCCCTGTTTCATCCTTCATTATGAGCCGAATGGCCTTTTCATCTGCAGGAGCATTTTTGTCATTAGGATCCTTCAGACAAAGACGTCCCAGTACGTCTTCCGAACCTGTAAACTGTTGTCCCACATTGACATCTTTCAACTTTCGAGCCAGATCGACTATAAGGGAAAAATCGGCGGGATAATCGAATCTGTCCTCCACTACCCATAGATCTTTTTTCTTGACCAAAGAAACTTCATGGTGAGGGCCTTCTATATTGATACGGGCAATATTGTTTACAGGAAGGCCTGCAAACAGGCATTTACCTAGTCTTCCCTCACGCCTTTCAGGGGCATTAAGATATAGGGTAGCGACCGTTGCCGCCGCCATTACCATCAAAACGATTAGAAGGACAGTTAGGGTTTTAGGCCTCATTTTCTCTTCATCCTTTTCCGTCTGTAAATGGCAAAACCGATGCCCCCAATTGAAACCGCAAGGGGCATAAGAAACATGTTTATTCCCTTTAGCACAATCCCCAAATTCTCGATATCCGCCCTGAGATTTTTCCTGACCTGTTTCAATTCACGATTGATCCTGCGCTTCTCTTCCCTGAATTTGGCAATCTCCTTTTCCTGTTCAGGGCTTACAATCAGTCTCTGAGACCTGTCTTTCTGCTGTTCCAATTTGCGCAGCCGCTCGTTTGTGGCCTCCGCCTGTCTCACCAATTCTTTCTCCTTGGCAAGCCACCGTTCCTGTGCCCTCGCCTTAAGTTCCAGGACGGTAGTAAATGGTCTTTCAAATTTACCCCGGCACCGGATATTTATCAAGTCATCACTCCCGGTCAAAAACTCACAGGCGTTGGAAAAAAAATTGAGATTATCGTTAAAAACCCTGGAAACGGGAAAGCCCAACAGCCTTCCTTTCTGGACATAGAACTGGTCGGCCAGCATATCTGCATCTGCCACTATAATAATGGTAGACTTTTTTTCCGCCGCTTCAATATGTTCCTTTCTTGATATACCAGAAGCCCCGGTTTTTGATCCTTTCTCCTTGGGAGGGCCGGCAGTAAATGCCGTCTTGAACTTGCCTCTCACCAGGACTACCAAATTATAATCTTCGGGAGTAGGGGCAAAGTCTCTCCTGATAGCCGCTGCACCAAGACCTGCCTTGAAGGAACTGATCAGCTCTGAATTTTTTCCGGACCGCACCATGGTTTCAAATTGATAATTACTCTCTTCAGTCTTTGTTATAGCACCGACTACAGGAAATAACATGGTTTCCAGCTTGGAAGTGACCACATCGGATCTGTTTAAGGCTTGTCCCCTTACGGTAAGCATTACAGGACTCTCCTCGGTCATGTTGTTGCGGGCACGGATATATGTGGGGTAATCAAGATCGGCCACCACCTTGCCAGTGTCCATTGATATGCCCCACGCAGCAAAAAGCTTGTTCAAAGAAGATCCCTGGGGGGACATGAACTGTTGGTTGCCCTGAGAATCCATAATGCAAAAAGGATCCACAAATACAATGGCGTTGCCACCGGACAACACATACTGATCAACGGCATACTGCATTTCAGGTTTCATCTCTTTGGGGTGGATGATGACAAGGAGATCCACATCAGGATCTATACTATCTGCCGAAAAATCGATCTTCCTGACATCGTATGTCTTTTTGAGCTCAGTTACAAAAAGCCATGGTGACATCTCGGAGTATTGCCCCTTGACTGGGGACATGTTTGATGAACCAAAGACCGGCAAGGGGCTTATAATGCCTATTACCTTCTGCTCAGGATTCATAAGCCGGTGGATAATCCTGGTAATATCATACTCTAGGAGTTCTTCCCGGTTTGGATCCAGAAATTCAATCGTCTCCTCCTGGTCGGCTGCCAGAAAGACTGCCCCGAGATATATTTTGGTCCCTGAAGGGAGCTGTATTGCTTTAATTCCATACTTTTGGGCCCATTCTTCCTCATCCGAATCCGCCCTGGGATCATAGTTCTCCACTTTTATTTTTCCCCTGGACGCACGTTTGTATTCATACAGAAACTCAAGGACCCGCTTGGCATATATCTTCATGTTAACCGGGACATCGGGGTTGCTTCGGCTGAAAAAAAATTTTACGGTAATTGGGACCTCGATATTAGAAACAATATTTTTTGTGCCTTGGGAAAGGGAATATATCTTATCCTCAGTGGCGTCCCACCGGATGTCAGCATATGAAATAATTATATTTATGAGAATAATTATCATGAAGAGCACGGCCAATCCCGTTGTGGATACGAGAATCTTCTTCAGATCATAACCCCCAGTGCTTCCCATGCTCCGACCTCCTTCACGCAGCCCTGTAATTTTGCAGGATTACACCATTTGTAAATAGCATAAAAAATATGACCGAGATATAGTAAACAATGTCCCTCAGGTCCAGTACGCCTCTTTGGATAGATTCAAAATGAGTTACAAAGCTGAAACCAGATATGGTGTCAACAAGCCATCCCGGCGCCCATCCCGACAGTATGTCAGTAACCGGCGGCCATCCCGCTAGCACAAAAAAGAGGCAGATGACCACTGAAAGAATAAATCCCACCACCTGATTTCTGGTAATGGCTGATGTCATACTCCCCACGCTTAGATATGCCCCTGCCATCAAAAGACTTCCGCAATAGGCACAAAAAATGACCCCCAGATCTGGATTTCCAAGAAAAACGGCAGTGAGGACAAGAGGAAATGTGAGAAAGAGGGCGATAGCTATAAAAATCCATGCTGCAAGAAATTTTCCCATAATCACCTGGGTGAGAGTGATTGGGAGGGTCAGGATTAATTCTATTGTGCCTGAGCGCCGTTCATCCGCCCATAATCGCATGGCCACGGCGGGTACCAAAAAGAGAAAGATCCAGGGATGCCATTCAAAAAATGCCCTTAAATCGGCCTGCCCCACTTCATAGAAGTGGCTGACATAAAAAGTAAAAAACCCTGATAATAGCAAGAATATAACTATAAAGACATATGCCACCGGAGACCCAAAATAACTGGAGAGCTCCCTTTTTACAATTCCTGCCACATTTCTTAATGATTCTTTCATTAGCATGACCCCGCCTCTCCCAGAGTGGTTATGTTCCTGAACACATCATCAAGACGCCCTTCTTCCACAAATAACGATTCAATCCTAATATCTTGTTCCTGGAAGTACCGAACGAGCATATCAGCGAAATGGACATCAGCCTCTTCAGGATAGACGCGAACTACGATATCCGCCTCATCTTCATTCAAAACTTCCCATCTCCCGGCACCCGGCAACTGACCCAGATCAAGGGATATGTTTCTCCCATGACCCTGCTTGATCGTTACACGGACGGCGCCATGGACAGATGACCTTGACTTCAGGGCCCGGGGCGTATCATCTACCAGGATCCTTCCGCCGGAAATAATAATGGCCCTGGTACACACGGCATCCACCTCTTCCAAGATATGGGTTGAAAGGATGATCGTTTTTTCCCTGGCCATATCCCTGATCATGCCTCTTACCTCATGTTTCTGGTTGGGGTCCAGGCCGTCTGTGGGCTCATCCATAATGAGGTATTCGGGGTCATGAATTATACTTTGGGCAAGACAGACCCTCTGTTTGAATCCCTTGGAAAGTGTATTGATGGTCTGAAACCGGACATCCGAAAGAAAGCACCTTTCGATGGTCTCCTCAATCCTCTTCACCTTCTCGGATCCTGTAAAACCCCGGATTCCCGCTATGAAATCTAAAAAACCCATGACCGTCATGTCAGGATATACAGGGGCATTTTCAGGCAGATACCCGATCTTTTTCCTTGCCGACAGGGATGCGTTGATGATGTCATCTCCACCTATGATTGCAGTTCCCGAGGTGGGGGAGAGATAGCCGGTGATCATTCTCATGGTAGTTGACTTGCCCGCGCCATTGGGTCCCAGGAACCCGAGGACCTCTCCCTTGGTTACGGTAAAAGAGATATCGTCCACTGCCAGATTTTGACCAAAAAACTTGGATAAGTTCTTTACTTCTATCATCGATGTCTTCCTTAATAAAATATTAAGCCCGGACAGACCTTGCGGGATCAGCCCGGGCGAGGAATCATCCGGTGTTTAATACATATCTTCCGGTGGCATGGCAGGTGCAGCAGGCTTCTTTTCCTCCGGTTTTTCCGCTACCATGGCCTCCGTAGTCATAAGAAGCCCTGCAACAGATGCGGCATTCTGTATGGCAAATCTGGTCACTTTGGTAGGATCTATAATCCCGGCCTTTAAAAGGTCTTCATATTCACCGGTTTCTGCATTAAATCCGAAATTGTCTTTGCCTTCCATGACCTTTTGCACAACCACTGACCCCTCAAAACCTGCATTATTGGCTATCTGCCTTACCGGCTCTTCAAGGGCCCTTCTAATGAGCTGGACACCCAATTGTTCTTCACCAGGCAGTTTTACTTTTTCCAGGGCCTTGGCGGCACGGACAAGGGCAACCCCACCGCCTGCTACAATCCCCTCTTCCACGGCGGCCCGGGTGGCGTTAAGGGCGTCTTCAACACGATCCTTTTTCTCCTTCATCTCCGCCTCGGTGGCTGCTCCCACATTTATAACAGCCACACCACCTATCAATTTGGCCAAACGTTCCTGGAGTTTTTCCCTGTCATAATCACTGGTAGTTTCGTCAATCTGGACCCTTATCTGCTTGACCCGGCCTTCAAGGGCATCCCTGCTTCCGCCACCGTCAACAATGGTTGTATTGTCCTTATCGACTGTTACACGTTTAGCCGTACCAAGATCATTTAATGTTACATTCTCCAGCTTGATACCCAGGTCCTCACTTATCACCCGGCCGCCTGTAAGGATAGCGATATCCTCCAGCATAGCCTTGCGCCTGTCTCCAAACCCGGGGGCTTTTACAGCCACACACTTCAAAGTCCCTCGAATCTTGTTGACTACCAGGGTGGCCAGGGCCTCTCCTTCTACATCTTCAGCAATCAACAAAAGAGGCTTGCCCATCTTTGCTATCTGCTCCAGGATGGGAACCAGGTCCTTCATGGCGCTGATCTTCTTTTCATGCAGCAGTATATATGGCTCATCCAAATGGGCCTCCATTTTTTCCGCATCCGTCACAAAATACGGGCTCAAATATCCTCTGTCAAACTGCATTCCTTCAACAATTTCCAGAGTAGTCCCCATGCCCTTGGCTTCTTCTACCGTGATAACTCCTTCCTTTCCTACCTTCTCCATTGCCTCGGAGATAATCTCACCTATGGTGCTGTCATTATTTGCCGATATGGTTCCTACCTGGGCAATTTCCTTCTTCTCTTTGGTAGGTACAGATATTTTCCTCAACTCATCCACAACTTTTTCAACAGCCTTTTCTATCCCCCTTTTTATGGCCATGGGATTGGAACCTGCCGCTACTAATTTGGAACCTTCCCTGTAAATCGCTTGAGCCAACAGGGTGGCGGTAGTGGTGCCGTCACCGGCCACGTCAGATGTTTTGGATGCCACCTCCTTTACCATCTGGGCACCCATATTCTCAAACTTGTCCTCTAACTCTATCTCTTTGGCAACCGTAACACCATCCTTGGTCACCTTGGGGGAACCAAATGACTTTTCTATCAATACATTACGCCCTTTTGGACCCAATGTTACCTTTACTGCGTCCGCCAGGGTATCGACACCTTTCATCATCTTCTCCCTGGCCTTCATATCATATTTTATCTCTTTCCCTGCCATCTTTCTCTACCTCCATTCATACTGATTATTCCACTATGGCCAATATATCGTCTTCTCTCATTATTAAATGCTCTACCCCATCTATCTTGATCTCATTGCCGGCATATTTGCCAAACAGGATTCTGTCCCCTTCCTTTACATCCAGCGCAACGCGTTCACCTTTATCATTTACTTTTCCGGAACCTACTGCAATCACTTTACCTTCCTGCGGCTTCTCTTTGGCAGTATCAGGAATAATTATTCCTCCAGAGGTCTTTTCCTCTTCCTCTATCCTCAACACAAGCACCCTGTCATTTAATGGTTTTACTTTCATTTTTCAAAAACCTCCCTAAGAAATAAATTTCACCTTAAAGGGTTAACATGTTGATATTACTAATATAATAAAACACCGCTCAAAATATAAACATGTTTTTCTTGTTGTCAAGCCCTGCTTCTCATTTTTTTATATATACCTATACACCTTAAGCAGATTCCAGGCTTTTCAAACTCTCCCTGGCAAAATCGATGGAAGGGTCCAGTTCTAATGCGAATTTATAGAACTGGATTGCCTCCTCCCTTTTTCCCATCTCTCTGTAATTGGAGGCTATGTTTGCATAATCGATGGCTGATCCCGGATCTAATGCCAGGACCCGCTGGAAACATTCTATAGCTTTTGTGTGTTTCCTCTGTTTGAAATAACAAAATCCCATCAAGTTATAGATATCCGTCCTCTCAGCATCATATTTTTCCGCTTCTTCAAGCACGGACACGGCCTTCTCATAACACTCCATCTCCTTCAAGCAAACCCCCATATAAGAATAGATACTAGGGATATCCTGTTGATCTGGTTCATGTTCCAGGGCCTCTTCCAGACATTTCAAGGCAGAGGATGGGTTTCCCATGGAGAGATATGACAGGCCCATGAAAAATTTAACATAGTACTTGTCAGGCATTGTCCTGTTCATCTTTTTTAGTCTGGAAATGGCCTCTGAAGGATTTTCACCTTCTGCTACAAGTTTGGCGGTAACCATCCCCACGCAGGTACCTGCTGCCCGCTCCCTGAAGTGGGCGCCGGGGACAATGGAATAGAAAGAGGGGATCTGTAATACGGGATGCGTCACATCGATTGTTATAACCTCCATAGCATGTTGTGATAGCGCTTTGATACAATTTTCAGTTTCCACCCTCATATTATTGTCCGAGAGATCAGGAAGATCCTTGATGTCAATCTTTCCAATGTGATTAATGACATAATCGGCCTCATTCAGATTATTAAATTTTGGCAGACCACTTGCCACATATTTGGACCCGGTATTAAAATCCCCTGCCAACTGGGCCACCTCCGTCAATGCACGGACAAGCGCTTTTTCCGGGCTGGGTGTGGTCCCAGCGGTCCATACAATCTCACTTTCATCAGGAAATGTAGAAGGATCGTAGGCCAAGATACCGACCGTTGGTATGCCAATATCAAGTGAAAAGTCTCTCACATAGAGTCTGATCCCCGCATTCCGATACTTGTCTATAAGTTCCAAGGCCAATGGATCAGTAACAGAAGAAAGATCTATAGAGGGAGTAAGCAACTGCTCTCCGCTTATCAAGGAGGAAACATGCCTTTCCACTATTTCACAAACTCCCTGCAGGATTGTCTCCTCCGCACAGTTTCCGGCCGATGACCCGTTAAACTGATTAATTGTATAAAACCAATCAAATGGTATGAGGAGATCTCTCTCTTCTGTAAGACTATATGCATGGCACCATCTAAGGGGAATTTCAGAAAATACCTGATAGGCCCTGTCAAGATCCGGAGAATCATCGTGTACCGACAGGGCAAGGCTTTCAAACGGCAAGGCCTCATCTTTAATGTTTCGATATTCATCAACAACAAAATGTTCCGGCGTATTTAGAAAGCTGAACAAACTGAATCTTTCGGCAAGCTCCATTACAGCACTTGCCTCGGCCTGTTCAGGCGTCCCCCCCTTTCCCATTTGTTTCCGGGTATTCATTACTGCCTGGGCATCCTTGCCACATATGCTGAAATAGACGGGTATATCGAGACGGCCGTTGTCGATCCTGACTGTCTCCTCCAGTATATTCAAGTCTATCTTGTTCAACCTTTCCCTGAATCTGTGAACCGTCTCCTCCGGCGAGATCACTTTATCCTGATCCAGCGTATATCCTTTGTATACATCTTTTAAATTGATTTTATAGGCCATAATTTTATCTCCTTGCCACACATCACATATAGTTCATGGTTTCCAATTAAAACATCCTGACCGTTGAACCCAAGTTTTTCTTCATCTTCCCGGATATATAACCCTCAAGATCAAGGGCCGTATGTTCAAAGCCTAATTCACGAAATCGTTTAACAATGGCCATCCTTAACCCATCATGCATAATAGCACCCAAATGCGCCCTGTCCACTTCTATCTTGGCCAATGTTCCATAATGCCGTACTCTTACCTTTTTGAAACCATGCTCAATGAGAAATCCCTCCGCCTCCTCCACCATCTTTAATTTTTTCTCCGTAATACGGCTCCCATGTGGAATTCTTGTTGCAAGGCAGGAAAAAGACGGCCTGTTCCAAACCGGAAGACCCATCTCTTTTGACAAGAAACGGACATCTGCTTTATCTATTTTCACATCTATTAAAGGGGCAACCACCTTTAATTCATGGGAAGCCTTAAATCCCGGGCGACAGTCTTCAAGGTCATCTATGATCGCCCCATGGGCCACGTGTTTTATGCCTATCTTATCTGCAATATGAAAGAGGGATCTGAACATACCTAACTTGCAATGGTAACAACGATCAATATCATTGTTTACAAATTCAGGTGTCTGCATTTCTCCCGAATAGAACACCACATGATAAATACGCATCATATCGGTAAACCGTTTTGCTTTCTCGGTCTCATGGGCCGGATGTATAACAGAAGCGGCCGTAGCCGCAGCTGCATTATCTCCCAGCGCCTCATGGGCCATGGCTAACAAAAAAGAGCTGTCAACCCCCCCTGAAAAGGCCACGAGTACCGACCCCAGCTCCCTTAACCGATTAATTAGATATTCCTTCTTCAGCCTTGCACTATCTTTGTCCATTCCGCCTCCCATGCGTAATTGCAATTATGCCAAGATTTTGCTAAGATGCAAATATATACTCACCATCTTCACAAATCATTGCAGAATCTGCCTTGAACAGTTTCCTGCAGGTGTAAATATCAGATGAATAATTCTATACATATCAAACGAGTAGAAAAGCTGAGAAAACGGCTAAAAAAAACATCTCATGACACTGCATGGATTATTCAGCCTGAAAACAGACGATATCTGTCCGGATTCAAGGCCATGGATCCCCAGTTTACCGAATCAGCCGGGTCGCTTATTATAGGCGAGCGCAGCTGCATCTTTATGGCAGATCCGAGATATGCATTAGAGGCCCAAAGGGAGGTTTCCGGATTTCAGCTTAAAGTTATGAAACATGGCATCGTTAAAGACCTTTGCGGTCTTGCGAGACAAATGGGCGCAAAAAAACTGGGCTTTGAAGGAAATTACCTGACCTGGGGACTCCACAATGAGTTGGCTATGGAGCTTGGAAAATTTTCACCCCCGATTCAGTTTGTCCCCCTGAGCGGAATAGTGGATGATATGAGAGAAATAAAAGATGATTATGAAATTGCCGCCATAAGGGCCTCTGCACGATTGATATGTTCCATACTGAATGAGGTTATAAAAGGACTTGAACCAGGCATGAGTGAAAGGGATGTGGCGTCAGAGGTGGAGCATCTTGCCCGTGAGGGCGGGGCAGAAGGTTTGGCCTTTTCACCGATAGTGGCATCCGGGCCCAACAGTGCCCTTCCCCACGCCACACCTACTGATCGGAGGCTTCAACGAAATGAGCCTATCATATTGGATGTCGGTGTCAGGCTGAACGGCTACTGTTCCGATATAACCAGGACCGTCTTTCTTGGCGGGCCAGATCCGTATTTCAAAAAAATCTATACAACTGTGAGACGCGCCCAGTTGGCCGCCATAAAAGAGGTCACACCGGGCATCAGGAGCAGCCAGCCGGATAAAACGGCGAGACAGATCATCAAGGATGCAGGGTTTGATCGGTATTTCACACATGCCCTGGGCCATGGAGTGGGACTCGCCACACATGAGCGTCCCAGGTTAGGGCCCAACAAACCCACCAATCTTCAAAAAGGGATGGTGGTTACGGTGGAACCGGGCGTTTATATACCTGAAAAGGGTGGTATCAGACTTGAGGAAATGATACTTGTTGATGATCATGGTCCGGTAATCCTTACCAAAGACACAGGCTTTTATGATTTTGAGGATTAAATTTGGACTATCTTGCTGACCAGTTTCTTGACTACCTGAGAGTTGAAAGAGGTTTGGCCAATAACACAGTTCAGGCCTACAGCAAAGACCTGGCCAGATTTATTCAATTCTTGGAGGATAAAAAAACCACTCCCGAGGATGTGTCTGTTGAACAGATACTGGAGTATATAAGCGCCATAAGAAGACACCTTTCCTCCAGAAGTGTGGCAAGAACCATCTCTACCATAAAAACTTTCTTCAGATTCCTTGTTACAGAAAAAAAAATCAAGAGCAGTCCGGCCAGGCTGCTTGAAACACCAAAACTGTCTCAAAAACTGCCCGTAATATTGACCCAAAACGAGACCAAAACACTTTTGTCTCAACCGGACATCTCAAGTGTAACGGGCCAGAGAGACAAGGCCATGTTAGAGGTCCTTTATGGGACAGGCTTGAGGGTATCAGAGCTTATAAGCCTTAAGATATCTGATATTAACTTAGAGGCAGGATACTTGAGGACAATGGGCAAGGGCTCGAAGGAGCGGATCATTCCTATAGGAGAAAAGGCAGTGGACAGTATTAAAGACTATATTTCAAATGGCCGCATCAAGCTCTTAAAGGGAAGGCAATCTCCTTTCCTTTTCCTGAATTTCAGAGGCAAGCCGCTGACACGGCAGGGATTCTGGAAAATCATCAAGAAATATGGTGCAACTGCAGGCATACAAAAGGAAATTAGTCCGCACAAATTAAGGCATTCCTTTGCCAGTCATCTGTTAGAGGGCGGTGCCGACCTCAGATCTGTACAAATCATGCTGGGGCATGCGGACATATCCACAACCCAGATTTATACACACGTAACGACAAAACACTTGAAGGAAACTCACCGGAAATGTCATCCAAGACCATAGGATCGGACAGACCATGGCCGAAATCATAAGTTTGTTCCAGAATGTCCGGGGTCATGGAAACGGTTCGGCTTGTTCTAACCCATTTGAATTCCGAATGCCTACCTGGAAAAGCATATATTTTGTTCAAGTACCAAAATCCCGGCCCATAAGGCATAAATCCCCGCACAATAAAGAGGGCGTAAATATCCTGCCACATCATGAGATGGGAGGATACAAAGATCTACCATATTTTGTATTGAAGGGAGGGGAATCCCATACCATCCGGAGTATGTACTTCTACAGGGAAAATAAAGAGAAAATGAAGGACATCTACCACCTTGCCGGGCTTATTGATTGCCTGATCAACCGGACAAATCCCATTCTAAGGACAGATCTGTTAAGGGACATGTATAAAAAAATCTTTGATATAAAAAAAGGGCTTGATACCCGTTGGTATGGTCATATTGATCGGGTATTACTTCCAATTCATCCAGCCTATTTTGATGAACCCGAATATTGTGCCTCGCTAAAAAGGGCAGGGAGCATGAAGGAACTTTATAACGCTGTAAGGAGAGGAACCGACAAGATGTTTAATATTCTCTCCCGCGAATATGTTTTCTATTGCCCTGGCCCAGGAGGAGAATAATCAAATGGAATCCGTATCAAAATTGAAGGAAAGTGTCGATCATCTGAAAAAAGAGATCGAAAGGAAAAACAGTGAGATTGAAAGGCTGAAGGCAAGAACACTGTTTTTTCAAACACTTTTCGATAAAATTGAGTATCAGGTTGTGGTAATTGATGAGGACCACACGATCCATGACGTAAATCAGATTTTCCTCGAAAATTATGCCCTGCAAAAGGAACATGCCCTAGGGAAAAAATGCTATCAGCTCATACACCAGCTGGAAAAACCTTGCAGTTATGGAGGAAAGGCATGTCCCCTTGTAAAGGCACGGGAGACAGGGGAAAGTGTGGAGGTCATCCATCGTCATAGAGACACAAAACGGGGATACAGGGAAATGATGCATATCATATATCCATTGCCGGCCGTGGAAATGATGCCCCGCTATTTTGTGGAAATTTCAAGGGATATTACCAACTACCGGAATCTTATAACCAGGCTCAAAACCTCTGAAAAAAAAATTAGGGCAATATTGGATACGGCAACCGATGCGATTCTGAGCATTAACGCTGCCCACAAAATAATACTTTTTAATAATGCGGCAGAAAAAATATTTGGATACACTAGGCGTGAGGTTATTGGCAAAGACCTTAACCTTCTTATTCCACCTCAATATGGGGATCATCACACGCTCGTGAAACGATTCCTTGACACCAAGGACTCAAAGATTATGGGAAAGGCATTATCTCTTACTGCCCTTAGAAAAGGAGGAGAGGAGTTTCCTATCGAGCTGGGACTGTCTTATCACGAAGTGGATGGGGAGATAACTTTCACCGCCATTATCAGGGATGTCACAGAACAAAAGGAACTGGAAAAAAAGCTGTTGCAATCTGAAC
>CAZQAA010000101.1:0-3041 GCA_964591255.1 uncultured Desulfobacterales bacterium | reverse complement strand
AATTTATGTATGAAGGTGACAATGCCTTTTCCGGGAAAATCGAGACTGTTCGAGGGATAAAAATTTTATTCAGGAGCATTTCCCTAAGAAAACCGATGGCGATTTTCTCCGTAGTCGATACGACATATCCTACAGATCTATAGGAAATGAAAATGCATCAAAGTTCTTTTGAACAGATGAAGCGGTTTCGGGACAGTTATCTGGCCGGTAGGGAAAAAGAGCGGTTGAAGATTTTTGACTTGGGGAGTTGTGATATTAACGGCTCCTATAGACCCATTTTCAACAAACATCTCTGGAGTTATCAGGGTCTGGATCTGGAAAAAGGCCCGAATGTTGATATTCTCCTGAAGGATCCTTATCGATTAGCAGAAATCAGATCGTCCTCCGCAGATGTTTTCATTTCGGGACAGGTCTTTGAACATATCGAATACTTCTGGATCACCATGTTGGAGATTGCGAGGGTTTTGAAAACAGGGGGCCTGTGTTGTATCATTGCTCCCTCCAGCGGTTATGAGCATCGCTATCCTGTGGATTGCTGGCGGTTTTATCCGGACGGATTTTCCGCCCTGGCGCGGTTTGCCTGCCTTGAACCAAAGGAAATCTATACCATTCAGGACAAGGACTGCGAAAAATTTGCCGACGAAAGCATCAAGTGGAAAGATACCGTCATGATTTGTATCAAACCCAAATGGTCATGGTGGTCATGGATGAAAATTACGATTGTAAACCGTATGTTGTACAAGTCCATAACAGGATAACTTTTTTATGGCATCGAGAAACTTAATAGATTTTCCTTATGACCAGGTATTTGCAAAACCCTGGCGGTTGACCGATATCAGATCGTGGCACGGACATATACCGTTTGCCTTTTTCCTTGTACAGGCCGTAAAACCCGAGATGTTTGTGGAATTAGGGGTGCACAAAGGAGACTCCTATTGTGCCTTTTGTCAGGCAGTTCGGGATTCAAGTATAAAATGTAAGTGCTATGGGATAGACACATGGAAGGGAGATCGACAATCCGGCCTTTACGATGAGGAAATCATAAGAGACTTAAAACAGTTTCACGATACCCGCTTTTCGGATTTTTCCACCCTAATCCGATCCACTTTTGACGACGCCCTTTTCCGGTTTGATGATGCCTCCATTGATATTTTGCACATAGACGGTCTTCATGAGTACCAGGCAGTGAAGCACGATTTTGAGTCATGGCTTCCAAAAATAAGTCACCGGGGGATTATCCTCCTTCATGACACAAATGAGCGACAAGGGGATTTTGGTGTCTGGAAATTATGGGAGGAACTCTCCGGCAGTTATGACAGCTTTGAGTTTTTTCATTCCCATGGCTTGGGTGTTTTATTTCTGGGGGTTGAAATGCCTGAAGATTTGGCTCCCCTGTTCATGGGCAGCAGCAGGGATAGGGATATGATCCGCAATTTTTTTTCGGGTCTTGGTAACAATATTTTTCTTAAGGGCCGGATAGACGAATTGAACAATAAAATTGCCAGATTAACTGAGACGATCAAACTACATCAGAGTATGATAGAAAACAGAGACAGGCAGATAGATAAACTAATGGCCCGGATAGGGGAACTGGAAAAGAGTCAGGAAGCACTGTATCGTGAAGAAGATGGTTAATTCACAAGATCAATACCATAATAATGGATATCCCCGGGTAAGCGTGATTATTCCGGCCTATAACCATGAAAAATATGTGGGCGAGGCAATCTCCAGCGTGCTCGGCCAGAGTTTTGAGAATTTTGAACTGATTGTCATTGATGATGGTTCCACCGATGCCACTCTGACGGAGATCGAGAAGTTCCATGATTCCCGGATAAGGATATATACACAGGAGAACAATGGCGCGGCGCGGACTATCAACCGGGGAATTGAGCTCAGCCGGGGTGAGTTTGTTGCTGTCCTGAATTCAGATGATATCTATTATCCTGAGCGTCTGGCCCGACTGTGTACCGTGATGGATGAACATCCGGAATGCGTGATTGCCGCAAGTCTTGTGCAGGCAATTGATCAACGGGGTAAACCGGTGGCCCCGGATTCGGATCAGGATTTCTGGAACAAATGGTACGATAAGGCGGTTGAATATTTTAATTCCGATAAAGATCCCCTGATGTCATTGCTGCGCCATAACTTTGTTGTCTCCACATCTAATATTTTTGTCAGGTCATCGGTCTTCAGGGATAACCGGCCATTCAACAGTCTGCTGGCATATTGCCATGATTATGAATTCCTGTTGCGTATTATCGGTAAATACCCCTTTCATATGATAGAGGAGAAACTGCTTGGCTATCGTCTGCATCCCCTGAATGCCATAAAGGAAAATGAATTTTTGAAACATCTGGAAGTGCTGTATGCCATATTTTCCACTGTCGATGTGGCGGGTATCCTGTCAAAACCGGATTTAAAAGGCCGTATCTCGTCTCCACTTTTTGCCGGTCTGTTTAAAAACCAGGAGATAAATCCGGAAAAATATTCTTACGAATATTTGAAGATCATAAGGGAAAAAGAGAGTGCTATTAAAGAGATTAGCAGGCAGGTAAAGACTCTTAACAGTGAAATAGAAAAGAAACAGGATCAGCTGCATAAGGCCGATCAATGGCTGAAAGATTTCAGGAGACAATCGGAAGCTCTTACTGAAAAACTGGAAGAAACAACCTTGGAATTACGGTCAACTAAACGCATATTGCATGAAATCTATAATTCAGAAGGGTGGAAATGGCTGACCCGGTTCCGCAGGCTTAAAAATAGAATACTCGGTCTCAGGATGTTTTCTTGGAGGACCAAAAAGCAAAAAAAACAGTCCTGTAGATTTGAAAGGCCTGTGATTGTCCGCTTTGTCTCTGGTTTTATGACGGGTGGGGGAAAAAGACTTGCTTTTTATAGGTGGGCGACACAGAGGATAAAGGGTTTAAAGAGGGGGCCTTCGGAGGTCGTGGTTCATGACGATGAATCCGTGGCTACCACCCAGCGCATCCGGATATTACATCCGATTGAAAAAAACAGGCCCCTTGTCATTCATGCCATTG
>CAZQAA010000100.1:0-5655 GCA_964591255.1 uncultured Desulfobacterales bacterium | reverse complement strand
AGGCACGCCTTGCTCATCGCGTTGGTGAACTTTCCGGTGGTGAACAGCAGCGTGTGGCCATTGCACGAGCACTTCTCATGAGGCCTAAACTGATCCTGGCAGATGAGCCTACCGGAAACCTCGATTGGGTAACCGCCAAAGAGGTTGCAGATCTCCTGCTGCGGCTCAATAGCGAGGAGGGGATAGCCATAGTAATTGCTACACATAATAATGAACTGGCAGCCAGGATGGCGAGGCAAATGGAGATAGAGGGTGGTCGTATTCATGAAAGAACAACTTCGGGGTAACAGTGATATGCCTTCAATGAGATGCGACGGTTGGTGCAGTCGCTGGCTGCTGGTACTAATAATTATGGGTATCTTTTCCCAGCCATATGCGCTCATGGCCCGGGAGGTCACCATTGAATCACTTGATTCAGAGGCAGGTGCGGATTCTTATCATGATACCTCCGGTCTGGACATGGTAGAATCAGTCCAGGTAAAGGGTAATGAACGTATTGAGGAAGATGCGATTTTGGCAGTGGTCAGGACAAAGGCGGGTGATCTTCTCGACTATGACATACTTGACAAGGATCTTCGTGATATTTACAGGATGGGGTACTTTAAGGATGTAAGGGTAGAGGCGGAAAATGGGGAAAAGGGAAAGAAGATAATCTTTGTGGTCACTGAAAAGCCTATAATAGGCAAGATAGAATTTACAGGAAATGACAACCTGAAGGAATCCAAGTTAAAGGAAGAATTGGGAATAGAACTGTATGCAATCTTGGATCTAAACGAGATCAAACAGAGCATTAACAGGCTAAAAGATCTTTACCACAAAAAAGGATATTATAATGTTGTTATTACTTATAAAATTCATGGGCTCCCCAACAATGAGGTACTACTCAAATATGAGATCCAGGAAAACAAAAAGGTCTATATAACCAAGATAGAGATATTGGGAAACAAGGCGTTTGATGATGGAGATATTAAGAAGATCATGTTGACGGGTGAAAAAACTCTTTTTTCATGGATTACAGATTCAGGATATCTGGATATGAAAAAACTGGAATTTGATACCCATAGGATAACGGCCTTTTACCATAACCATGGTTTTATCAATGCCAAAGTAGGTGAGCCTGAGGTTTTCTATGATAAGGAGAAAGGGCTGACTATCAAGATATATATAGATGAAGGGGTTCAATACGGCATCAACAAGGTAGAAATTGGAGGAGACATTATAAAACCCGCTGATGAACTTCTCAAGGTGGTAAAGATCGGGAAGGAGAAGGTTTTTAACAGGGAAATAATTCGGAATGATATAGATGCGTTAAAGGAAGTGTGCGCTGATGAGGGTTATGCATATGCCGACGTCTCTCCTGAGATACGGCGGGATGACAAGGCACGTCTTGTGGATGTTACCTATGTTATTTCAAAGGGCTACAAGGTTACGGTTGAGAGGATAAATATTATAGGTAATACCATAACACGAGACAAGGTGATCAGACGTGAACTGAAACTTATTGAAGGGGAGTATTTCAGTGGAAAAGATCTAAACAGGAGTACGGAAAACCTGAATCGGTTGGGCTTTTTTGAAGATGTCAAGATCGAAAAAAGGAGGGGTACATCAGAGGATAAAATGGCCTTGGATGTAAAGGTCAAAGAGGGTCGCACAGGGAGTTTCAGCTTCGGTGCGGGATTTAGTTCTGTAGACAGTTTGGTAGCCACTGTTCAAATTTCTGAGGAGAACTTCCGAGGATATGGGCAACGATTAGCAAGTCAGCTCAGGATCGGCAGTATAAGCAATCAGTTTGACATATCATTTGCCGAACCGTGGCTTTTTGATCGTCCTGTATCAGGGACTTTCCGTCTCTTCAAGTGGGAACGTGAATATGATGATTACACTAAGGACAGCAAAGGAGTGAATATATCCATAGGTTTTCCTCTTAAAAAATTCGATGATTATACTTTTGGCTGGTCATTTTACCGCTACGATGATGCTGAAATCAGCGATATAGATTACGACGTTGCATATGAGATAAGGGCAATGGAAGGGAGATATGTAACCAGCAGCATCGGATTTGGCATAAGACGAAATTCAACCAATAGGGCAAGGAATCCTAATAAGGGATCAATTAACAGCTTTTCTTTCGAATATGCCGGGTTAGGGGGTGATAATGAGTATAACAAATATCTTGCCCAATCATGCTGGTTTTTTGCCTTGCCTAAAGATGCCGTATTTAAGGTCCAGGGTAGATGGGGATATTTGCAGGAGAGAGGAGGAAAGATAATTCCAGTTTATGAACGGTTTTTCCTGGGTGGAATTGATACGGTGCGTGGATTTGATTATCAGGAAATTTCTCCTCGGGATCCGGTGACCGGGGATGAAATAGGCGGTGAAAAGATGATGGTATACAATTTCGAATACATATTTCCCGTGAGCAAGGACCAGTCAATTTTAGGGCTTTTTTTCATTGATGCCGGTGATGTCCGGGCTAAAGGTGAGAGTTGGACGTTTAGTGGAATGAGGAAAAGTGCAGGTCTTGGAGTACGTTGGCAATCTCCCATGGGCCCGATACGGATAGAGTGGGGCTATAATTTGGATAAACAGGAAGGTGACCGTTCAAGCAAGCTTGAATTCAGCATGGGGACTACGTTTTAAAAATTTTATTGGTTCATAATTAAACAATAAAGCAAGAAGGAGGAGATAATCATGAGAAAGTATGGGTGCCTGTTTGTAGGTATAATGGTCTTAATTCTTGTTCCATTTGCAGCTTTTGGAGGCGATTCTGTGAAGATTGCCGTGGTGGATTTAAATAGATGTATGAAGGAATCTCTCGAGGGAAAACGTGTATATCGTGAGTTGCAAAAAAAGAAAGATGCCATGCAGAAAAGACTGGATGAAAAGGAAGGAGAGCTCCTGAAACTCCAGGAAGAGCTTAAAAAGCAGGGTATGATGCTCAGTCTCGATGCACGGGCCGACAAGGAGAAAACCCTGGAGCGGAAAAGGCGTGAGTTCAAATACTATTTTGAAGATCTGAGGGATGAAATGAGGAAGGTTGAGGCAGATTTGGTAGAAGGAATGTTGCAGGATCTTGGGAAAATTGTAGGAGACATGGCTGAGAAAGGTAATTATACTTTAGTCCTGGAAAAAAACAGGGGAGGAATCCTGTTTAATGATCTTGCGATCGACATAACAGATGATGTTATCAAGGCCTATGATAGAACAAAGAAATAGGGACGCTGCAAGCGACAAAAAGATTACGCTGGGGGAAATTGCCGAACTGGTAGGGGGAACAGTAGTCGGCGATGAGAGTGTGATAATCGCCGGCATCAATTCCCTGGAAAACGCACAGTCGGGAGAAATCTCTTTTCTGGCTGATCCTCGATATAAACAGGCAGTTGCGGATACTAAGGCATCGGCTATAATTGTGGGTGACGAAATTGCTTTTTATAAAGGGCCTCAGGTCGTGGTAGCAGACCCGGGGATAGCCTATGCCAGGGTAGCAGGCCTTTTTGCACCCTCCTTGCCGCGAGTGCCTGGTATAAGTAAACAGGCCATAGTGCATGAAAGCAGCCATATCGGGAAGGGAACTTCTGTTTGTCCCATGGCTTATGTTGGAAAAGATGCGACAGTGGGTGATGATGTGATCCTTTTTCCCGGAGTTTTTGTAGGGGATCGCGTCAGGATCGGGGACAGGGCCATACTATATCCCAATGTCACCATACTGTCGGATTGTAGTATCGGCAATGATGTTATTATACATGCCGGAACTGTCATCGGCAGCGATGGATTCGGATTTGTAAGAAGTGGCACTGTGTCTGTCAAGATCCCACAGATAGGCACTGTCCAGATTGATGATCATGTGGAAATAGGGGCGAATAATTGTATCGACAGAGCTGCTTTAGGCAAGACGTGGATAAAAAGAGGGGTCAAGACTGATAATCTCGTCCATATTGCACATAATGTAGTTATTGGAGAAGATACGATTATAGTGGCCCAGGCAGGAATATCCGGTAGTGTGCGTATCGGACGAGAGGTGATTATAGGGGGCCAGGTAGGAATCGTGGACCACATTGAAATCGGGGACAGGGCCATGATTGGCTCGCAATCAGGTGTCGCAAAATCTATACCTGCTGGCGAGGCTTTTTCAGGCGCTCCTGCCATGCCCCACAGACTTTTTTTGAGGACCTCGGGGCTCATAACACGCCTGCCACAGATAAATGAACGTTTGCGGACAATTGAAAAGAAGCTTAATAGGTTAGAAAAATGTAAGGAGCAAAAATAATGTCAGACTTAACGTTGCCTCTTGTTTATCAAGATATTATCAGGTTGCTTCCACACCGTTACCCCTTTTTATTGATTGACCGAATAACGGAGATCGAGCTTGGTAAGAATATAGTGGGGATCAAGAACGTGACAGCCAACGAACCTTTTTTCCAGGGTCATTTCCCTGGTAATCCTATTATGCCAGGTGTTCTTATCATAGAGGCAATGGCCCAGGCCGGGGGGATTTTGGCGCGGCTTTCCCTTAATGGCCTTGCAGAAAAGGAAAATACCGATTCGGTCTTTTTTATGACCATGGACAAGGTGAAATTCAGGAGACCGGTAGTCCCGGGTGATCAGCTCAGACTTGACATAAGCACATTAAGATCGGGTTCCAGGGTCTGGAAGATGGAGGGGAAGGCATTTGTGGAGGAATATTTGGTTGCAGAAGCCGTACTGGCGGCTACGATTGCATGACAGGGAAAGGAGTGGCAGCAAAGATTATGGATATTCATCCACAGGCAGTGGTAAGCCCTCATGCTGAACTGGCACCAGGAGTCAAGATCGGGGCGTACAGTTTCATCGGGGACAACGTTACCATTGGGCGTGATACTGTAGTCATGGCAAATGCCTATATCGAGGGGATTACGCAGATCGGAGAAAGAAACAGGATATATCCATTTTCCATTCTGGGCACGCCTCCTCAGGATATCGGTTACAGTGGAGAAGATACTAAGCTGATCATAGGAAATGACAATGTTATCAGGGAATATGTCTCAATACATAGAGCAACCACCAAGGAGGCATGGAAGACGGTTATCGGGGACCGTAATTACATAATGGCTTATGCGCATATTGCTCATGACTGTATTTTGGGCAATGATATTATTCTTTCCAATGTTGCCACCCTTGCGGGTCATACGAGTATCGGTGATCATGTAATCCTTGGCGGTCTTGTCGCGGTCCAGCAATTTGTTCGTATCGGGTCCTATTCTTTTGTGGGCGGAAAGTCAGGACTCGACAGGGATGTACCCCCTTATATGATCACGGCCGGGCCAAGGGCCAAGCTATACGGTATTAATAGGAAGGGTTTAACTCGACAGGGTTTTTCTTCGGATACTGTCGATGGGCTGAAGAAGGCCTTCAGGATTATCTGGAGGGAGAACAGGAACTTCAGCCAAGGGATAGCTCAAGTCAGGAAAGTACTTGAGTCTTTCCCGGAGCTTGAAATTTTGCTTGATTTTTTCAATGGTTCGAAAAGGGGTATCCTGCGATAGGGTCTTTTTACAAAAGGAATGGATGAGGATCACGAAATATTGGGCCTTATAGCCGGTGGAGGACAGTTTCCTCTAATGGTTGCGGAAGCGGCAAAGAAGAGAAATCTTCGGGTGGTAGCTGTTGCCCATCTTG
>CAZQAA010000099.1:0-3399 GCA_964591255.1 uncultured Desulfobacterales bacterium | reverse complement strand
CGCTATCTGGGTGTATTCGGGAACAAGGCCCATCTCACACCCAATCTTGATGCCATAGCAAGGGAGGGCCTTTTTTTTAGAAATATCTACGCCACAGGAACCAGGACAACACGGGGACTGGAGGCTGTTTCCATGTCGGTACCCCCTACACCAGGAAGATCCTTGGTCAAACGGCCGAATAACAGGAACTTGTTCACCATTGGTCAGATATTCAGGGAAAGGGGCTATGATACAAAATTTATCTATGGAGGTTTTGGTTACTTCGATAATATGAATACCTTTTTCAGCGGCAATGGTTTTGAAATAGTTGACCGGGCAGACATGTCGAAAAGGGAAAAAACGTTTTCTACCATCTGGGGAGTATGTGATGAAGATCTCTTTAACAGGGTATTAAAGGAGAGTGACAATTCATTCAGCCGCAAAAGGCCCTTTTTCTCTATCATCATGACCACATCCAATCACAGGCCATATACATATCCCCAAAAAATCGACATTCCCTCCGGCAGCGGAAGGAGCGGGGCCGTAAAATATACAGATTATGCAATCGGTCAATTTATCCGGTCTGCAATGAAAAGGCCCTGGTTTAAAGATACAGTCTTCCTCATTGTCGCGGATCATTGTGCCAGCAGCTCGGGCAGGGTTGAAGTCCCTGTACACAAATATCATATTCCTTTAATTATTTACTCCCCTGGATTTGTTCAACCCGGAGAATGTAATTCATTATGCAGCCAAATTGATGTTGCTCCAACCATTTTGGGGCTGCTGAACTTCTCTTATAAAAGCCGGTTTTTTGGTAGAGACATCCTCTGTTCTCCTCCTGAACGGGCGCTCCTGGGGACCTATCAGAAGTTGGGCCTGCTTACCAACGGGAAACTGACCCTGCTGCAGCCCGGGAAGAAGGCTGTCGAATATTGCGTCGGGCCTGATCGTTTCCAGAGTCAAACCGCTATTAACAAGGAACTCTTGTTTGATACCGTGAGCTACTACCAGACAGCCAATTATTTGTTAAAAAAACACCTGCTCTCATCACTGTGAGAATTGATGTCGCTTCAAAAACAAATTATCTTTCATATACTCCTTTTGTTTGGAATCCTGTGTCTGTTCGAACTTACAAATCTCGATCTTGCGCTTCAGGACCATTTCTACATCTGGAAATGTCATCATTGGATGATCGACAAGAAAGATCCTGTCCCCAGGCTGGTCTTTTACACAGGCCTTAAGAATCTCATAATAGTATTTGGATGCCTCTGTTTTTTGTGTTGGGTTTTCTCCTTTAAAATTTATTGTCTTTTAAGATACCGACGGTTCTGTATCCTGATATGCCTGGCGTTGACCATTGTGCCGGGAACCGTCGCTGTTTTAAAAAATTGCAGTAATGTCTATACCCCTTCCCAAATAAAGCGATATGGGGGAAATTATCCCTATGTGAAAGTTTTCGAAAGATATCCCCCAGGATTCGAGCAACGCAGGAAAGGTAAGGGGTGGCCGGCAGGCCATGCCAGTGGTGGGTTTGCATTGATGATGCTCTATTACGCATTCACCAGAAAAAGATCCAAAATGACAGGGCTTGCAATCGGCTTGATTATCGGCTGGACAATGGGAATATATCAGATGCTAAAGGGGGCCCATTATTTGAGTCATACCATTATTACCATGTCCATAGCGTGGATATTGATACTTGTCATAATCAGGGCTGCCCAGATAGGCCCGATAAAAGATCTTGCCAATAGCAGTCTGTCTTCTGGGGAATAAACCACAGGGTGACAAAAAGACCGGGGAATGTTATCTATCTTCCTGGGTTTGAGCTATAGCGTTTACGATTTCTGGTTAGATTAACGTTTATTTATTAACCAATCCGGACACCAGCATGGCTTTTTGGAGAGTAAAACAATATAGCAAGAGTACAGCCTTCAGGCTTGCCGCCCTCTATTCAACCATCTTTATCCTGAGCTGCGGGGTCCTCTTTCTGTTTGCATATATCCTTATATCTTCCATAGTTGAAGAGCAAGACCACAGCATGATACGGTTGAAGATGAATGAATATCTCCTTATGGAACAGGCAGAAGGGATGGATGCATTGCTAAGGGAGATCCGTCAGGAAGATAGCAGCAACAAGGCTGCCGGTTTCTTTGTCCGGATCGCCGATCCTTTAAACAGTACCCTGTTTTGCACCTCTCCCCGGCGGTTTGAGGGTGTGGAAGGGATGATGCTGAGGACAAAACAATTTGAAAAGCCAGACGAATGGATCATATTGCAGGGAAAGAAGCACAAATATGTGCTTGACATAGACAACAGACGCCTCTCTAACGGATACTGGCTGCAGGTAGGAAGGGGATCGAAGAAGAGGCGGATCCTCCTGAGGAACTTTCGGGAGATATTCGCCCTTGCCATGATACCGGTGGTCCTCATTGGAATCGCTGCGGGTGCATTTCTTGCCTTTCGGTCTCTCCGTCCTATACGCGACCTTATAAACACTGTTAGCGACATAGAAGCCGGCAAAATGGATGCACGTGTACCCTACAGGGGAACAGGAGACGAACTGGATGAATTGGCACGTCTTTTTAACAAGATGCTGGAGAGGATCAAGAGTCTCATTGACAGGATGCAGGATACCCTTGACGACGTGGCGCATGACCTGAAGACTCCCGTGACCAGATTGCGCAATGTAATAGAAACAACTCTTCAATCCCGGTGTGACAGGGAAACCCTGAGGGAGGCACTTATGGACTGCGCTGAAGAATCAGAGCGCATAGTGGCCATGCTTGAAACCCTTATGGATATCTCGGAGGCTGAAGCAGGGACGATAGCACTTAACATTGAGGAGGTGCAGATAGAATCACTTATCAGAGACGTGGTGGAACTGTATGAATACGTTGCCGAGGAAAAAGGGGTGGAAATAATGTTCCAGGCATGTGCAACCCTTGTAGCCCGTGTGGATCCCAACAGGATTCGCCAGGTTATTTCAAATCTCCTTGATAATGCCGTCAAATATACCTCAAAAGGGGGCATGATTGAAATCAGATCTGACAAAAAGGATGATGGGATCATGATATCAATCAAGGATACTGGAACGGGAATTCCCAGGAAAGAACTTCCAAGGATATTCGACCGTCTGTATCGCGGTGACAAAAGTCGTTCAAGTCGGGGTATTGGTCTGGGCCTGAGCCTGGTCAAGGCCGTTATACATGCCCACAAGGGGCGTATCGAGGTTGAAAGCCATCCCGGTATGGGGTCCTGCTTTACGATTTATTTGCCTTCTTTAAGTACATATCCGACTCCGCGGATGGTATGAATAAGTTTTGTATCAAAATCTTTGTCTATCTTGTCCCTTAACTTGCATATCCTCACCTCAACCACGTTTGTCTGGGGATCAAAATTGTAATGCCAGACATGTTCTAT
>CAZQAA010000098.1:0-3273 GCA_964591255.1 uncultured Desulfobacterales bacterium | reverse complement strand
GACCGATCGCTTAACTTGCCCCATCAGGAGAAATCGAGGAAGAGTCTTGTCCGTCTTAAAGCACTGGCTGAGATTATATGTCAGCTGGAAGAAAACACCAATATGGTTCTGCAACAGGTGTTGAACGGCAAGGGCAAGGAGATGTAATTTTTACCATAGGCTATTAGCGCCTGTAGCTCAGCTGGATAGAGCAGCGGACTTCTAATCCGCAGGCCGGGTGTTCGAATCACCCCAGGCGCACCACTAAATCCAGTTTATATATTATTATGGTTTGTCACTGTCAGGGGTTTGCCCCTTTTTTCCTTGCCTCCTAGCCAACTTTTCCTTGGCCTTTTTTTTTCGTTTAAGCTCTTTTTCAAATTTTATAAAGCCGTTTTTGCTACGTTTTGCCATAGTCCCTTAATCCCATTATCTAAATTCCTAAATGTAAGGGCACTTTACCCTTAATGGATAAAGTGCCCTTTTTTAAAAACAAGGCACTAAACTACAGTGACATTTACCGCCGCTGGGCCTTTTTTTCCCTGCTCTATGCTAAAAGTAACCCGATCGCCTTCATTAAGAGACTTAAAACCGACTGCATTGATCCCTGAATGATGGACAAAAACATCTTCACCATCTTCCTGCTCAATAAAGCCGTAGCCCTTGTGGTCATTGAACCATTTCACAATTCCATTAGCCATAGTGACATCCTCCTTTCATAATTTTTTGTTTACAGACTTCAGGATGCCACTTTTGACATTTTGACAAATAGTTCTTTCCCTCAGAACGAAACATGCTTGCAATTAGGCACAAGCCTTTAGTTGTATCACGTTTGGCATCTTGATAATCAATCAGGCACTGTTGAAATGCCACTTTTGATAATTTTAACCATCAGTAATACAATTTTTTTAAGATAATCTATTTTTAATTAAAAATCAAGTTATTTTAATATTTTTTTCAAAGGCTATTTTCATGTAAATTCGAGAGAACAACGCCATAAGGGGATAGACACCACATATTCAATTTTATATAAAAACACTTCGGCCAAATCTATATTAATATCCAAAACCAATCTTTTTATTATGAAAAATTATCAAAATAATGCAGATATCACGTGAAAAATTTTTAAGAAAAAAGATTGCTGATGTAATGTGCTGGCACCATTTTTTGATAAGACCCACGCAGTATTAAAGAGTATGTGATTATTGGAGGTATTTGTGGCGAAAAAATCAGGATGTGATGAAAGACCCTGGCTTGCCCAGTACGAAGAGAGGGTTCCGGAAAGTCTGCAATATGAGGAAAGATGCCTGCCCTGGTTTCTGGACAGATCGGCCGACATATTTTCCCGCAAGGTAGCACTTATTTTTCAGGGCCTTAAAATTACATATGGTGAGCTGAAAGAGATGGTGGATCGGTTTGCCGCCTGCCTTCATGATCTTGGGGTCAGGAAAGGGGAGAGCGTGGCCATCCTGCTTCCGAACATTGTTCCCTGTGTTGTCAGCTATTATGCCGTATTAAAGATAGGGGGTGTGGCGGTTATGAACAACCCCCTCTATTCAGACCGGGAACTCGAATACCAATTCAATGATTCAGGCGCAAAGGTCCTTATCACCCTTGATCTCCTGGGAAATCGGATGATCGATTTGAGACGGCATACCAGCATAAGGCAAATCATTTATACCTCCATAGGAGACTATCTCCCTGTTTCAAAGAGAATTTTTTTCAACTTTATCGCAAAAAGAAAAGGTCTGGCAAAAGATGTAAAACCGGCCAACTATGTCTACAGGTGGAAAGATATGCTGAAACGTTATCCTCCAGATCCGCCTGCTATTGAACTTTCATTTGATGATATCGCCATGTACCAGTATACCGGTGGAACGACAGGCGTTCCAAAGGGGGTGATATTGACCCATGGGAATCTGAGTAAACAGGTCCAGCAGATTGCTGCATGGCTTCCCCGGTTCGATAAAGGCCGGGAAATAATATTGGGGGCCCTCCCTTTCTTTCATATGTTCGGGCTCTCCACTGTCATGAACCTTGCTATTTATATGGGATGGGGGAATATCCTTGTCCCAAAACCCCAACCAGGTCCACTGCTTGATGCCATAAGACAGTTCAAACCCACCTTTGCTCCTCTTGTGCCGACCATGTTTATAGGAATGCTCAATCATCCCAAAATCGATAATGCCGACCTGACTTCCATAAAAGGGGCTTTTTCCGGCAGTGCCCCACTGGCTGCTGAAATCATACGGAATTTCGAGAAAAAGACGGGCGCCGTGATCGTGGAGGGATACGGCCTGACCGAAAGCGCACCCGTAACCCATGTAAACCCTTTTATCACCGGAAAACGGAAGATCGGCAGCATAGGGATACCCCTTCCCGACACCTTGTGCCGTATTGCAGATCTTAATGACGGCAAGACAGACCTTCCAACGGGGAAAACCGGGGAGCTCCTTATTAAAGGGCCCCAGGTAATGAAAGGTTATTTGAACAAACCGGAAGAAACAGCAGAGGCCCTGGCGGATGGCTGGCTACGTACCGGAGATATCGCGAGGATGGACGAAGACGGGTTCTTCTATATTGTGGACCGTAAAAAGGATATGATTATATCCGGTGGCTACAAGGTGTATCCACGGGAAATTGACGAAATTTTTTACGGACATCCCAAAATCCTGGAGGCCTGCTCCGTGGGTATCCCTCATGAATATCGCGGAGAAGCGGTAAAAGTGTTCGTTGTCCTAAAGAAGGGAGAAACCGCTACGGAAGAGGAGCTCATGGAATACTGCCGTACCAGACTGGCCAGATATAAGCTCCCTGCCGAAATTGAATTCAGAAAAGAATTACCCAAAAGCAGTGTGGGCAAGGTACTGAGAAACAAGCTCAGGCCCCACTGATATTATTTTAGCTTGTTTTTCAGCCTGTCCATAAAAATTTTCCGGATCTCTTCCAGCCGACTCTCGTTTGCCGCCTCAAATCGTAGAACCAGTACCGGCTGAGTATTGGACGCCCTTATCAAGCCCCAGCCACCATCAAAGAGTACCCTTGCGCCATCTACATCAATCACCTTATGCTCTTTCTTGAATTCCTCTGTGAGTGCAGCAACAATTTCGAATTTTTTATCATCCGGACAATCTAAACGAATCTCGGGAGTATTTACCATCTTTGGGACATCGGCCAGCATTTCCGAGACAGATTCCTCGGTCCTGGAGACAAGTTCAAGAAGCCTGGCCCCGGCATAAATAGCATCGTCATATCCAAAATAGCGTTCGGCAAAAAAGAGGTGCCCGCTCATTT
>CAZQAA010000097.1:0-7596 GCA_964591255.1 uncultured Desulfobacterales bacterium | reverse complement strand
AAAAAATCATTCAGGATAACAATATTGAAAAATTTTACTTTTCCTGAATCCGCATATCCCAAAATCGGAATGCGGGGAGATATTATCCACAAAAACGATCCATATTGTCGCTGATAACAAAAAAAGGAATCCAGCAGGATGTGCTTTTTCCCCAGATTCCGGACTGACGAAGGAATCGGGATATGGGGGAGCTGTTGTAGTGCTGCCTTAAATTCAGGTCACTATGACGGTCAAATTAGCGCGAAAAACGATGATTATTAAAAATCAAATTTGAAATGAGTCAAATATTCGCTCAAATCCCGCCTTTTTTGCTCATCCAGTTCAGGACAGTCATCCGGGGCCTTTATACCTCCTGCTATTTGTGTGGCAAAAACCATACAGGTAGGTAACCCGCATTTTCTACAATTGCTCATGGGTAGCATCTTTAATATGTCAAATACCTTTGGTTTAGGCATGCCTTCATATTTAGGTTCGATGTCTCCCTTTTTTTCCCATGTTTCATTGATCTCACGCTTTATCCATTCAAGGATCTTGTCAGCCTCTTCTGCATCCTTGAGAGCGTGAATAACAATTTCCCGCGGGTGAACCGCTATGGTCTTGCCATCTACCTTAAAGATCACCTGCGGCGGATCTTTAAAGTATTCAAAGCCTCCCAGTCGGGCGTTTATATATGGAAGGACCTCCCCTATATCCTGGTCTAGACGGGCCAGACAATTCACGGTCTGGAA
Organism: uncultured Desulfobacterales bacterium; assembly: GCA_964591255.1. Taxonomy (GTDB): domain Bacteria; phylum Desulfobacterota; class DSM-4660; order Desulfatiglandales; family Desulfatiglandaceae; genus CAZQAA01. The sequence continues at coordinate 6,868 of CAZQAA010000097.1, read as the reverse complement.
TCCTGGGTTGCATTTGGGCCTTGATATTTCCTTTTTATATGACTTAAGAAGCATATTACACACCCTTTTTATACCCTACTTTTACTTTTCTGGGTCAGTTCCACCGCCGTCTGATTGGCGAGTTGCCCCATCGCATTAGAACCTCCAGAACAGGCCAAAATCATAATATTGCCACACGAAACACGCCACTCTTATGACGTATTTATATCTTCCTTATCTGTTAGACTGACAACCAGGACTTGATCTCATCCTTGTCCGGGATCTTGCCAACGCTTTTGACTTCGCCATTTACTACCACGGCCGGTGTACCAAATACGCCATATTTGGCAATTTCCATCACATCGATCACTTTCTCCACCCTGGCATCCACACCTGCCTCGGCAATCGCTTCCATAACATTTTTTTCCGTGGCCTGACACTTGGCACATCCAGGACCTAATACCTTGATTTCCATATCTGTATCCTCCTTGATCATGATTCTGTTTTTACTTAAAATATCTTGCCGGCCGGATAACATACCTTCAATACTGAACAATAATATAACATCCTAAACCAAGCCCGCTTTGTTTAATATGGCAACAACCCGCCGGATGCAGCATATAAATAGTTAAATAGTTATTTAGCTATATAAAAACAACAAAAAAAATTATTTCACGCAGATGTCTTCCCGTCTGATCATGGGGAGCCTTTCCTTAAGAGAAGCAATCTCCGGATCATCCTCCAGCCAGTGTTTCAGGTTGCCCAAAATCGTAGCTGCATATGGACTGCTGGGCCCATCGCCCAGATAGTAATTAACCCATATGCCGTCTTTCTGTGAATACACCAGCCCAGCATCTTCCAGTAATCTCAAATGTTTGGATACGGTAGGCTGGGCCACCTGCAATGCCTCCTGCATTTCACACACGCACATCATCTTATGCTGCAACATCTTTAGAATTTTCACCCTGTTTGGATCAGACAGGGCCTTCATAACCTTTATAAATTTTTTCATATAATATCGTCTTATATTCTTTTTTAGTAATATAAAAACAGATGTTGACCTTGTCAAGTAAATTTTGTTTCATTTAAAATTCGTCCGGCTATGGATCTGGAAATAATCTATCCTTTCCCCTTTACTACTCCTTTATGTCATCGAGATTTCCACCGGACAATCCGAGTTCCTGGGCCCTAAGAACCCTTCTAAGGACCTTTCCTGACCTGGTCTTTGGCAACCTGTCAGTAAAGGCAATTTCCCTAAGCGGGGTATCGGCAGAGAAATTTACCTTTACGAATGCCTTTATCTCCTGGTTCAATTTGTTGGATGGGGTGAAACCCTCTGCTATGGTGATAAAGGCCTTGAGATACGATTCACCGGACATGGTGCTTTTGGAAATGACTGCGGCTTCACAGACTGCCGGATGCTGGTAGAGGATCTGTTCTATCTCATACGGGCCGATCAGTTTTTCTCCCACCTTGATCAAATCGTCAATTCTTCCCTGATGATAATAATATCCGTCATCGTCTGCAACAGCCATATCTCCCGTCGCAAACCAGCCTTTAAAGCGGAAATAGGCACTGTAGCGCCTGTTGTCACCCCAGATACCTGCAAGGATAGCTGGCCACGGGACCTTTAGGCCCAGTTCACCCATGGACATGGGAGGAAGGGGTTCCCCTTTTTCATCCAGGACTGCCGCCTCGATCCCCGGAAACGGTTTTCCCATGGATCCTGGCTTGATGTCCATGGAAGGAAAATTCGCCATACAAATCATGCCGGTTTCGCTCATCCACCATGTATCATGGGGAGAATGCCCAAGATTTTTCCTGATCCAGTAAAAAAGCTCCGGGGCCAGGGCGTTACCTACCGTGGCTATATGCCGGAGGCCTGAAAAGTCATACCTGCCGGGCAGATCCTCTCCTTCTTCCATGAGTTTTATAATTGTCATAGGTGTTGTGTACCATACCGAAACCCCATGCCGTTCCAGTGTCCGATACCATGTAGAGGCTGAAAAGGGGTTCCCCTGAACAATTGATGTGGCACCGCATAGCCACGGTGCGAAGGCGCTGTAAACTGTCCCTGTTACCCAGGCTGGGTTGCCGTCTGTCCACAGTATGGTGTCTTCGCTCACGTCAAGCGCGTATCTTGCCGTAATCAGGTGCCCTGTCATGTCACGATGGGCATGAATGACACCCTTCGGTGGTCCGGTGGAACCTGATGAATAAATCAGATAAAATGGTGTGTCAGCGTTAAGCCATACTGGCTCGAAAACACCTGGCAACTGATCCAGCAGATCTGAAACCGTTATTTCCCCAGGAAAAAGTCCCGGTAAAGGTGCTTCAGTAAAAAGAACGTGTTTAACCGTACCCATTTTTTCAACAGGCAGCCTTTCCGATAAATCTGGAGAGGTCAGTATGCCTCTGGGTTTGGCATCTTCAATTCGTTCGGCCAATTCATCATAGTTCAACGTAGAATATAACGGACAAAATATGACACCCAGCCGGCTGCAGGCAAGCATTGACAGATAGATCTCGGGACAGGGTGGAAGAAAGATAAATAGTCGATCTCCCATATTGAAACCAAGATTTGAAAGAAGCCCTGCCCATTTGCATGATAACTCCTTTAATTCAAGATAGGTGAACCTGTTAATGATATTCCCCTTTTCAAAGACAAGCGCCAGCCTGTCCATTTTGTCGGGGAGAGCGGCCCATCTGTCTATGGCCTCGTGGGCTATATTGAGTTTCCCGGTCTTATGCCACGTAAAATATTTTTCAACCTCATCCCATGAAAATGACCTGCAGGCCGAGTCATAATCTCCGAGTATGGCATTGGGGTTTTCAGCCTTTATTCTTGCCTTGATCATAAAATCTGCTTAAAAGCACCTCCTCTGTGGATCAGACCAAAAGTTCATATCTCGTATGTACCTGCCTGGCCTTATCAATCAGTTTTTCTGCTCGCTGGGATGCTGTTACTGGATATGCTTCCGGTGAGTCCCTTCCGGTCAGGACAATAAGCACTTCCCGAACAGATCGGGCAAGGGAACGGGGATCATATCCTCCTTCCAATACAAGAAGTAGGGGGATTTTATTGATGTCCAAACAAAGCTTCAAAAGCAGTTTGGCAAGCAAACCGAAGGCCCTTTCAGTGAGCCTGCATTTCCCGATTGGATCATCCCTGTGGGCATCAAAACCTGCCGCAACCAGGATGAGTTCAGGGGAATATCCGGTAATGAGAGGAGGCAGAACAGACTGATATATGACATAAAAATCATCGTCTTCCAGGTCCCTGGTGATCGGAATATTTATGGTGTATCCTTCTCCGGCACCTCTTCCGGCTTCCTCCCAGTTGCCTGTATAGGGATAAATCAGGTTGTCATGGGTCGACATATACAGTACTTCACTTTCATTGTAAAACAGGTCATTCAAACCGTTTCCATGGTGAACATCCCAGTCAACAATAAGAATACGACGCATCCCGTATTTTTTCATTGCGTATCTGGCGGTAATACCAATGTTGTTGAAAATGCAGAATCCACCGGCCCGGTCGATCATGGCATGATGTCCGGGAGGGCGAATCAGTGCAAAACAGGTGTCGCACATGCCTGTGGCCAGTGCATCCAGACCTTTCAAACAGCCGCCTGCCGCTAAGAAGGCTGTAATACATGTTTTGGCACTTGCCGGGGTATCGGGAGCAAGGCTTGTAAAATTACGGTCGGCCGTTTTCAATACTTTCTGGATATAGGCCGATGAATGCACAAATTCCAGCTGTTCCAGTGTGGCAGGTTCCGGTCCGAGATAAATCAGGGAATCTGCAAAGTCTTTTTCGACCATTCTATAAACCGCCCTGAGACGCGCAGGATGCTCGGGGTGGATATGCCCCGGCATGTGGTCAAAATATCGATTGTCTTTTATAATGCCTACTCTAAGAGTCATGAGTCATTTTTTATTTCGTAACAATAGGACATCATCCGTTCAAATCTTGAGCCGCAAGTGTCACAGAATTCAAACCCGCATTTTTTGTATAATCGTGTGGCCCTGAAGTTGTAGGCATCTACCGTAAGCCATATAATTTTGATGCAAAGGGCCTTGGCCCTCTTTATAATTGCTTTTGTCAGTGCGGTTCCTATACCCTTGCCTCGATCAGACTGATGAACAAAAATAAGATATTCTGCATCAGATTTATTGCAATCAGGCAACACAACAACATGACCGACCACCTTGTTATCACGCCAGGCCAGAAAATTTTCCCCGTTTTTCAGCAAGCCCCTTACCCATCGGTCACGCATCTCCTTTTCTTTCGGCGGCATGCCCTGGAACTTGCCTTTTGGAGAAAATTCGTCATACATCTCCAGAAGAGAAGGGATGTCTTCTGTTGCGCAGGCCCTTATCTCAAAAAAAAGGCCCGTTTTGTCCATGTGAATCATGGCATCCCCAGCAACATATCTTGCAACATGTCTTGTATGCAGCAAAATGGATGCGGGCAGAATGGATCTATTTCTGCTGCATCGCAATACTGTCTGCAATCAGGCTTTCAATTACATCCGGGTCTGAAATAGTGGATATGTCTCCAATTTCTTCTGTCTTTCCTGAAGCTATTTTCTGCAGGATCCGTCTCATGATCTTGCCGCTTCGGGTTTTTGGCATGGCATCAGCCCATTGTATTACGTCTATGGTGGCGATGGGGCCGATTTCCTTCCTTACCATGTTGACAAGTTCCTTTTTAAGTTCATCAGATTTTACCGCACCGGTATTAAGTGTTACAAAGGCATATATCCCCTGGCCCTTGATGGGGTGGGGAAAGCCCACAACCGCGGCTTCGGCTACCATGTCATGCAATACCAAGGCCGATTCTATCTCGGCAGTACCCATCCGGTGCCCGGAAACGTTAATCACATCATCGATTCGACCGATTATCCAGAAGTATCCGTCTTCATCTGTTTTGGCACCATCTCCGGAGAAATACATGCCGGGAACCTGGCTAAAGTAGGTCTCAATGAAACGATCATGGTCTCCATAGACTGTCCTTGCCATCCCGGGCCACGGTTTTCTTATGCAAAGTACGCCCTCCTGTTCCGGAAAACGGACTTCCTCTCCTGTGTCATCTATGATGACAGGATCTACGCCGAAGAATGGCAGACAGCAGGATCCGGGCTTGAGTGGAATCGTCCCGGGAAGGGGTGTTAGCATATGCCCACCTGTCTCTGTCTGCCACCAGGTATCCATAATCGGGCAATAGTCCTTTCCTATATAATGATAATACCATCGCCACGCCTCTGGATTAAAGGACTCACCAACCGATCCCAGGATTTTCAGTGAGGAAAGATCGTATTTTTCAACATGCTGCGTTCCCTCCTTTGCCAGGGAGCGGATTACTGTGGGTGCAGTATAAAATTTGCTAACCTTGAATTTGTCAACAATCTGCCAGTATCGGCCGAAGTCCGGATAAGTAGGAACACCTTCAAATATGACACTGGTAACACCGTTAATAAGCGGCCCGTAAACCGCGTAACTATGCCCGGTAACCCACCCTATATCGGCCGTACACCAGAAGACATCATCATCTCTCAAATCGAAAACCAGGTGGGCCGTTATGGCAGCGTAGAGGAGATACCCTCCATGGGTGTGAACCACGCCCTTGGGAGCCCCTGTGCTTCCACTGGTATAAAGAACAAAGAGCGGATCTTCGGCACCCATAGACTCTGCCGGGACATGGGATGGGAGGTCTGGATCAGCCATGGCCTCATGCCACCATATATCGCGTCCATATACCATATCAGGTGCAAGGCCGGCGCGGTCGTAGACAATGACATTTTTCACATCAGGACAATTTTCAAGTGCGTTGTCCACAATGGCCTTGAGCGGGATCACCTTGCCTGCTCTGAAACTCCCGTCCGCCGTGATCACAGCCTTGGCATTGCAGTTTTTGATACGGTTGGCCAGGGCCTCCGCACTGAATCCTGCAAATACAACACAATGGATCGCACCTATCCTTGCACAGGCCAGCATGGCTATGGGGAGTTCAACTATCATAGGCATATAAACAATGACACGGTCACCCTTGCCTATGCCACGGATTTTCAGGGCCCCCGCCAGCCGGTTTACCTGGCTGTGCAGTTCTGCATATGAGACGGCCTTGGTATCATCAGGGTCATCTCCTACCCAGTAATAGGCCACCTTGTCCTTATGGCTCTTGAGATGCCTGTCAAGGCAGTTGTAAGCAGCATTTATGATTCCCCCACCGAACCATTCAATTCTTGCCTCATCAAAGTCATAATTCAGGACGGAATCCCATTTTTTGTCCCAGGACAAATATTTCGTTGCCTGGTCTGCCCAGAAACCTTCTGGATCTTCAATAGACTGTTTATACAGTCGGTTATATTCTTCCCTGCCTTTGATATGGGCGATCTTTTGATATTTATTCAAATGGGCATCGTACCATTTTTGGAAATCTGCCATTTCCTCCTCCTTTACAATACATTTGCAATATCGAAATTACCGGTTCACGGGATTTCTTTTTTTGTGATCTACAGTGTAACATAAAGCGGGACTGAAAAAATATCAAAGAATCAGGCCTGAACCTGTGAATTGGACAGGATCGACAGGAACCGTGGGAAAATATCGCGTACGGTATTGTCCTGACGAGTGACTCATGGTTTCTATGAGGTTTTTAAACCGGACTTTGCAAGTATTCTGTTTTCTATAAAGTCCACCAGCTTTTCTATCTCGTCCAAGGCAAATTTTGGGATATTTGTGTCCATATCCGAATCTGTAACAAGGGCTATGAGATTGTCATCATTTAAACAAACAGGTCCATTATGTCTTGACATACGGAAGACCTCTATCTTTGGTGTGTTTTCCCTTTTATAACCCTCGGTAATGACAATATCCATGTCAT
>CAZQAA010000096.1:0-4782 GCA_964591255.1 uncultured Desulfobacterales bacterium | reverse complement strand
AAGGAGATCTGCAATCTTGAGTCCGCCACCTACTGTTATTACAGTGGATTCAGCGGACATTCTCCCGTTTCCATTTGTATGATGATTTTTGTTTTGAATAGAAGCTAGGGAGCCTGACAGCCTTATTGCCACTCCTTCGATCCCCTTGTCTGTAATAAGCAGGTTGCTGCCAAGCCCCACCACAAGATAAGGGATACATTTTTTATAGAGATATGATACCAGGTCTTTTAATTCTTTCTCATTCCTGACTTCACACAGGATATCCGCCTTTCCCCCTACACCAAAGGTGGTATATGGGGCCAGGGAGCAATCGAAACGAAGGTGTTCTCCCATGATCCGGCTTAGTTCCTCTTTGTATTTCTTATCCATCTATCTTTGCTCTAATTGCTCTAATAGCTTTTTACCCATTTGATAGATATTTCCCGCTCCGAGTGTCACTACGAGATCCCCTTCTCTTACAATGGATAAAAGAAGGTCTAGCACATCTTCATTTCCTTTGGAGAAAAGCACATTTCTGTGCCCGTGCTCTTTAATTTTTTGGACCAGATGTTCAGATGAAATCTTCTCGATGGGGCTTTCTCCTGCTGCATAGATTGGCACCACAACTAATGTGTCTGCCTCGTTAAAGCTGATAACAAAGCGATCGAAAAGGTCCCTTGTTCGGGTGTATCTGTGGGGCTGGAACACTACTATTAACCGTCTTTCAGGCCAACATTCCTTTGCGGTTTTGAGTGTGGCAGTTATCTCGGTTGGATGGTGCCCGTAGTCGTCAAGGACGATCACATTTTTTGCCTCGCCTTTTACATGAAATCTCCTTTCCAATCCACCCAGATTGTGGAGCCCCTGTTTGATGACCTCTATGTTTAGGTCCAATTCAAGCCCTACGGCAATGGCTGCCAGGGCATTCAATGCATTGTGCTCGCCTGGAATTCCTACCCGCACCCTGCCCAGAAGATGGTCTTTGAATATCACATCGAAGCTGAGACCAAACCCCGTTTTTTCCATGTCATGTGCTCTTAGATCTGCCTGGGAAGTCATGCCGTATGTCAAGTATCTTTTTTTAAGTCTTGGAATAATCCTTTGTATTTCCTCATTATCGAGACAAAGTACGGCGGTTCCGTAAAAAGGGATTTTGTTGACAAAATCGACAAAGGCATTTCGCAAGGCTTCCATATCCCTGTAGTGGTCCATGTGTTCACGGTCTATATTGGTGACCACGGCAATCGTGGAGGAAAGGGCCAGAAAAGATCCGTCGCTTTCATCTGCTTCGGCAACCAGGATATCACCCTGACCCAGTTTAGCATTTGATCCGCCCCAGATATCCAGTCTGCCACCGATAATAACTGTAGGATCAAGATGCCCGCATGTGAGAATGGAGGCCACCATAGATGTGGTGGTGGTTTTTCCGTGTGCCCCTGCGATAGCTACTCCAAACTTAAGCCGCATTAACTCAGCAAGCATTTCAGCTCTTGGTATTACCGGTATATAGCGATTAACAGCTTCCATGATTTCAGGATTTTTCGCTCCTACGGCCGAAGAATATACCACCACATCAGCCCCTTCCACGTGTTCTTTTCTGTGTCCCTGAAAGAGGTGTCCGCCAAGTTCGCTCAGCCGTCTGGTTACGGCCGTGTCTTTCAAATCAGAACCGCTCACCTTGTACCCAAGATTGATCAAGAGTTCTGCGATCCCACTCATGCCTATGCCGCCTATGCCCACAAAATGGATATGCCTGACTTTTCCAAATTTCTTCATTTTCTTATTAGTTCCACCAAAAGATCTACAATAAGCCTGGCTGCATCGTGCACGGCGGCCATTCCTGCGCGGTTTCCCATTTCCCTTAATATTTCCGGGTTGTCTATATACTTTATTAAAATATTTGCGATTCGTTCGCCTGTAAGATCGTTTTGGCAGATCATTTCTGCGCCTCCGATCCGAACTAATGCAAGTGCGTTCAGCTTTTGGTGTTGATCAGCTGCATATGGGTATGGAATCAAGATGGAAGGTTTCCTCGTTGCCGCCAATTCGAAGATGGTCGATGCACCGGCTCTGCTTATGACCAGATCTGCCCGGCTATATACCGCGCGCATGTCTTCTATAAATGGCAACAATTCTCCCTTGATGCCCTTGGCAAGGTACTCTTCAGCCACCCGTCCGTAGTCTCTTTCTCCGGTTTGGTGGATCACATCGATTTCTTTACCCCTTGTTTTCATGATAGAGAGCGCTTCAGCAAATGCCTTATTTATGGCCACAGACCCCTGGCTTCCGCCTAAAACCAACACAGTTAAATTTCGGTTTTTTCCCGCCGATATGCTACAGGAGGAAAACAGTTCTTCCCGAACAGGATTCCCTGTTAAAAATACTTTTTTCCCTTTAAAGTATTTCAGGGTTTCTTCAAAAGATACAAAGATTCGGTCTGCAAATTTTGATAGAATACGGTTTGTAAGGCCGGGATAAGAATTTTGTTCATGAATTGCAGTGGCAATTCCCATGAATTTTGCTGCTAGACAGATGGGACCTGAAGAATATCCTCCCATCCCGAGGACCGCAATCGGCGAGAGCCTTTTGATTGTCAGGACTGATCGAAGAATGTTTGCCGGCATCTTGAGCAGAACGGAGAATCCCTTTTTCCAGCCACGGCCCTTTATCCCTTCTACATCTATGGACGTCATTCCGTATCCGTACTGTGATAATATTTTTGACTCCATTTTCCTGCGACTCACCACAAAAATGATAGAAGCCTCCTGAAACCTTCTTGAAAGTTCCTTTGCTACAGCTATTCCCGGAAAGAGATGCCCTCCCGTTCCGCCACCAGCTATTATAAAAGTATATGGTGGAGTCTTTTTCATGTCTTTATGTCCTGGAGGAGATATTCAACAGTATTCCTATCCCTATCAGGTTAAAGACCAGGGATGTTCCACCATAGCTGATCAGCGGCAGTGTGAGACCCTTGGTAGGGAGCAAACCCATGACAACCCCCATATTGACTATCACTTGGAGACCTATCAGACATGTTAGGCCTAACGCCAGATAACTGCTGTAAAGATCCCTGGCATCAAGAGAGATCTTTATTCCACGAATAATCAGGACTCCGAAAAGGAAAATGATTATAGCCACACCCACAAATCCCAATTCTTCACCGGCTACTGAAAGGACAAAGTCTGTATGAGGTTCAGGCAGGTAGAATAGTTTTTGTTTGCCATTCCCTAAGCCTACCCCGAAAACACCTCCGGAACCAAAGGCAAGAAAAGAGTGAATGATCTGAAATCCTATGCCTTTTGGATCGTTCCAGGGATCAATAAACGCTAACCACCTCTTTAGTCTGTATTCGGCTTGCCATATGAGCCATATCACAAATGGGACGGCAGGGATCAGAATTACAAAGAGGTATCGCAATCGTGCTCCTCCCACGAACAAGAGGATGAATAACCAGCAGCCGATTATCAAAGCAGTTCCCAGGTCTGGTTGTAGAATTATCAGAAGCATAGTGCTCCCAGCTATTATCAGATGGGGCAGGAGGCCATTCGTGAACGAATGCATGTTTGAACCTTTTTTGGACATGGAGTAGGCTATATAGATAACCAATGTGAACTTGGCTAGTTCGGATGGCTGAAAAGAAAGACCCATTAGCCTTATCCACCTGGTGGCTCCGCCCACTGTGTGTCCAATCCCAGGAATCAATAACAGGATCAGAAGTGAAAAACTAATTACAAGTAACGGATATATGAGTTTTGAATAAAATGTGCACGGTATATTCTTTGCCAGTATCATCAAAACAATGCCCGCAAGAGCAAAAATAGATTGTCTTTCAAGATAAAAATTGGCTTCTCCCAAATGATGTGCTGATAATTGAGAACTGGCACTGTAAACGATAATCAGCCCTAAACCCACAAGAGCCAATACAGGCATGAGAATAATGTAGTCATATCCCCCCACCGATTTTCTATGAGCCATATACAAGCCTCTCTATAGCAGTCTTGAAGGCGTTTCCCCTTTGCACAAAATCTTCATACATGTCGAAGCTGGAACATGCGGGGGCCAGCAGGATAGCATCGCCTGCTTGTGCATGGGAAAAGGCTAACGATACAGCCTCTTCCATATTGTTGGTCAATATATGTGGTATGATGCCCTTAAATGATTTCGATAGGATCTCTTTCGCTTCCCCCATCAGAATAGCCATTTTTACCTTTTTTCTGGCGATATCGACTAACTCTCCATAATTAGCCCCTTTGTGACGACCACCGGCCAAAAGGATAATAGGCTTATCTATACTCCTAATTGCTTTCATGGCTGCATCGATATTCGTGGCCTTGGAATCGTTATAAAACAGGATTTCGTCTTTTTCTGCTACCAGTTCTAATCTGCCGGGCAGGCCCTTGCAGTTATCGATAGTTTCCTGAATAACTGTATCTTCAATTCCCAAAATCGAGGCGCAAATGACTACCGAAAGGAGATTCTCCAAGTTATGGGGCCCTTTCAGGCTGAAGGATTCAAGAGAAAAATGTTTTTTTGTGTTATTTATGCGGATAGTAAGCATCCCATTATGTATGAATGCGCAGCGGCCGCTTTTTTTTTCAAGCCCATAACGTAAAACAGTTACATCTGGAGACAGACTCAGCGATGACAGTCTCTTGTCATCATCGTTCAGGACGACGTAGTGGCCTTTACCCTGGTTCCTGAATATTTTCAGTTTTGATTGTACATAGGCATCAAAGTCTGGATAGCGGTCGAGGTGGTCAGGCGATATATTTAAAAGCACAGAAACAAAAGGGCAGAAGGTAT
>CAZQAA010000095.1:0-2727 GCA_964591255.1 uncultured Desulfobacterales bacterium | reverse complement strand
CACCTTCGGAGCCTGACATCAAAAGGGGATATATTTAGCCCCTCAAGCAATAGTTTCTGGGCCGTCTCCATTCGTCTAAATATACGACGCATCATCCTTACTGACGGATCCTTGCCCCAGTCATCCGAATTATTCAAAGATCTGCCTCCCTGTCTAATCTGAATTTAAATCCTGTTAAACCTGGTTTATTCGTGACTATTTGCCTCTTTTCAGCCCAGATTTCTCAATTATTTCATCCCACATAATATTTGTCTGCCTTACAAACTCTTCCTTTTCACAAAACGGCAATGCTACCTTTTCGGCGGTCTCCCTGCTTACTTCTCCTTTTTCGATCAGTTCCTGACCTGCCTGCCTGGCGGCCTGCAATACTACATCGATCTCGAATGGATATATATTCTTTAATCTCAGAAAGTGAGCTCCCTGACGCAACAACTCGCCCTTATACTCCATATACAGATTAAGGCAGGCACGCTTCATAGTGTCCACTAAAGGTTCAAAATTTTCCATTTCGGAAAATCCGCATGAACTGATCATAAACAGATCCGGCATCTTGGAAACACCGATCTTGTGCCTGCAATGATCATCCAATATAGTAAAATGGGCCTGCAGTATAGCCACCATGCGATCCAAAAAAACTTTAGTCTGGGCACTGACCCCGTCCAGATAGAGAGGGGTTGACAATAACAACAGATCCGAATGTAAAACCTTGTTCAAAAGTTCATTCATATCATCTTTGTGAATACACTTTCCCGGAGTCTTTACCCAACAGGTATAGCACGCGATACAGTAATTTATGTTCAATCCCTGCAGGAAGATCTCTTCCACTGTGGCCCCTGCATCCACCGCCCCCTCCAGAAATGCGCGGCTGATGATATGGGTGTTCCCCTTTGATTTATGCGGACTTCCATTTACAGATAGTATCTTCATCCTATTCTCCCCTTCCTAATAATCTGTCATGCTAGTTCTGTATATAGCTCTTTATGGCTATATATGATAGCTGCCTTTATACTTCCCTTATGTATTATTTTTTAGAGGGATTTTTTACGTTTTTTAACTATTAGTTTAGCATATTGCAATAATTATCTGCCTTCCCTCCATAAATATAGCCTCTTTCCGTAATTTCCATGTCTGTCTATCGGCATGCAGCCAATCTATGAGTTCATCTAGATAGATATATAGATTGATAAAAATATCTCCCAGGTTGTATAATCATTTTTACATAACCATTTTATGTTTGAATTGGATGAATATGATTGTAAGAATAGGCACAAGAGGAAGCAAACTGGCCATTGCACAAAGCAAATGGGTTAAAGGGGTGCTTGAGGCCAAGGAGCCATCTATCAAAGTAGAACTGGTGGTAATCAAGACCACAGGAGACAAGGTTCTTGATTCGCCGTTAAGTCTGATTGGGGGTAAGGGTCTCTTTGTAAAAGAAATCGAACAGGCACTGATGGAAGACGAGATCGATATTGCCGTGCACAGCATGAAAGATGTGCCTGCCGACTTACCGGAAAGACTGGCCCTTTCCTCCTTTCCAAAAAGGGAAGATTACAGGGATGCCTTCATATCCTCTCAGGTCCGTAAGTTAGAGGATATCCCCTCAGGTGCAAGGATAGGCACCAGCAGTCTGAGGAGATCCACGCAGTTACTCAATTTCAGGTCCGACCTTGCCATCGTTCCTTTAAGGGGAAATGTGGACACCCGTCTCAGGAAACTTGATTCAGGAGATCTTCATGCAATTATACTTGCCGCTGCCGGACTCAGGCGGCTTGGGCTGTCAGACCGCATTACCCAGTTTATCCCTGCAAGCCTGATACTGCCGGCTGTCGGCCAGGGAGCACTCGGGCTTGAAGTAAGACGCGATGATAAAGAGACCATTAATATGCTTTCCTTCATGAATCACAAACCAACAGAGGTGGCCGTGAAAGCGGAAAGGGCCTTTCTGAAGGAACTGGGAGGAGGATGCCAAGTTCCCATAGCCGCCATTGCAGATATAAAAGGGAAGAATCTGTATCTAAAAGGCATGGTGGGTACCTTGGATGGAAGCAAGATCGTCGCAGATGCCACAGAAGGCACGATAAAAAATCCAGAAGAGATCGGACTCAGACTCGCCAGGCAATTGCTTGAGTCAGGTGCAGAAAAGATTCTTTCAGATATTTGTGGATAAGAGGCTATGAAAAGGAAAACAAAAAAAGGTAAGGTATATCTGGTAGGTGCAGGTCCAGGAGATCCTGATCTTTTGACCGTCAAGGCAAGAGAATGCCTGTCAAGAGTCGATGTAATCATATATGATAATCTGGCTAACCGCACCCTTCTTGAATATGCAAAGAAAGAATCAGAATTCATATATGTAGGCAAAAAGAGGGGACATCATACGATAAGTCAGGAAGAGATAAACAGGTTGATTGTTGACAGGGCGTCAAAAGGCCTTGAGGTACTCAGACTCAAGGGAGGGGATCCTTTTATCTTCGGTAGGGGTGGGGAAGAAGCTGAAGAACTGGCAAGTGCGGAAATAGAATTTGAGATCATACCCGGAGTGACATCCGCCATTTCCGTCCCCGCCTATGCGGGAATTCCGTTGACCCACCGAAACTACACATCTACGGTAGCCTTTGTCACGGGGCATGAAGACCCTGAAAAAGAAAAATCTGATATCCCTTGGAACAAGCTTTCAACGGCTGCCGGAACATTGGTATTCCTTATGGGTGTGGGAAATCTAAAAAAAAT
>CAZQAA010000094.1:0-2906 GCA_964591255.1 uncultured Desulfobacterales bacterium | reverse complement strand
TCGGCAAAAAAGAGGTGCCCGCTCATTTCACCGGCCAACAATGCCCCTTCTTCCTTCATCTTGTTCTTTATGAGGGAGTGTCCTGTCTTCCACATTATTGCCTCACCACCGTTACGTTCAATATCATCGTAAAGGACCTGTGAACACTTGACTTCTCCGATAATTTTACCCCCATGATACCGCGAAAGGAGGTCTCTTGAAAATATAATCATCAACTGATCACCCCAGATGATATTACCTTCCTGATCCACCACACCTATTCTGTCTGCATCTCCGTCGAATGCTATACCAAGGTCGGCTGACTCTTCGCGCACCTTTGATATCATGGCCTCAAGATTTTTTGGGATAGTGGGATCAGGATGGTGGTTCGGAAATCTTCCGTCGGGCTCGCAGAAAAGTGGAATGATTTCAAAACCAAAAATGTCATATATCTCCATGGCCACGGTTCCCCCAACGCCATTTCCAGCATCCAACACTACTTTTTTCTTGACATCACCGGGCCGTATGTTTGCCTTTATATATTGGATATAAGGAGTTATGACATCCGCCTCTTCGAGTTTACCATTTCCACGGCTGAAATCAGCAGATTCACATATTCGTCTGATCTTCTGGATCTCTTCACCATATATAGATGCGGTCCCTAGACATATCTTGAATCCGTTAAACTCCGGAGGATTATGGCTGCCTGTAATTTGGACCCCTCCGTCCACATTGAGGTGATGCAGAGAAAAGTAAAGGAGAGGCGTAGGTATCATATTGACATCTACCACAGTCATCCCGGCTCCAATAAGGCCACGCGTGAGCCACTTAAATATATCAGGAGAACTCAGGCGACAATCTCGACCGACAGAAATCGTCTCAGCCCCATTTGATCTATAATAGGTTCCTATTCCAAGACCCAGCCGTTGGACAGTATCTTCATTCAACTCATCTGGATATACGCCTCGAATATCATACTCTCTGAAAATCTGGGAATTCATAACAGGCCCTCCTTTCCTGTTTTCTTTAATTGATCTACAATTTTACGCACATCCTGAGATCGATTTATATCAGCTACGAGCAGACTGTCCTCCGTGTCTACTACGAGACAGTTTTCAAGGCCGAGGCATGCCACCAAACGGCCACCAAGGGCACTGACAAAACTCTTTCGGCAATCTATCAGAAGGCTATCGCCTTCAATGAGATTTTGATTATTATCATGCTCAGCTTTTCTCAGTTCATACAAAGATGCCCATGATCCCACATCACTCCAGCCACAATTAGACGGCACCACGTAAACCATCTCCTTGGTTTTTTCCATAATACCATAGTCAAAGGAAATGCCCTTTATGGTATTGTAGACATCTTCAAACTCCTGTTCAAAACTTTTCGTGCCAAGGGCCTCGCTTAATCGTTGAAGACCAGCGTACAACTCCGGTAGATATCTGCTTATCTCCGTAAGAATAGTCTTTGGTGTGGCGACAAATATTCCTCCATTCCAATAATATTCTCCGCTTGAAATATATTGCAAGGCCTGTTCCAGATCAGGCTTCTCAACAAATTCCAGCACCGTATAAGCGGTAACAGGACCAGCCTTAAAAGAAGAGCTGTCACGTCTGATATACCCATAGCCGGTCTCAGGTCTAGTGGGTACAATGCCCAATGTCACAATGCCCCCTGAACTGGCTAATTCCCCCGCAGCAGCCACGGCATTTACAAATGATGTGGAATCAGCAATAAAATGATCTGCAGGGAGAAACGCCACAGGTCCTTCTTTGCCAAGATAACGGGCATATACTGCACCAAGGCCAATACATGGGGCGGTATTGCGACCTACAGGCTCTGCAATCAGATGCACTCTGCGGCCAGAGAAAAGACTCCGGGCCTCTTCCAGATGTCTGTGACCAAGAACAATAAGCATGTCCTCGTCCCTGACTATGCTTTTAAGCCTATTACATGTCTCCACCACCATAGGCCCTCTGCCCGTGATATCCAAAAATTGTTTTGGCCTCTGCTTCCTGCTTGCAGGCCAAAAACGAGTGCCTGAGCCCCCTGCCATTATTACTGCAAACATTTTTATCTCCCTTTATTTTATCACGTCCTGTACTCCGCGTTTATACTTACATAAGCATGGGTAAGATCACATGTAATTATCCTATCCTCATAAGTACCCTGATGAAGATCTATTGTTACGGTAAATTCTTTTTTTGCCATCTTTTCCGCTGCCCGTGCCTCTGATTCAGTTCCCATACCAAGGCCGGAGGAAACAATCTTTATATCATCCAGAAATATATCTATGGTTTCCTCTTGTATCGTTATACCAGCCCTTCCAAGGGCTGCCATAATTCTTCCCCAATTGGGATCCTGCCCATAAAAGGCTGTTTTAACAAGGCTTGAGTTGGCTACAGTCCTGGCAGCCATATAGGCATCCGACGTGCTAGAAGCACCTTTTATTTCTATATTGACCAGCTTGGTAGCACCCTCGCCATCCCTTACAATCATCCGTGCGAGATTTCCCATGACTCTTTTCAGGCCGTTGATAAATATTTTAAAATCGTCATCCGATATATTCATGTTCCCAGCCATGCCGTTGGCCATTGCCAGGACCATATCATTGGTGCTGGTGTCCCCATCCACAGTTATCCGGTTAAATGTCTGCTCAACTGATAACAGGAGGGCTGTTTTAAGGGCATCTGCATCAATTCTGACATCAGTCAGGATAAAGCAAAGCATGGTAGCCATATGGGGCATGATCATCCCCGCACCCTTGGCTATGCCTAATATATGATAATGTTTCCCTCCGCATTCGCCTCCAAATTGGCTGAGCTTGGGAAATGAATCGGTGGTCATAATGGCTCTGGCAGCAGATGGAATGCCGTCTGCTGACAATTTTTCTGCCAAAACCGGTACGGCCTTTGAAACCAGGT
>CAZQAA010000093.1:0-5162 GCA_964591255.1 uncultured Desulfobacterales bacterium | reverse complement strand
TGAACACATAACAAGAGAAAAACTTGGGGATAAGCGATAATGTCTTTTATATTTACCCACCGAATATACAGATCGCTTCTCCAGTCACCAGCACGGGTTTCCATATTCGGCTTTGTCATACTCATTTTTATTGGAACCCTCTTATTGATGCTACCCGCGGCATCGACTACCAAAGGACTCTGTTTCGAAGATGCACTATTCACCTCTACATCTGCAAGCTGTGTCACCGGTCTTGCAGTCACTGATACAGGACATGGTCTGAGTCTTTTTGGCCAACTGGTAATTCTTTTACTTATCCAGTTGGGAGGACTCGGTATTATGACATTTTCCACCCTGGTCCTCTTAATGGCGGGTAAGCGCCCCAGCCTTGCGGGGCGCTTTGTGATTCAGGATACCTTAACAGGCAGAGGTGAACGTAGTCTCTATTCGGTATTACGGGATATCATAACGTTCACTTTTGTGTTCGAAGGACTGGGAATGGTTGTAATGTTTTTCAGATTCATTCCCAATAATGGGATCAGTCACGCATTATACCTTTCCCTTTTTCACTCTGTGAGTGCATTTTGTAATGCAGGTTTTTCTCTTTTCCATAACAGTCTTTCGGGATACCAAAACGACTGGATACTAAATATGGTAACATCTCTTCTTATTGTGAGTGGTGGAATCGGGTTTTTGGTTATTTCCGAGCTCAAACATAAGGTTCCATATAGCCGGCGAAGGCTATCTCAACTCAGCCTTCATTCAAAAGTGGTCCTGTCCACCACCGTCACACTGATTGTTGCAAGCTGGCTGCTAATCACACTGATGGAATGGAATAATACCTTGAGTGCGTTATCCTTTCCCAATCGTTTCCTTGCCGGTTTCTTCCAGGCCATAAGCGCCAGGACAGCAGGATTTAATACATTGCCGATTGGCAATCTTGCCAACGAAACCCTTTTTCTCCTGATCTTGCTTATGTTCATCGGCGCATCTCCCGGATCGTGCGGCGGCGGAATCAAGACCAGCACCTTTGCTACTCTCATTTTATTGGGAGTATCCCGTCTTCGTGGGCTCGAAAAACCCCAGATATTTCATCGAACCATATCCCATGAAAGCGTCGGCAAGGCGGTCAGCATAATTATGATAAGTATGCTTGTAGTCATTATCGGTACTATGCTACTGCTTATGACTGAACTGGGGGAGGTCCCCCACCCTATGAGCCGGGGAAATTTTCTGGAGTTGCTGTTCGAGGTGGTCAGTGCGTTTGGCACGGTGGGGCTTTCCACCGGGCTTACAGGCGGACTTACTGCAGCAGGGAAAATCATCCTTACCGTAATTATGTTTGTAGGCCGTCTTGGTCCCCTGGTGATCGCCATGGCTCTCAGTCGCAAGATAGCTCCCAAGTACCGGTATGCAGAGGAAACCATTATGATTGGATAAAACCCTTCCTTTTCTTCCATAAAAGTAGTACGGAGGCTATGAAATGAAACAGTTCGGGATCATTGGACTTGGCAAGTTCGGGTATTATTTGGCCATCGGTCTTTATGAAAGGGGACATGAAGTTCTGGCCATTGATAAAGACCAGAATATAATCCAAGAAATCAAGGAAAAAGTTAATCAGGCCGTGATCGCTGATGCTACTGACCGTAAGGCTATCCAGGCACTTGGAATCAAACAGGTGGATGCAGCCATAGTGTGCATTGGTTCACCTTTAAGTGACTCAATCCTTGTAACTCTCAATTTGAAGGATATGGGAGTGAAACAAATTCTTGCCAAAGCGATGAGTGAGGCCCATGGCCGCATCCTCTATAAGGTGGGAGCCACTGAAGTCTTTTTTCCTGAAAAGGACATGGCCCTATCCCTTGTTGAAAAATTGCATAATCCAAATATGCTTGATTACTTACCGATCATCGGGGGCTATGGCATAGTAGAGCTTGCTCCCCCAAGGGCATTTATAGGCAAGGCCCTCCGTGAACTTGACCTTATCAATCAATATGGTGTACAAGTGGTTGCCATCAAAGAGATGGTTCCTGACAGACTGAATCTAATCCCTACCGGACAGTTTGTCCTGAAGGATAGCGATATCCTGATCCTGCTTGGACCGACCGAAGCCATTGACAGACTGCGTGAAGCGGGATCATAAATATCCTGTCAGATCCAAGCTGCCTGCCACACTGGATATTACAGGTACTTAATCTCTCCATGAAACTATAGGAAAAATTAAGAAGACATACAATAATGGATGATGAAACTTATAAAAATAAGGGTAATGACAGGGTGAGGGGTCTGAGACAACAAACAAACAAGGTTACCCTGGCCGGCAAATGGTTTTTTTACTATATTCTTATAGGCCTGATAGCGGGCCTGGGATCTATTTTATTCCATTATCTTTGTCAGGTGGGACAACATATATTTCTGGATATGATGGCCGGTTATCGCCCTCCCCCTCCTGCCGGAGAAGCCCACCTGTTTCATCCGACTGAGACACCTTTTAACAGGTGGGTACTCCTGTTTCTACCCTCTCTGGGTGGAATCTTAAGTGGTTGGCTTGTTTACACCTTTGCCCCTGAGGCAGAAGGTCATGGAACAGACGCAGCCATAGAGGCCTATCATGAAAAAGGCGGATTTATCCGTTCCAGGATCCCGTTCATCAAAACCATTGCCTCGGCTATAACCCTCACAACAGGGGGATCCGGAGGCCGGGAGGGTCCTATAGCCCAAATAGGGGCAGGATTCGGATCTTTCCTTGCAAGCAAATTAGGACTTTCTGACCGGGAACGAAGAATAATGCTTGCCGCAGGCATGGGCGCTGGCATAGGCAGCATCTTTCGTGCCCCCTTGGCTGGAGCCCTTTTCGCTGCCGAGGTCCTGTATCGCGACCCCGAATTCGAATCAGAGGTGATTATTCCGGCAGGTATATCTTCTGTTGTGGCCTATTGTCTTTTTTGTCTGGTATTCGGCTGGGGATCTCTTTTCGAATCCCAGGACTTCATTTTCAACAACCCGCTCGAACTTGGGCCATATGTAGTTCTTGCCTTTATATTAACCGGAGCCGGATTTTTATACACAAAAAGTTTCTATGGCATCCATCATATGGCCAAGGCAATAAATATCCCCAATCACCTCAAACCTGCCATAGGCGGATTATTTGCTGGTGCTATAGGTTTTCTTCTGCCTCAGACCCTCTCTTTTGGCTATGGCTACGCACAAATGGCCCTTGATAACAAACTCCCAACCCTAATACTCCTTGGAATTGCATTTGGGAAAATCCTGACCACATCTTTATCCATAGGTTCAGGCGGCAGTGGTGGTGTATTCGGGCCTTCCATCGTGATCGGCGGGGCGCTGGGAGGAGCCATCGGCCGAATATTCCACGCCATTATACCTGAAATTGTTACTCAGCCAGGAGCCTTTGTTGTGGTAGGCATGGCTGGTTTTTTTTCGTCCGTTTCAAACGCTCCCATATCCACCATCATATTTGTAAGTGAGATGACAAACTCCTATCACCTTTTGCTGCCAAGTCTTTTGGTCTGTTCCATTGCATATCTCTCTTCCCAGCGATGGACGATATACATAAAACAGGTAAAGAGCAAGTTAGACTCCAAGGCACATCGTGGGGACTTTTTTGTGGACGTCCTTGCCGCTATCAAGGTAAATGAACTATTACCTTATCTAAGAAAAGTACAACTGATCCCTGAAGACATGCAATTTGAACACTTCCGACACATATTCAGTTCAAGCGAACAACATTATTTCCCTGTTGTGGACAAGGACAACAGATTGACAGAAATTTTCTCCATCAATGATGTGAGGGGGATCCTGTTCAAACGAGAAATAAGAGATATAATCATCATGAAAGATATAGCAAATCCTGAAATTATCTTTACCACTCCTTCCGAAGACCTTAATGAAGTACTCAAAAAATTCACTATCCGCAATTTACACAGGATCCCTGTTGTCAAGGAAGAAGACCACTCTGTCCTCCTGGGAATGCTGGATCGCCGTGAGGTAATCCAATACTACAATCAGCGGGTCGAGGAAATCAAATCCAGCAGTAATAGGCCATCTGTATAAAATAAGCGGCATAAGTTCAAATCGATATCGTTATGTTAAAAAAAACAGCGAACTCAAACCATATTGAGGAAAAAATTGTGTGGGCAAGGTGCTGTTTCATACAATTAAGGGAAATATTCCTCGAGGATAAAACAGTTTCCCGTCTGACAACCGAATTACTAAGCGCCATAGAGTCCTCCCGTACAAAAATGAGATTGGCAGGGATTATGGACTTGTGTCGCCAATGTGAAGAGGAGGAGGGAGGCTCATGCTGCGGTGCAGGTATGGAGGAGCGATATGATCCCCATATCCTTGTGATAAATCTCCTATTGGGCTGCACTCTTCCGGAAAAAAGGGAATATCCTGACAGCTGCTTCTTTTTAGGCAAAAAAGGGTGCACCCTTAAGGCCCGCCACGTAATCTGCGTGAATTACCTGTGCAAAAAGATAGAGAACAGTGTCAATCCTAATATGATCAGTAAACTCCGGCAGGCGGAAGGAAAAGAACTGAATATCCTGTTCGTACTGCATGAGTATATAAAAAGGCTATTACCCCAATACAATAAGAAAAATTATCATCTGATACAAAATCCCAAATAAGGCTAATGAGTGTTAATTTAATATTCATATGATCCACTCTCAAAGACTGATCATTTTAAGGAATTATCATGAACAAAATACTGCAAAAGACACTTGCGTGTGTGGCCCGCTTCTATGATGAAAGAAAGGTTGGTGATGTGGGGAACCTCGGTTTCAGGAGATCCACTGATCTGGAAATCCTCTGGCCTTGTGTAGAGAAATTACTGCATGAGAAGATAATAGCTATGGGTAAATCGACATTTCTTGACATGGGGTGTGCGGATGGCAGGGTGAATGTCTTTCTCAGCTACTTGATGAAGACCTCTGTGGGAATAGAGACAGATGAATGGACTCTTGACGAATACATGCCGTTAAAGACCGAACTGGCAACTACTCTAAAAAATGAAGGACTCATGCCTCTACCGGAAAACATTTTACTGTTTCATGGTGATTCCATGGATGATGCGGTCCACCGGCGGATAGCCATTGATGTCGGGATTTCTTTTGGAGATTTCGACATCTTCTATACCTATCTTGTCATGTGTAAAGAAT
>CAZQAA010000092.1:0-6492 GCA_964591255.1 uncultured Desulfobacterales bacterium | reverse complement strand
CATGTTTAACGAATAGCGCGCCCGGCAGGACTCGAACCTGCGACCTACGGGTTCGAAGCCCGGCGCTCTATCCAACTGAGCTACGGGCGCAATTCAGTCTATAAATGTGTAACAGTGGTCAGATTCTTTGTCAATAAATTTTTGATTACAAATAGCTTGACATATGCCAAAAATTTCCTTAAAAACTATTTTTTAAATTTTTTCTAAAACAGGATTTGCTATGAAGACATTTGTGGCCAAAGAACACGAGGTTATTAAGAAATGGTATGTGGTTGATGCCGAACAAAAGGTCCTGGGCAGGCTTGCAACTCAGATAGCTGTTCGCCTCAGGGGAAAGCACAAGCCGATATTTACTCCACATGCGGATACCGGAGATTTTGTTATCGTGATAAACGCCGACAAGGTCAGGCTCACCGGCAAGAAATGGGACAAGAAGCAGTACTATCGGCATAGCGGATACATCGGTGGGCTAAAACAGATTTCGGCTAAAAAATTACGTGAAAAGAGGCCGGAGGATATAATACGTTTTGCCGTAAGAGGAATGCTTCCCAAGAACAGTCTCGGTCGACGTCAGCTTAAGAAACTCAAGGTATATGCGGGTCCGGATTATCCGCACCATGCTCAACAGCCTGAAAAATGGGAGATTTAAATGGCGGAGAAGACTTTTTACGCCACAGGAAAAAGGAAGACAGCCGTTGCCAGAGTCTTTTTGAGGCCTGGCCAAGGGCGCATTATGATCAACAAGAGGCCCTTTGAAGAATATATGGTCAGGGAATCCGACAGGATGCTTATTACAGAACCCCTGAAACTTAGCGATCTGAATGGCAAGGTCGACATAAATGCAACAGTAAGGGGAGGCGGTATATTCGGGCAGGCAGGGGCTATAAGACATGGTATAAGCCAGGCTTTAGTTTTAATGGACCCTGATCTGCGGGACCCCTTAAAGAAGGGCGGTTTTCTGACGCGTGATTCGCGGGTAAAGGAACGGAAAAAATATGGTCAGCGGGGAGCTCGGGCACGCTTTCAGTATTCCAAACGTTAAGGGGCCATTTCATATCCTGACAACTCACCCTGAGAACACACACCACATCGCGTGCACTTCCCTACACGGCAGATCTTGGACTCTCTTGATTCGAGTGCAAGTTTGTACTCGGCAGCCAGATATTCTTTCGTGATGTGGTGATCAATAAAGTCCCAAGGAAGTGTTTCGTCCAGGCCCTTGGAGCGGTAGACAAAGAAATCGGGATTTGTTTCTGAAAAACGAAATGCCTTGGTCCAATCCTCATACTTGTGCGCCATGAAGAGTATCTTTCCTGCCCTTCTGTCTCCTAATGAGAGGAGTGCCTGTATATATGCCCATTTGGGGAGATCTGTATTCATTTTGATCCCGCCTTCTTTGATCAATGTCTTGTTTAACCATCTCTGTTTCTCCTTCAGTATGGACACTTGTTCCAAAGGGACCCATTGAAAAGGTGTGAACGGTTTGGGGATAAAACAGTTTATGCTGAGCCTTATCTGCCCAATCCTGCCGTGCGGTGCCATCTCTTTAATCATTACATGTTTTATTTCCTTTACGAGATCTATGATTGCCCTTGTTTCTTCTCTGGTTTCAGTAGGCAGACCGATGAGAAAATACATCTTTATGGAAAAGTTTTCCCTTGATATCAGGCGAACGGCTTTTAATATGCCAGCCTTGGTAAGGTGTTTATTGATCACTCTTCGGAGTCTGTCGGAACCGGCCTCTGGCGCTATTGTTACGGTCTTTTGACCTGCCGCCCTCAGGTTTTCAAGAAGGATCCTTGTCAGGCTGTCTGCGCGTAATGATGATACGGAGAAACGACCTCCCGCATTCAAAATCAAGGAAGTCAAGTTTTCTATTCCAGGTATATCTGATACGCAGGCACTCAACAACCCTACCTGTTTACAGTTGTCAAGAGCCTGTTTAATGGATTCGGCAAGGTCCTCTTCCCGGTGGTATCTGGGAGGCCGGTATACATACCCTGCTGCACAGAAACGACATGATTGGCCACATCCTCTCCCAAGTTCCACCAAGATCTTGTCCGCAAATTCTGTTTTTGGTGTCCTTATGGTGGAAAGGGCCACCTCCCTGCCCATTGGGACCACAGTGGCCGTCATTATCTTTTCCCGCAACTTGCTGTTCACAGGCAAGAAGGTCTTTATGGTGCCGTCCTCACAATATTCAGGCCGATAAAGGGAAGGGACATATAGGGTGGGTTCCTGGATTGCAAGATGACACAGCAGGTTTTTCCTGTTCATGGATCCTTTCTTTGCATCCAGGAAAAGGTCCACGAATCTGTTTAAATTGCCCTCTGCCTCACCAAGCAGAAAAAAATCTATATAATCGGCCAATGGCTCAGGATTTAAAAAAGTGGTTACACCTCCGGCCATGACCAATGGACAAGGATCCTCCCTGTCACTGGAAAATAGAGGGATCTTCCCAAGCTCTAAGATTTTCAGGATATTTATATAGTCATTTTCAAAAGAAACAGAGAATGCCAGCACATCAAACTGCTGAAGGGATATCCTGGATTCCAGTGACATAAGAGTTTTCCCGGAACGCTGATAGTAAGATATCTCTTTGCCCTCTGGCAAAAATACGCGTTCTGCCACCACATCCGGTCTATCATTTAGAATATGGTAGACAATTTGGAATCCCAAATTAGACATGCCGAGGCGATAGTAATTGGGATAGATCAGAGCAATCGCAAGTTTTCCGCCCCGGTCTTTTTTGATACTTCCTCTCTCCTCCTGTAATTTATCGCGGTAAAGAGCAACAATATTTTTTTGCACGCGATCAATATCCTTCTAGGCGCCCTTTTAGAGACGCGTATTTTAATGCTCAGCCTTTGCCCTGAGGAAGGTGGGATAGTCCAGATTTTCCTTTTTAACATGGAATCTGCTGAAAATGCCCTTTTTTTTCATAACATGCTCTTCTTCCTCATCAGCCAAGATGTCTGCTGCACTTTTCCGCTGGAAAGTAGGCTCATCCAGGTTCATGTCTCCCATCCTTACAGTCCATCCTTCGGCCGCTTCATCAGGAGATATATCCCGAATTTTTACAACATTCTTGGCAGATTTATTACGAAAACCGACCTGTCTGTTATTATTGCCCTTCATACCCATGCCAGTGGCGATAACGGTCACCTGGACTTCGTCTCCCATTGTGTCGTCAAAGGCCACGCCCCACAGGATATCTGCTTCCTCACTTACCTCCTGCTGAATAAGGTTGCTGGCCTCATTGATTTCCTCCATTGTCATATCGGAAGGTCCGGTTATATTCATGAGAAGTCCCTTGGCTCCACTAATGGAGACATCTTCCAGCAGTGGACTATTAATGGCCATCTTGGCGGCCTCCATTGTCCGATTTTCGCCGCCCGCTTTTCCCATTCCCATGAGGGCGGTTCCCTTCTGCTCCATTACTTTCTTCACATCGGCAAAGTCAAGGTTGATAAAACCGGTGCTTATGATCAGGTCGGAAATACCTCTGACAGCATCGAGCAGTACTTCGTCGGCCCGTGACATTAGGTCCTTGAATGTAGCGCTTTTACTTCCTATGGATTTGAGTTGCTCATTTGGTATAACAATCAGACTATCCACTTCTGCTTTCAAGTTCTCA
Organism: uncultured Desulfobacterales bacterium; assembly: GCA_964591255.1. GTDB lineage: Bacteria > Desulfobacterota > DSM-4660 > Desulfatiglandales > Desulfatiglandaceae > CAZQAA01. The sequence goes on along the minus strand of CAZQAA010000092.1, from coordinate 2,855 downwards.
ATCCCTTCTAAGGCCCTTCTCAGGCGTTTTTCACCTTCAAACGCGAACGGTTTCGTTACAACAGCCACGGTCAGAGCACCGCTTCCCTTGCACTCACGGGCAATAACAGGCGCTGCCCCTGTACCCGTTCCGCCTCCCATGCCCGCAGTTATAAATACCATATCAGAACTATCCACTGCCTCCCGGATTTCATTTATGCTTTCTTCGGCCGAAAGTCTGCCAAGTTCCGGATCAGCGCCGGCTCCAAGTCCCAATGTAATAGACGGCCCAAGATGGACTTTCTTGGGACAGACAGAGATGTCAAGGGCCTGGGAGTCAGTGTTGGCTACAATAAAATCGACTCCCTTTAACTGTGAGTTTATCATGTTGTTGATGGCATTGCCACCTCCTCCCCCAATTCCCACAACTTTGATTTTAGTCTTGGAATTGTACACCTTTTTTTCTTCCACTAATTCGAATTTCATAGCGTACCTCCTTTCTTAACTTTCATAATAAATAGACAAGACCGGAATATACTCATATGACATCACTAAACCATTTTTTCATCCTATTCATGACCCTGTTAAATATGTTAGAGTCTCTTATTCGAAACTTTTTGTGTTTTTTGTTCGCCTTTGATCCATAGATGACAAGGCCAACTGCTGTGGCATACATGGGTTTGTTTACAATCTCCGCCAGTCCCCCGATTCCCTGAGGATATCCCACACGTGCGGGGGCATTGAATACATGTTCCGCCATTTCGGTAATCCCTTGCAATTCCGCCGATCCACCTGTTACCACGACTCCTGAACTGATCATGCCGTCAAAGTCTGATCTTACAAGGTCATGGTATAGGAGAGACAATATCTCCTCGACCCGGGGTTCTAAGATTTCTCCAATGGCCTTCCTTTGTATCACGATCGGTTTTCTCCCTCCAACTCCTGGCACTTCCACTGTCTCTTCATCTTTGATTAGGGATACAAGTCCACATCCGTATTTGATCTTGATTTTTTCCGCCTCAAGTTTTGGCGTCCTCAGACCCACTGCAAGATCATATGTAAGGTTGTCTCCCCCCAGTGCCAGGACAGATGTGTGCTTAATAGATCCCTTGGAGAATACCGCCATATCTGTAGTACCCCCCCCGAAATCGATCAGTGCAGTTCCCAGGCTGCGCTCTTCTTTGGACAGGACTGCCTCGCTGGAGGCCAAGGATTCCAGGACGATATCGCAAACGTCCAAGCCGGATCTGTTGGCACATTTGATAATATTCTGTGCAGAGGTTACGGCACCTGTTACTATATGAATTTTTGCCTCTAATCGGACCCCCGACATTCCTAAGGGATCCATAATCCCGTCCTGATCATCCACGATAAATTCCTGGACAAGGGGGTGGATGACCTCGCGATCCATCGGGATGGCAACTGCACTGGCTGCTTCAATAACATGTTCAACGTCTTTTTTCGTTACCTCTCTATCCCTTAGGGCAATAACACCATGGCTGTTAAATCCCTTGATATGTCCACCGGCGATACCTGCATAGACAGAACTTATCTCACAGCCGGCCATGGTTTCGGCCTCTTCTACCGCCTCCTTAATAGAATGGACGGTCTGTTCTATATTAATTACCACCCCCTTTCTAAGACCCTCTGACGGATAACTCCCAATCCCTATGATCTCGACGCCATCCGGATGTGCCTCGCCTACCACCGCGCATATTTTGGTTGTCCCGATATCCAGGCCTACAATAATTTCTCCAGACATTTTTTTCCCCCGAACTTTATTCATAATTCATCGGAATCCATACGGAAGTTCCTGGTAAACATGCCCGGCTCCATACCAAAGACCTATCAACCTTCCGCCTTTTTAAAGGAGACCACGACTCCGTCCGTACTGTCGAGGTCAATATAGGTTACTCTGCGAATGCCACCTGACCGCCTCAGATGTGCTGTTACCTTTTTTAATCCTGTAATTTTTTTTATGAGATCTTTTGTGGCCAATCCTCTCATGCCATCCATGTCCGGATAACCGTTTGCCAGCCTGATTTCCGGCTTAAATCCGGTAAAATATAGAGATATTCTCCTGTTATCACTTACATGGATTTCTGACAGATTATTTAGCGACCATAATCCTTTTTCTCCGTTCAGGACGTTTATTATGGATGTAACATTATGTAATTGCTCTACGGATTCAGTGCGGTGAATAGAAAGGCCGGTTATGACAGGAAAATCGAGTTTGTCGTCCCTGTCTAACTCCTTAAATATTTCACCCCGGGAGTTCACATAAAAAAACCTGTTCTTATCTGTAATGATAATTGCCTGCGGTATCTGCTTTTCAGCCCGGATGACGAGTGTGTCAGGGAAACGTCTTTCCAGCTGGACCGACCTGACCCACGGGTGTTTTTCCATCTCCATCTTCAGCTCATCAAGGTTGAGGTCTATCATGCTCAAGTTGCGGTCCAAACCACATATCATGATAAGTTCGCGTCTGGTTTTTTCGTCCACACCTTCCACTTTAACCCGTTTAAGCCTGATATATGGACACTTGAGCAGATAATCGTAAATATACAGGAAGGTCATGCTTGTCATGCCAAGGACACCAAGAAAGATAAAAAATCTGAAAAGCCCCGATCCAATCCTGCGGACCACCGGAATATCCTTGGATTTGTCCATCTTGTTTGGACGTCTGCGAGGCCTGCTTGTCCTGATTTTTCGTTTTTTTACAGACTGGTTGTATAAAACCGACTTGTTTTTCATTATGGTTAGCGTCCTGTTACACGTATTTCCGGTTCCAGTTCAATTCCCGTTGCCTCTTTTACTTTTTCACGCACTATATTCATAAGGGACAGGATGTCGTTTGCCGATGCATCTCCTGTGTTC
>CAZQAA010000091.1:0-22540 GCA_964591255.1 uncultured Desulfobacterales bacterium | reverse complement strand
TTCTCCAGCTCCTCTATCCGCCGGCGCAGCTTCTCCAGCTCCTCTATATATGCATCGTCCATTGCACTGCATACTGTCGGAATAAAAAAAACTGCCGCCAGGACCATGACAATAATTTTTTTCATTTAAAACCTCCTTCCTGCCCTGATCCAAAGGGCAAAAGTTAGATATTTGTGGCCTCAGTTAAGTTCCGGTTATAAACCTGTCCCGTTCCTTCTTTAATTCAACCAAGGAGACCTATGGTTATAAGTCACTTCCTTCCTGACCAGTTTATCCATAGAATCGTTTACCATGAATGGATCCACCTTAAACGTTCCTAAACAGCTAATACCGTTCCTTTTACACCACTTGCCATACTCCCTTAAAAGAGATGGATCGTGAAACAACAGCATTTCTCCCAGTTCCATCAAATCGCCCATTATCCGCCAGTAAATCCGCATACGTTGTCATACCCCCCCTTTCAAATAAAAAATCCCCGGACCGCAATAAATCGATCCGGGGATTTCCCTTTTTCATCCTTGAGATCGTGACATTCCCCCTGTCCACGTGGTTTATGTCTGTTTTATCCAGGCAGGTCTTCTGACTCGTGGATCAACCTACTCCCCGCGCCTTCCCATTCCGCTCAAAACGAAACAGTGGCTAAAAATGCGGCTTTCGTCCCCACTCACAGCGGCGGGCCCGTCCCCGATTTACACGAGGTTCCCTCTTATGCCCAAACGGGCACCTGAATAATTCTATCTAATTCAAAATTGATATCACTGTCAACAGAAAAAATACGAAAGAGACATTTGGGCTCCTTCCATTCATCAATCATATGTAACTGTCATTCGTCTTTCAGCAGGATCGGGAGACCTGCTACGACCTGGACCACCTTGTTTGATACGGCGGCAATACGCTGATTTGCAAAACCAGAGATGTCCCGATACCTCCTGGCAAGAGAATTTTGAGGCACTATTCCGCTTCCTACTTCATTGGTAACCAGCACAACATTCCCGTTAACATGGGCAAGTTCCTTCTCAAGCCCTGTTATTTCTTTCTCTATCATGTCCTGGTTCTCGCCATATTCCATAAATAAATTACTAAGCCAGAGGGTCAAGCAATCCACCAGAATAATAGTATCTGGCCGGTCTATTTCTCTAATTTTCTCAGCTACTGATAACGGTTCTTCAACCGTAGTCCACTCTCTTCCCCGTTCCTTCTGGTGCCGGAGAATCCGGTCCTCCATTTCAATATCCTGGCATCTGGCCGTTGCCATAAATATCCTATTCCTGCAGTTACGACGTTGACTGCATATGTCCAATGCAAAGCGACTCTTGCCGCTTCTTGCACCTCCTATTATCAGCATAACAAGACCTGTAGACCAACTAATATCTATGGTCATTATAAACCTCCATATTTAGTTCAGAAACACCAGCCCCCAAATAACCATACCTATTGTTATCCAGGATGATACTATTGTCATCCTTATTGCCATGATGATTTTTTTAACATATGGATCATGATACTCCCTGCCCAGCCATTCATATTCATGTAATTCTCCCTTATAGGAGACCGGGCCACCCAGGCGGCAATGCAAGGCCCCGGCAAAAAAGCTCTCGGGATAAGCGGAGTTGGGAGAGGAATGTCTTAATCTATCCCGCATAGCCACGGCGAGTCCGTCCCAGGGATGAATTCCGGACAGACAGGCTCCTCCAAAAAGGATGGGCAGGGAAAGGCGGGCCGGTACAAAATTCATTATGTCGTCAAGGCGGGCACTGGCCCATCCCAGTTTTTTATACCTGGGAGTCTGGTAGCCAACCATGGAATCCAGGGTACTAACCAGCTTGAATAGCAACATGAAAACTACGGCCGCAGGAAGGGGTTGACAGTCAAACAGGCAGGCTGTCCAGGCACCGATAAAAAACCAGAAAACCGGAGAAAGAAAACCGTCTACAAAATTCTCTGCCAGGGTTTCGATGGACGCCCTCGCTAATTCCACCTCACCAAGATATTCCACATCCCGGCCCACTATCATGCTGACAAATTTTCTGGCGCTCTCGATATCATTCCGTCTCAAGGCGAATATTACAGGCTGGACATGATGGACAAGATCCTTCAAGGCGAGGGACGAATAGCAGAAAAAGAGAGCCACCCCCAGACCTGCTATGCGCCAAATCCAGTGAAACAACAGATAGATTCCCAAACATACGACGGTTACAGTAAATGACAGACCCAGGACCATAAACAGGCCTCCCGTCCTCCCGTCCATGTCTCTGGATCTTAGCCAATCCTCAGCCAGGACGATGAGCCTGCCCATGAGCCTTATCGGATGAAACCGGTAAGGAGGATCTCCCAGGATCAGATCCAAAAAAAACGCCAAAGCCAGGATGGCCGCGGCTTCCATTATGCGCGGCCCTCCGGATAAGAACCAAGAAGGGCTGCAAGCCGCATGTTTTCATCCGGTTTACGCAAGCCGATTCTGAAAAAATTTGACTCCAGTCCAGGAAAATTACGGCAGTCCCGCACATAAACTCCATTTTTAAGGAGGTAAAAGAGTAAATCATCCAGATCGGGAGTTCGCATCCACTGACAGAGGATAAAACTGGCGCTCCCTCCAAAGACCCGCACACCATCAATCCCGGACAAGGTCTTAAAGAAGCGGCTTTGCTCATCCCTTAGCATGGCCAGGGTTTTATTTTCATATTCATAAAGATCGAGCAGAAGCGGAGCACACTGGTCGGCAATGGCATTGATGCTCCATGGTTCCCGGAAATGTTTGAGCCGCGCAATGGTCTCGGAATGCCCCACCCCGGCTCCAAGCCGAAGGCCGGCCAGGGCATAAAATTTCGTCAGGGAATGGATCACCAGAATATTCGGGCGTAAATTTCGGGTCAGGAAGGTTTCAGAACGATGATTATCCAGGAATTGAATAAAGGCCTCATCAACAATAAACCACTTGTCCGGAAATCTGACGGCCAATTCAGTTAGCAGGGTTTTCCCGAAAAAAATACCGGTGGGATTGTTTGGACGCCCTATCCATAAAGAATCAACCTTGTCCAGCAGGGCGATTAAATTGTCCGGGGAAGGCAATGCAAAATTATCAGCGGAGGAAAGTGTCTGCCTGCAAATCTTGGCCCCGGCAAGCAGAGCAGCCTGTTCATAATCGTAGAAGCACGGGGCAAGGATCGCTGTTTTTTTTAACCCAATCGCCCTTGGAATCAGGTAAATAAGCTCGGTTGAACCATTGCCGGGTATGATACTGTCGGGTGAAAGCCCAAATTTTTCTTCGTAATAGCGAACAACTCCTGCGCCGTGGGGGCTGGGGTAGTTCTTCACCGCATCAAACAGATCTGGCCATTTCTCCCTGATAATCCCAGGGGGACCCAAGGGGTTAAGGCTGACGCTGAAATCTGTCACAGGCCTTTTAACAAGGCCGAAACGGGCCAGATCAAAATGGGGACTGCCCCCATGCCGGTAGGTCATTTTCTGTTAAACCAGTCAGTCTGTCGGGGTTAACTGTTGATTGATTACCTCGTATCAGGTCATTTAGTTACTTCCACCTGCTTTGGACAGGAGCTACATTAAAAAAACGGATATGTTCTTTTTTCAAGAAAAATCTGAAACCCTCCGGACCTTGGGTAAAAAATGGATAAAAATCCGGATCTCCGGGAATAAAAAATCGTGTCCCTTGACTACGGTTTCAGTTGAAAAGCCAGTTCCACGCGGTATAACCGTTGAGGACACTGCCCGGCAGGGCGCACATCAGCAAAAGGATGATCTCTGTCAGTTCATTGGCGGCCCCCAGCAAATCTCCGGTTATGCCGCCAAAGCGCTGTTTAGCCTTGACACCGTAAACCCACGCAAAAATCAGGGCCATCAGCAAGAGTATCAATCCGCCCGGCCCGTAAAGGAAACAAAAAACCAGACAGAAAAGCCGGGAATTTCTCCTGTGGGTACGGGAGGCCTCCATGACAAAGGGTTCGCCTGTTCCCCCTTCCTTACGGGCATAAGGCAAGGCCACCGCCAGTTCCACCATGACCGCTCTGGAAAGTACAAAGACCGGAAGGATCCAAATTACCGTACCAAAAACGCACAGCCTTTCAAAAACGATCCATTTTGCCAACAAGATCAGGATCAAGGCTATTACTCCGAATGTTCCCAAAGCTGTATCTTTCATAATGGCCAGCCGTCTTTGAACATCACCCAACGCCCCGAAAGAATCAGCCCAGTCCGCCAGTCCATCCATATGAAATGCCCTTGTCAGATATACATCAGCCAACAACATGATCAGGGCTGTGCCCCGGGGCCACGACATATCAAACGGCAACCAGGACCAAAAAAGGTACAGGATGAAAATTATTAAACCAAGGATCAACCCTGCCGGGGGAAACCATGATAGCGCGGCAGATGAAGGCGCATACCATTTACCGGGAAGGGGTAATGAGGAAAGCAATCTTAGTGCGGAAACCAGGCCTTTTATCATTCTAGGGGGTCATTCAACCGGTTCGATTCCGGCCTCTTCAAAGGTCGCCATTTCAGTATAAACCCTGATGGCGTTTTCCATGATCTGCATGGCCAGGGCGGCACCGGTGCCTTCTCCCAACCGAAGATCAAGGTCCAGGATCGGTCTTATACCTTCAGAGTTGAAAAAAACCGCATGTCCCGTTTCTGATGATTTGTGGGAAAAGAAAAGGTACTCTCTTACATGCGGATTGAGGCGCATGGCGACCAGGGCACCCACGCTGGAGATAAACCCATCAACAACCACCACCATCTTCCCGGCCGCGCCCCCCAGACACAATCCGCAAATGGCAGCGACTTCGAGACCTCCGATCGCGGCAAGGCACAGCAATGGGTCCTTCGGATCAGGACGGTTTTTTTCAATGGCCTTTTCAATCACCCTGATCTTGCGTTCATACGCATCATCTTCAATGCCGGTTCCTCTTCCGGTCACATCAGCAGGATTCGCCGGCAACAGGACACTGATCAGGGCCGCGGACGGGGTTGTATTGCCAATTCCCATCTCACCCGTGGCAATCATGGCAGTACCGTTAGCCCGGGCCTGCCGAGCCATTTCAATCCCAACATTAACAGCCTGTTTCGTCTCTTCAGGGGTCATGGCCGGACCCTGGAGAATATTCCCACTTCCCCTTTTTATCTTTCTCCGGATAAGCCCTGGAGCATCCAGGACATCATCCTTGATTCCGACATCAATGATGGAGACATGGGCCCCGGCACAACGTGCAATAACATTTATCCCAGCAATGCCCGCCAGAAAATTCCGAACCATCAGGCCGGTCACCTCCTGGGGAAAAGCACTGACACCCTCTAAAGCCACCCCGTGATCCGAGGCAAAGACAAAGATCTCCTTTTTCAGGTCACGGGGGGGATCCGATTCCCGGATGGCAACAATCCGGGCCGCCATTTCTTCCAGCCGGCCCAAGCTGCCGACGGGCTTGACAAGATTATTGATCCTGTCCCATGCCTTGCCCAGATGTTCCCGGGAAACCGGCTTAATTTCCGCAAGGGTCTCTTCTAACATTGCCGGACTCCGATCCAAAGAAACATCAGCGGATCTATCAAGTTATGACCAGCAAAAGGTCTCTTCGGTTTCATCGTCCCAGTCCTCCCACAAAAAGGCCTCTTCCCTGCCGTTCGCGAGCACCCTGAAGGCGTAGCGGGCCTGTTCCTCATAAAACCGGCAGTAGGGAGCCGGAGCATTGAATGTCCCTGACAATGCACGGACCTCTGCGGGGCACGGCGCCCCGCAGAAATGCCGAATGGCACAGGTCGCACACGGAGAAATGTCCTCAACCTTTCTCCGGGTCATTTCCAAAAAAGGGGGACTTTGCAAGGCGTCTTGCAATTCATCCTTGAAAAGATTGCCTCCCTTAAATTCCGGAAATCCGATAAATTCGCTGCAGGGAAACAGATCACCATGCGCAGACACCGCAAAAAAACAACGCCCGCCGCCGCAAGGCGAAATGTCACACATCAAACGCCTTGCAGTAGGACCGATAATTCCAGCCAGAATATTGGCAAAATTGGTGACCACCATTTTCTGGCCCGTTTTTTCATATAATTCGTATACCCGGTCAAGGGCTTCGCAAAAAGACCTTGCCAGCTGCTCATCATCAGGCTTCAGGGCCTTACCACCTTCCTGGGTACACCGGACCGGATTGAACATTACCATCTTTACGCCATGATCATGATAAAAATTCACCATGTCCGGCAAGATATGGACATTGAGCGAGGTAACCGTAGTAATCACATTAAATGCCGGGTATGCCGCCAGTTCATCCATGACCTTTACAATCTGGTCAAATGCGCCCTGACCGTGCCAGTTTTTTCGAATATTATTCGCCAGAACATCTGTATCGGCGTCGAGGGATATCCCGATACCAACCGAATGTTCCGTGAGAAAGGAGATGGCCTCACGGTCCAGAAGTGACGCATTAGTCTGGACACCAAAAAAGAAGTCATCCTTAAACTTTCTAATTCCTGCGAAAACGGCCTCACGGGCCAGCATCGGTTCACTGCCGTGAAATATTATCTGAGGACGAATCCCATCGCCGGCCATATGCCCATTGAAATAAGCTAGCAACCGGTCCAGGGCATTACAGATTTCATCTGCAGTCATGGTCTTTCCATTCCGGCGCATTTCCTCCGGCAGATAGCAATAGCCACAGTTAAAATTGCAACGTTCCGTGGGATTGAAATAGGCTGCTGACGGCTTTAGTCCGAAACGCAAAAAATCCATCTCTTTCCGGAATTTTTCCTGCTGCTTCTGAAAGTCTGCCGGCAAACTGCCGGAAAGGGCCTCGGAGACCGCCTCATTCTTGACAATCGCCCAGAAGGCGCTGTCCGGCTCAATAACCGCGACACGATCCATGAGTCCTATATCCAGGACAGCAAACCGAGGACCGTAACCTGTGTTGGCATACAGGGCCTCCGGCTCTTTAGAAAACAAGTCCATCTAATCTGCCTTATTTCTTTATTTTGGGTGCCAGAAGAATGAAATGAGACAGTCCTGTACCGGTTGCCCCTTTGCAAATTCTGCGATAAGAAATAATTTTTTGATTTTTCATTGATCTTCCTCCCTAGTTTCTTGTCGTATTGACTGGTTCCATAAAAAAACCCGGGTCAGCCGCAAACAATCGGCCTCACCAGGTTCCCTTTACCATCGGGACGTCCTGTAGCAATTCTCCAGCAGGTCTTCTGACTTCCCCGCTCTTTTGACGGCCTTCCCGTCCCGATTAATCGAAACAGTGACCTTTATTCTGCCAAAAGAGTTCCCTGTTTTAAACAGGGCGGAGTTACAGCGGCGGGACCGTCACGGATTTACACCGTGTTCCGGGATGCTGGTGAACACCAAACGTCTCTACCATCTTTATGTTTTTGGGATTGCTATCATATGCCGGACAGTTTGTCAACAGCCAATTATTAAGTCAATTCCTTGTTGATTTGGCACTATTCTAATTTAAAACGGACAGGAACAACAACCCATGTCTGTATCGCCTTGCCCCCGATCATTGCCGGCTCGAACATCCATTTCTTTACAGATTTTTCTGCTGCCCTGTCCAAGATTGCATGTCCGCTTGTTTTCTTTACACGCAGATCCTCTACCACTCCAGCCTTGTTTACAAGAACTTCAAGAAGAACTACGCCTTCATATCCCCTTTTCCTCGCGAGCTTGGGATATACAGGTCTTGGATTTTTTGAGTATTCCGGTCTTGCATATCTGGTAACCCTCCCCCCTGGTCCTGCTGGAGCGGAATCAGGACCTGTTTCAGCAAGCTGCCGATTGTTATAACCAGGCGCGGATATTTCCTTTGCCTGCCGGAGATCCTGAAGGTCAGTCGTTTTCTTCGGATTTTGAGTCGTTACAAAAGGAAGAGGATTTTTGTCTGATAGCCGTTTCTTTTGTTGCTTGGTATTAAGCTCTGGTTTCTTAACATGAAGAGGTGCCTTCCTAACTGGTCTTTTTTGAACATGGCACTGCTTGACTTTCTCCTTTTTGAATTCATCGATTTTCTTTGGGCTTTGGATAAACGGGGCCTGCTTTTTTGTTTCTGATGCGACCTGTTGAGTGAGCAATATAAGAGCCATATCCCCTGCTGGTGTCCATCTTGGGGAAGATATTTTTTCAATCCATCCCGCGCCCAGAAAGAACAACAAGGCATGCATTGCTACGGCAAGACAGCAGGGAAACAAAAACCTTTTCATCATTATTCGCGGAGTTCCGCCTGAAGAGAAAGCCTGTTCAGGCCTGACATCCTGATTTGATCCATAACACGAAATAATTCCTGATATGGAAGATCACGGTGGACAAAAAGGAGTATCCCCGGTTTCTTCTCCACCCGAGCTTTTGTTTTAAGAAACTCGGCAAGATCATCAAGTTCTATCCTCTGCTTGTCAACATAGACAGAACCGTCCTCCCTTACGGTGACACTGAGCACAAGATCATTGTCTATCCTGGCGGTGGAGGATGATGGAAGGGCAACTGGTATCCCCCGGTGGACACTCATGGAAAGCATTGCATATATAAAAAACACAAGAAGAAGAAATACGATATCGATCAGCGGCAGCATCTCAATGCGTACCTTTCGCCCTGTCTTCGTCCGGATTTTCATGCCGGTTCCACTCCTTGCTTGTCCACTTCCTGGATCAGTTTCTCGTACACAATCTCCAGGCTGGTCGCATATTTTTCAATAGTGAGTGCCGCGTCCTCCACACGTGAATTGAAATAATTATAGGGAAAAACCGATAGGATCGCGATCCCAAGACCTGCTGCAGTAGTGATCAGGGCCTGGGCAATGCCGGCCGTAACGGCCTGGGGATGTTCTATGCCTCCTGTTCCCAACAATTCAAAAGAAATGATGATCCCTATTACTGTGCCGAATATACCCAGAAGAGGGGCAACTGTAATCATGGTGTCCAAAACCCCTGTATACCGCCGCATCCTCTTTAACTCCTCGGCAGCAGCGGATTCCATGGCCTTGGCCATAGAAAATTCCTTGTGGAGTATCCCGGTCACGAGCACCCTGACCACATAGTCTTTGGATCCGGCCACCCGGTTCTTGACAGCTCCCCAGTCGCCTCTTCTGCATAACTCCAGGATCGCATCAACCAGGTCCTGATCTCTACCAATATCCTCCTTTATCCAGAAAAAAAGACGTTCTATAATTACTGTAGCGGCAATGATAGAACATGCCAACAGGGGATACATGATGGGACCTCCCTTGACAAAAATATCCATCAATAATGACCTCCTGTCTGTATTCCTTCCATATTTTGTTCAGGTGCTATTTAAGATTCACACGCGGACTCATTGTTGCAGGATTTCTATCGACAATAACAGGACATCCATAGACATATTCAACGGCCTTGTCGGTAAGCACCTCCACAGGTGTGCCTACTGAATAGACATTCCCATCCTTTATCATAACGATCCTGTCACAAAATCGTGCCATAAGATCAATGTCATGAGAAGCCAAAACCACACCAAGTCCTGTATCATGGGCCATAGAAGATATAAGATCAAATATTTCTTTTTTGTACCGCAAGTCAAGAAACGACGTGACTTCATCCAACAGTATCAGGGAGGGTTCCTGGGCGAGCGCCCTTGCCAACAATACCCGCTGTTTTTCTCCACCGGAAAGCTCATGGATGGACCTGTTGGCAAGATCAATGGAATGGGTGGCTTTAAGGGAACTGAAGGCAACATCCAGATCGTGTCTTCCTTCAAACTGTGACCCTTTCATATGTACAAATCTCCCCATAAGAACCACTTCAAGAACAGAAAAAGAAAACCTGAAATGGCTTTCCTGTGCCACCATTGCCACCTGCCTTGCGATCTCGGCCCTGGAGCAGTCAGATATGGGATAGCCCTTCAGCAGTATTTCTCCCTTTCCAGGAGGTAAAATACCATCCATGAGCTTTAAAAGCGTGCTTTTACCAGAGCCATTAGGCCCCAGGATGCCAAACACCTCCCCGGGGAAGATATCCAGGTCGATCCCTTTCAGGACCCATGAGGTATCGTAGGAAAAGTCTATCTTTCGAAGCTTCAGGAGTGGTTCCATTTACTATTTCTGCTCCTAAGCAGATATATAAAAAAGGGCGCACCTATAAAGGCGGTTATTACCCCGACTGGCAGCTCACTGGGCGATATTATGGTCCTTGCAATAGTGTCTGAGACTATCAGAAAAATTGCACCCCCGATGGCAGAAACAGGTATCAATAGGCGATGATCAGAACCCCACGCCATTCTGGCAAGGTGGGGAATAATCAGGCCCACAAAACCTATCAGGCCGGAGAATGATACAACCAAACCTATACTAAGGGAAACCACCAAAAAAGACACTTTTTTCGCCTTTTCCACATCCACTCCCAACTGCAATGCTGTATCCTCGCCCGCAGTAATGATATTCAAATGCCTTGAGAATCGGTATAGAACCATAAAGGCAACAAGGACGACAGGCATAATGATGGCAGACTGGGTATAATAGCTCTGGGAAAGATCGCCATACAGCCAAAACAGCATGGAATGGAGACGGTCATCAACGGCACTGGAAATGAAAAACATAATAATGGCGGTAAAAAAGGCATTAATGATCACACCGGTAAGCAGGATGGTGGAAGACTCCATGCCCATGCCTCTTTTGCCCACTATCATTACCATAAAGACGGTCAATAGAGAGCCTCCAAAGGCCATTACCGGGATTCCAAACCTGAAACCAAAACCGAATATTATACCCACAACCGCACCAAATGCACCACCGCTGGAAACTCCTAATATAAAGGGATCAGCAAGCGGATTTCTTAAAAGGGCCTGAAATACTACACCGCCAATAGACAGGGAAAAACCCACCAAACCGGCCAGGATAATCCTCGGGAGCCTGATCTTAAAGATAATAAGTCCGGCGGTATCAAGGTCTCCACCCCTTCCTGACAACAGTTTCATAACCTGGCCCAAGCTCACCTCAGCTGTACCAGCTGAGAGGGAAAACAAAATAGTGAGAAAAAGTAATACAAGAAGGATAGTGGAAATACTCAACACCTTTGCAGGGCCGAGAGGCCTTTTCAGAGGAAAAGAATTCATCAGTTATTCCACCCTGCCTCGGGGTGAATCAGCTCGGCTACTGTTTTTAGTCCCTCGACAATACGGGGAGAAGAGCGGTCAAGCAGATCAGAGTCTACGAGATAAACACGTCCGTCTCTTACAGCGGGGATATTGGGCCATTTCATCCATTCTTTTCTGGCATCCTCAAAACTTCCGCCACGCTCCATGGAAGATATAATAATGACCTCAGGTCCTTTGCGAATCACCTCCTCTATGCTTATCCTGGGATATGTGACAGGCTCATCCTCTGCCATGTTTTTGCCTCCTGCAAGGCGAATAAGGTCATTATGCAACGTATGCCTGTTCACGGTCATAATAGGTTTAACATTTATCTGCAAGAATACCAGTGTACGTTTTAGTCCCCTCACCTTTTGCACGACATCGTTTACCTGGGCAGTTAAAAGGTTCGATAATTCACTTGCCCTATCCCAGACTCCCAGGGGTTTGCCAAGGGATGCTATAGTATCAATTACCCCCCTTATATTACGGGGATTTACCACATAGACAGGGATGCCTGCCTGATCAAGAAGCCCTATAATCCTCCTGCTGTTGCCATCTGCTGTCCCTATAGCAAAATCAGGGGCCAAATCAATAATTTTTTCCACATTCAGGTTTACATAGGTTCCGACCTTAGGCTTTTGTGCCGCCTCAGGAGGATAATCACTGAATGTTGTTACCCCTACAAGGCGATCCCCCAGACCCAGACAAAAAATGATTTCAGTCAGGCTGGGGGCCAATGTGACGATCCTTCTGGGTGGCGACTCCAGGTTTATTGTCCTCCCAAGGGCATCATGAAATGTAGTTGCAAGACATGGAACATCTGCTGCAATAACAATAAAGCCCGTGAGCATATAGAAAAAAAACTTCATTGGCCCTATCTGCTTGCCCCCCAGTTTATCTCAATTCCGGCCGTCCAGGTCCTTTCGGGCGCCGGATAATAGGAGGCCCCAGACCAACTGGAAGACACTCCATATTCTGAATACTCTGTATCTGTGATATTATCAACGCCCAAAAAGGCCCTGATCCCATCTCGGTCATACGAAATCCTGCTATTCAAGGTGTGATATCTCCTGAGTTTTTCATCTTGATTTGCCTGGTCACTGATAAGATAGCTTGAGCCTACCCATCTGTAATCAATAGAAAAGAGAAATCCAGGGATGACATTATGGACCAATATTCCCATATTACCCTTGTGTTTTGGTACGGCAGGGATGTAATTACCATCAAAGGGATCTGACCTGAATTTGGCCTTTTCATAGGTATAGTTTGTAAAGATGGTCAATTTTTTAAACAGATCAGCCTTGATCCCCATTTCCAATCCCTCATGCCTGGTCTTGGGATGATTGGTATTGGTAAATGTATCCGGATTAAAAAATATTTCATCACTGATATTGGCACGGAAAAGGGTTACATTAGCCCTTATATCAGGTGTAAAATAGTGTCTTATCCCTATCTCGTAATGTTTCCCTCTCTGGGGCTTAAGATTGGAATTCAAGTTGATCCGGCCCGCAAAAAAATCATACACAACAAGCTCGTCGGTAAGGGGAAAACGGAGGCTCCTGTTGGCACGTATAAAAACAGAGGACTTGCCGCTGTAAAGAAAAGTCAGTCCTGCGCTATATGCTTTTTCTCTCCCCACGACGGTAGTATCCAAAGGACTCAATAATCCTGTGAGATCTATCTGTTCAAGGTCATACTTCACCCGTTCATGCCGGACGCCTACTGAAAGGATGAGATTTTGCAATATTGAAAATTCGTCGTTCACATACAGGCCATATGAGTCTCTATCAATCTCGGATCGGCCCGACGGACTTAATGACGTCCCTGAAAATGAGTCTATATCCTGATCAGTCCAATAAAGATCAATACCGGTAATAAATGAGTTTCGATGGTCCATAATTCTGTCCTCACGGACATAGCGGGGTGTAAAAGCCCATGTCTCTGAATCCTTTGTTTGCGCATAATTCCATACAAAGGCATTAAAGCTGGTATTTCGGTCCCTGTAAGAGAAGTCGGCCGTCACCATTCCGAACCTATTCATATCCAGATCTGCTCCTAACTTCACATAACGATCCCGTGTCCTGGCATCATCATAAGGATAGTCTGACTCTCTTCTGTCATCATGCATGCGGGCCCTGGTAAGGCCTCCCGGCATCCCGTACTCATCCGAATGGTACGAACCGCTCAGATTGAAGCTGAGAAAATCAGTGGGATCATATATTATCTTTCCGCCTATATCATGGTTTCTTAGTTCAGAATTTTCCCTGTATCCATTGGTGGAATCATAGCTTGCAAAAATAGCCGCTGAGATTTTTTCTGTTCCACCACTAAGGGAAACATTGTGTTTGTTACGGCCGAAACTGCCTGTAACAGTGCCGACACGAATAGTCGGTTTTTCTGTGGGAGTCTTTGTAATGATGTTTATAACGCCTCCCACCGCATTGTCACCGTAAAGTACAGAACCTGTACCACGAACAATCTCTATCCTTTCAATCTGATCAAGGGGGATCTGTGTCCAGTCAACACCGCTGAGATCAATCTCGTTGACCCGGCGTCCATCTACTAGTACGGCTGTGTTGTAAGCAGCCGTCTCACCAAATCCCCTCAAGTCAATCTGGGCCGTCTTTCCGTTTCCCAATAGATCCCTTATAACGATTCCCTCCTCGGATCGTAACAGGTCTGTCACGTTCTTTGCATTGGAATTTTCGATATCTTTCGAATCAACAACAGTTACATTGGCTGGGATCCTGTTGACTTTTTCTTCAGTCCTGGTTGCCGTCACGACAGTCTCTTCCATCATAACCGTTTCCGGCCCATATGCTTCATCTCCGGCCCAAGAGGCTGTTTGTGACAACAAAACAAACAATAAAAAAAATGCTATTAAACCCTTTCTCATCTCAACTACCTCCATAAACCCTCAGGAATATATCGCCCCGATGAACAAAAAAATCCCCGGACCGAAATTGTTTTCGATCCGGGGATTTCCCTTTTTATCCTCAAGATCTTACGGCATGACCAGGTCCGCGAAGTCCATACCATTAGCGCAGGCAGGTCTTCTGACTTGTGGATCAACCTACTTGCCGCGCCTTCCCATTCCGCTCAAAACGAAACAGTGACTTCAAAATGCGGCTTTCGTCCCCACTCACAGCGGCGGGTCCGTCTCCGATTTCCACGGAGTTCCCTTTTAAGCCCCAAGGAGAGCACCTGAACTTTTATCGAATTTGATTAATAGGAGGAATAAAAAAAGTCAAGAATAAATATTCGTCAATACGATTCTCTTTATTAAGATATAATACATAATGAATGAATCCTGTTGCCAACAGGAGTATTGCCATGCCACAAAAGCCGATCAAGAGTATCTCTATTCATCAAGACAGTTGATATTAAATCGTTCCAGTTCTTTGATTTTTTATCAGCAGCAAAAACAACTTACTCAAACAAATGTTTACATAGAAACCTTCATCTCCATTTTTATGGAATTAGCAAAATTATGCAACTTGAGTTCTCTTAATAAAATGGGCCAGTCGTAAACGCAACATAACATACTGGACATACTTGGAAAATCTTTTAATAAATGACGATGTGTTACCTCTTTTTCCACAAGCAAATTGCACATACAAAGACGCAAAGTCAAAAATATTTTCTACTCCGTTATTACTATGGGAGACAAGGTCCGTTATATATGCCCTATATTCCCTGACAAGGAAGGGATTACGGATAGCGCCTGTCCCTACCATGACACTGTCTATATGGCTATGCTCCCGAATGGCAAAAATGTCCATTACGGTTTTAATTCCGCCTGAAGCAATTACCGGGACAGAAAGCTTCTTTTTTATCCTGTATATAGCTTCCCAGTTTACTGGGCCAGAAAATCTTTGCTGTGGTGTCCTGGCATGAATAATTAATCCTGATATACCGATATCCTCGATCCTTTTGGCTAAATCAACCGTTTTTTCTATCCGGTCTACAGACAACAAACGTATTTTTGCCGTGACAGGCTTTTTTGTTGACCTTATAAACGATTTCAAGATGTTCAACATCTTTAGGGGATCCTCTACAAGTGCAGATCCTATACCTCTTGAAGTTGCTATCGGCAGGGGACATCCAAGATTGAAATCAAAGACATCAGCCTTATTTTCAAGACAGTATGCTGCATGGGAAAGGGTCTCGGCATCATTGCCGATTAATTGTATAACAAGAGGTCTTTCTGAAGGATCTATAATTTCTTCTTTGCCCAACATATTGATAATCCTGCCGTCACCCTTGGCTGCAACTGCTTCTGCATCGACAGAACCGATCCAACTCACATCCCAGCCCAATTCCCTGAACGCCAAACGTAACGGCTGATTCAATATTCCCGCCATCGGTGCCAGGATAACTGGATGATTATCAAGAGTTGCCAAAAGCATCTAAAAATTTCCTTGTAGCGCAGTATCGAAATCCATTATTGCCAAAGGAAAATGGCAGGCTAATGAGACCTTGTTTTATTCTCAGATTTATCTCGCGTCGATGTAATTCGAGTAGGGGGGCATCCCGTATATTACCTATCTCGGCAGGCAAACCAAAACAATGACGAATATTGCCTGATATATCAAGGAAAGGATTGGTTTCAAAAGTACATCTTATCTTTTGCATGAGAACAAACCGCCATCCCAGAATCTGTCTCAGCTTTTTAAACAGAGCGTCCTGTATCATCTGATCAACGGAGAGTTTAGAGAATTCATTCGTTACTTTTCCAGCCCGTATAAGTGTTTCTACTCTGAAATCCGTACCCCATTTTTTGCAACAACGTGCAATATCGAGAAGATGACCGATGTTATGGCGGGTAATCACACTTTCAATCTGCAGCGGCGATTCTTCCCATGGAAACCGACGAGACCCCATGTAGCCAGCTTCGAGAAGACAACAAAGGCCCTTGGGTATCTTCATCCCTTCCAGTCCCTGGGGCATATGGCTGCAACATTCCCACTCCGCAGCGTTCTTTTTTCCTGCAAGCCGATCGTAGGTAGTGGCATCAAGTGCATGAAGTTTTACTGTCAGAAACACACCACTACGTAAAAGATCCCTTGCCACAGAATGGTCAATAAGGAGTCCATTAGTAAATATTCTTACTTTCATCCCAAGGCCAACGGAAAAACCGATAACAGAAAAGATATTTTCATCAAGAAAGGGTTCTCCCTCTCCTGGGATAACAATTCGTCTCGCACCCGCTTCCCGTGCCTGTAGAATAACAGATTTTATTTCACTAAGGGTTAATTTGTCAGGAGGGTTTTTTCTATCCGGAAAACAACAATAGATACAGCCAAGATTACACTGCCGCGTGAGAGTGAGTCCAAGCGCACTGATATGGTTCAGAGTTAGATAACGGTGATAAGGCATTGCTTTCTCAAAAAATAAAGAGAAAATATATTTTAACGGTTTATATGTCAATCAAATAAAATTTGAGTAGCGTCAAATTAAAACGAAGCTGTGCTGATTCTGCCGGTCTTATGGACAACCGTTGAAAAGGAGGCTTAAGTTGTATGCATTAAGAAGACGGATCCCATAATTCTTGCCACTTACATTTCTCCTTATCCTGATCACTGTTTTTTTATTATCGCTTGTTTTCACATAAATAAATGTATAAAAGACTGCTATGCTAAATAGCAAAAAAAAAGACCTTCTGATTGTTCATCTGGGTTCACTTGGCGACTTTGTAATAACATTACCGGCCATCATGATGTTAAGAGATATGCACAGGAAGGTAGACATCATGTGTCAAGATCACCATGGTAAGCTGGCTGTGGCATTAGGACTCGTGGACACGTGGTTTCCGTCAGACCGGGCCTGCTTCGCCTCGCTTTACTCGGATAAAGTCCACCCGGAAATGAAAGATATTTTCCTCTCCCATCGGAAAATCCTCCTCTTCTCTTTTTCCGATCAACTTCGACAGTCAATAGAAGACGTGACGGGGGGACATGTATATCATATACCTCCACGTCCTGAGGCACACAAACGGATTCATGTCAGCCAACATCTGATGGACCGACTTGAAGAATGCGGAATGGTCAAGGAACATGACCGAAATTTGGCCAATTTCCAGTCGCCGCTGAATGCCACAAAAAAGATAGGTTGCCAAAGAAAAATACTCATCCATCCTGGTTCCGGAAGCAAGAGAAAACGCTGGCCAATCGATAATTTTTTCAGATTGGAGGATATGCTCAGGGCAAGGGGACTCTGTTCCGAATTCCTTATCGGTCCTGCCGAACACGACATAGAAGGAATAATCAGGAACCAATATGGGCACAGGATTCGAATTCACGAAACAGGTGACCTGTTGGGACTTCTATCATTACTGAAATCAGTCCATGGGTATATTGGCAACGACTCTGGTGTTACCCACCTTTCTGCCTTTATCGGCATACCCACACTTGCCATATTCGGCCCATCAGATCCGGTACGATGGCGGCCATCAGGCAGAAAGGTTGAAATCGTACGGCCCGCCCTTGAGTGCACTCCCTGCTTTGAAACAGAACAGGAAAATTGCGATACCCCAGACTGTCTGCATAAGACCTCATCTGAAATCGTACTCGATGCCTTTTTGGGGCTTTTCAGACAATAACATAAGGCAAAAAGACAATAAACATGAGGAGATAACCCGGATTCCCAGTCAAATATAACATTATTTTTTCATAATAATTGACACATGACCATCATTCTCATATTATCCGTCGTCTAAAATAGAGGAATTTTTTATGAAAAATGGGAAAAAATCTCTATGGCGTATTTGTACGGCCATTATGGCCAAAGATACCGAAGATGCCATCTCCAAGATGAGGCAGGTGGCAGTGGATACTGATCTGTTAGAGATTCGGCTGGATGCCATGGAGGCCTTTGACCTTGCAGCCATCATTGATAATTCCCCCTGCCCGCTTGTTGTCACCTGCCGTAGCCACAAAGAAGGAGGCAAAAACAGAGTGGATGAAGAAAAACGGGCAGAAATTTTCAGACAGGCCATTGACAAGGGGGCCGATTTTGTTGACATTGAATTGTCCATGCCCTATCGGCTTAGAAAAAATCTGACAGCCCTCCGCGGCAAAACACAGATTATAATCTCAACCCACTTATTCGAACCTGTCTCCTTTCACGGCTTGGAGCAGCTCGTTTTAAAAATATTCGAGGCGGGTGCAGACGTGGGCAAGCTGATAGGCTATGCCGCTGATTGGGATGATAATCTGAATTTTCTGTCGCTGGTTAACGCTCAGAAAAAATCTGGCAACAGTCTTATATCCTTTGCCATGGGACCGTATGGCAGGCCAAGCAGGATAATGTCTCCTGTAATGGGCGCGCCATGGACCTACGCGGCATTGTCGGAAGATCAGCAATCCGCTCCAGGTCAGCTTACAGTCAAAGAATTACGCCACATATGGGGAAAAATTTATGGTAATTGATCCTGATACCCGGATCTTTGGGATAACCGGCCATCCCCTGGGGCACAGCCTGAGTCCTCTGATGCACAACGACGCATTCGGATTTGTAGGTATAAATGCAGTATATCTCTACTTCCCCTCGCAGGACATAAAGGCGGTAGTAAGGGGAATGAAGGCGCTTTCTATCCGCGGTTTGAGTGTCACAATACCTCACAAGCAGACAGTATGTGCTTGTGTTGATGAACTGGAACCCATAGCCGCAAAAATCGGGGCGGCAAATACACTAATGAACATAGATGGGCGTATAACAGGCTACAATACTGATGTATATGGTGCTATTTCCGCCCTGAAGGAAAAAATCAAAGATATCAGGGGAAAGAGGGTCCTTCTAATCGGGGCCGGAGGAGCAGCCAGGGCAATAGGATTTGCCCTTGTGGATGAAGGGGCAGATATCATCATAGCAAACCGTACGGAAACGAGGGGAAAATCGCTTGCCAAAGACCTTAATGGCGATTTTTTATCTCTAGAAAAACTTCCGGCAGGCTGGGCCAATATTATCATCCAAACGACATCCGTGGGGATGTTTCCCAAAGTGGATGCATGTTTGGTTCCTGGCGTCATGCTCAAAAAGGGCATGATAGTAATGGATGTTATCTATAACCCGCTTGAGACAAAATTGCTCAGGCTGGCAAAAGAGAAGGGGTGCATCACCATAGGCGGTCTTGAAATGTTTATCCGCCAAGGAGCCAGGCAATTCATGATCTGGACAGGCAAGGAGCCGCCGATAAAACGTATGAGAAAAACTGTACTGGACTTTTTACATAAAGGAAAAGGATAAAATATGAAGGAGATACGACCCTGCTCGGATATAGATGCAACGATTCCCGTTCCGGGATCTAAAAGCATTACACACAGGGCATTTGTAATTGCGGCCCTGGCCCTTGGACAGAGCAAAATAAAAAATGCCCTGCTCTGTGAGGATACCATTTATACCCTTAATGGCCTGAAGGCACTGGGTGTGGACATTGAGGAAAAAGAAGACGCCGTCATAATAAGCGGGGTCAACGGAAGACCCGTGCCGAGGGAGCCTGAGGCCGAAATATTCCTGGGCAATTCCGGCACTTCCCTGCGCTTGCTAACTTCCGTTGCAGCCTTGGCAAAAAAGGCAGTACGGCTGACAGGTGACATCAGATTACAACAAAGACCCATGGAGGATCTGTTGCAAGTCTTAAAAGAAAGTGGTGTGAAGTTGGAATTTGAAGGTGAACAATGGCATGCGCCCCTAATGATACGGGGACCTCTAAGGGGAGGACGGATACTCATACCCGGTGATCGAAGCAGCCAGTTTATATCTTCCCTCCTGGTCGTTTCTCCATGCATCCCCTATGGCATGGAAATTGTTGTGCAAAATGTACCTGTCTCTGTCCCTTACATACGCCTTACACTGGATGTCATGAGGGCATTTGGAATGAATTACCGTGCCTTGGAAAACTACCGTTTTTTCAGGATATCGCCCCAGCCTTACAGGGGATGTACATACACGGTAGAGGGAGATGTCTCCAGTGCGGCCTATTTCTGGGCTGCCGCCGCGGTTACAGGGGGTACGGTCAAAACAACAAATATCAATCCCGATTCAAATCAAGGAGACATGGCCTTTTTGAACCTGCTCGAAAAAATGGGCTGTTATATAAACCGAGAACATGGAATGGTTACTGTCAAAGGTGCTCCGCTTAGCTCCATAGAAATTGATATGATGGACATGCCCGATCAGGTGCCTACCCTGGCTGTCGTTGCCATGTTTGCCAAAGGCAAGACGGTCATAGCCAATGTACCGCATCTAAGAGATAAAGAGAGTGACCGTTTGAGTGCTACAAGGGAGGAAATTGAAAAAATAGGCGGTAAAATAACAGAACAGGAGGATGGCCTGGTTATAGAAGGTATAGAAGGAGGGAGACATAATATGCATGGTGCGGAAATTGACCCTCATAATGACCATCGTATAGCCATGAGTATGGCTGTGGCAGGGTTGAAAATTCCGGGCATTAAGATTAAAAATGAGGGATGCGTAGCAAAATCCCTTCCTGATTTCTGGAGATTATGGGAGAGCTTGTATAATGACTGAAATCAAATTAGATTTTTCCAAGGGGAGCGGACTCCTTCCTGCCATTGTGCAGGATTACCGATCCGGCAAGGTCCTGATGCTTGCATACATCAATCATGACTCATGGGAAAAAACCCTTATGACCGGTGAGGCCCATTACTGGAGCCGGTCAAGACAGGAACTCTGGCATAAGGGAGGCACATCCGGTCATATCCAAAAAATCAAGGCCATTTACGCGGACTGTGACAATGATACTGTACTTTTTAAGGTTGAACAGATAGGTGGCGCAGCCTGCCATCTGGGCTATGAATCCTGTTTTCATAAGGAAGTGTCCAGCGATGGCAAGTTCACTGTAGCCGAAAAAAAGATTTTTGATCCCGAAAAGGTATATAAAAATGAAAAGGCTTAAACTCGGTATCCCAAAAGGTAGTCTACAGCATGCAACACTCAATCTTTTTGAAAAGTCTGGATGGAAGATAAGTGTTAATGGAAGGAGCTATTTCCCGGACATAAACGATGAAGAGATTGAATGTACCATATGTCGTGCACAAGAGATGTCTAGATACGTGGAAAACGGCACTCTTGATGCGGGCCTGACCGGCAAGGACTGGATTGAAGAAAACATGTCCGATGTGTTGGTGGTAGAAGATCTCGTATATTCAAAGGTAAGCCAAAATCCTGCCCGATGGGTTCTTGCCGTCAAGTCAGATTCAGATATCAAACATATAGAAGATCTTCAGGGCAAAAAAATAGCCACCGAACTTGTGCGATTTACCAGAAGATTCTTTGAAAAAAAGGGTATAGATGTGGAAGTGGAATTTTCATGGGGCGCCACAGAAGCAAAAGTGGTTTCCGGTCTGGCAGATGCCATTGTGGAGGTGACAGAAACGGAAAGTACCATAAGGGCCCATGGTCTAAAAATAATATACGAATTCATGAAGACCAATACCCAACTGATCGCGAATCGAACATCTTACGAAGACAGGTGGAAAAGGACCAAGATCGAGCAAATACGGCTACTTCTCAAGGGAGCACTCCGGGCAGAAAACATGGTAGGCTTGAAAATGAATGTATCCCAGGAGAAAACAGATGAAGTCATAAAGATACTTCCAAGTCTGAATGCCCCTACCGTTGCTGGCCTCCATAAGTCTAACTGGGTCTCCATAGAGGTGATTGTAGAGGCAAAGACAGTGAGGGACCTCATCCCAGAACTGATTAGGGCAGGCGCTCAGGGAATTATAGAATATCCCTTGAACAAGGTGATATAATCGAAAAATAGAAATCCCAAAAATCCAAACTGAAGTCTAAGCCTTTTCTCCTCTTTTCAAGGGGGACAATAATTATAAATGAATGTTACCTTTGTCACGAGCGCCTTTAATGAGGGCCAATATCCGGCTCCGGACAAACCTGAAATAGCCTTTGCCGGGAGATCCAATGTGGGCAAATCATCCCTAATAAACGTGCTTGTAAACAGGAAAGGAATGGCCAAGACAAGTTCCAAACCAGGAAGGACCCAGTCAATAAATTTTTTTCTTGTAAATAGCCGGCTGTATCTTGTTGATCTGCCCGGTTACGGATTTGCCCGCGTCCCCATAACCATAAAAAAATCCTGGCAAAAGATGGTGGAAACCTACCTGTCCGGCCGGACAAATCTGAAGGCCGTAATAGTGATAATGGACATAAGGAGAGAACCGACCGCAGGAGATCTGGATCTTTTGAACTGGCTCAGGCACTACCAGATAGAGGCCATTATCGTCCTGACAAAAACAGACAAGCTTCCCCGGCAACAGGCCAGGAGACGAGCGGACATAATCGGTCGTGAAGTCAAACAGTTTGCTGCCTCACCCCCTATAACATTCTCTGCCAAGACACGTACAGGCCGGGAAAACATATGGAAGGCGATAGAACAGGTATTATAGATATATAATA
>CAZQAA010000090.1:0-3069 GCA_964591255.1 uncultured Desulfobacterales bacterium | reverse complement strand
ATGAGCCGTTCAACATCATTTTCACAAAAAACGGCTGGGTTATTAAAGCAATCGGCAAGAATGCCAAAAACTTTATATCCATTTTGTTGAAAATCTAAATGGAAGAAAAATGGCATACCATTACCCCTCTTGTAAAAAGAGCGGATTGTCTGCCAACTACGTTAAGATTTTAAATTGACAAGGTATTATGGAGTTGATACGTTCGGGTATAAAGTCACTCTTTAGGGTTAGACTAAATAGATTTATCTGGATCTGGTTGAGGGAAAAACAACAAACTATGCCTATATAGGGTCAATGGCTTTTGTTTTGTCCTGTTTGCGAAAATATTGTGATATTCAGATGATAAGAAAGGGATTTTAGCCTATGTCAAAAAAAATATTTCTAAGCCTCCTAATAATCCTATTAAGTCCTATCTATTCCGGGGCTATAGAATTCAATCCAGGCCTTTATGAAATAACGTCTGAGATAAAAATGCCGGGAATGCCGGTAGCCATACCTCCTCAGACAATGACCGAGTGTCTGACAAACGAGGACCGTGTTCCAAACATGGATTCAGTAGGACAGGGTTGCAAGATCAAAGATATGAAACAGACAAAAAATACAATAGCCTGGAAGATGGAATGCACCCAGGAGGGACATAAAGTGGAAAGCGAATGCCGGATAACTTATCATGGTGACACCTTTGAAGGGACCGTTAAAACGAAAATGGGGCCTGAGACTGGCAACATGAATATAACCACAATTATTACAGGAAAACGGATCGGAAAGTGTAACAAATAGGATAGGGCAGGTTCATAAAAAAGGTATGGTTCTCTATGAGGCCGTTAAATTTAAAACTTTTGCTCCGCGTATCTTTCGCTCTTTCAGCTCAAGAAGAGCCTTGTTTGCATCTTCCAATCTGAATTCCTGGACTTCAGGCCGTATGGGTATCCGGGCTGCAAGTTCCAGAAATTCGCTGATATCCTGTCTTGCCACATTGGCAACGCTCTTGATTTCCTTTTCAGACCATAAATGGGACGGGTAATCCATTCCCAAAAGAGAATCTTTATCCATATCCTCTTTACGTATCGCATTTATCACCAGTCTGCCGCCAGGGGCAAGATTTCTTAGCGCCTCCACAACCGGCTTCCAGACAGGCGTCGTATCGATAATACAGTCCAGCTTTTCAGGCGGTGTATCCCCGATATCACCTGCCCAGTATGCACCAAGTTCTCTGGCAAAATCCCTTTCCCTTGCGCTTCTTGCAAAAACAAAAACCTTTGAGGCAGGATATTTATGCGCTGCCATCATAAGTACCAGATGGCCGGATGCCCCAAACCCGGTCAGCCCCAAATTTTGAGCAT
This sequence comes from uncultured Desulfobacterales bacterium, assembly GCA_964591255.1. Lineage (GTDB taxonomy): Bacteria > Desulfobacterota > DSM-4660 > Desulfatiglandales > Desulfatiglandaceae > CAZQAA01. The sequence goes on along the minus strand of CAZQAA010000090.1, from coordinate 1,726 downwards.
CTTTGATACACGTCAATCGGAGGGAGCGATAGCCTATGGCACCTGCACACAAAAGGGGAGCTGCTTCTGCGTCGGAAAACACGTCAGGGATCCTGAAGGCAAAATCTTCAGATACAACGACAAGCTCTGCATAGCCACCGTGTACATCCCGGCCTGTGGCCACAAAGTCTTCACATAAATTCTCGTTTCCCTCCAGACAATGATTGCATCTTCCACAGGCCGAGTAGATCCAACCGATGCCTACCCGGTCGTCCGGCCTGAATCTCTCCGCATGACTGCCTGTCTTTTCAACCCTGCCCACGATCTGGTGGCCTAAAACAACGGGAAACTGCGGTGGCGGCGTCCTTCCTTCTATCTCATCAAGTTCGGTATGGCATACACCGCATATTGACACACGCACCAGAATCTCTTTTTCTCCCGGTACGGGATCAGGCATATCCATGATTTCAAGGGGAGCACTTTCCTCCGTGAAACTTGAAATATTCTTTAAGACCATTGCTTTCATTAAATAAGATCCCCTTTGAAATCAGGCTTTCTCTTCTCCAGAAAGGCAGACATTCCTTCTGCTGCATCCGGGCTTGCCACACACATGCCGAAAGATTCGGCCTCCATATAGCAGGCTGTGTGCAGATCCATATCTAACCCCCTGTCAACACATCGTTTTATCGCCCTCAAAGATGTCCGGCTCTTGGATGCCAACGTGGCTGCGGCCTGTATTGTCTCTTCCCACAGGCTTTCCTGGGGAAAAACCCGATTCACAAGACCAATCTCCTTTGCCTCTTGTGCGTCAATGGCCCTGCCGGTCATACACAGCTCTTTAGCAACGGTCTTGCCCACCAGCCTTGGAAGTCTCTGCGTCCCTCCGAAACCCGGCATGATTCCAAGATTGATCTCAGGCTGACCGAATCTGGCCCTTTCCGATGAATATATAAAATCACAGGCCATGGCAATTTCTGCTCCGCCGCCAAGGGCAAAACCATTTACACATGCTATCACAGGGATGGGAAGTCGTTCCAGACGAAAAAACAATTCCTGCCCGTCACGCACGAACCTCCTTGCCTCAAGCGGGGAAAGAGTTGACAGATAGGCAATATCCGCGCCCGCCACAAAAGCCTTACCCTCTCCTGTGATAACAAGTACCCGTGCCACATTTTCTGATTCAATCCTGTTCAGCGCATGAGTTAGCTCCATCAAGAGGGGCTGGTTTATTGCATTCAGGGCCTTGGGCCTGTTGAATTTTATGACCGCGATCTTTCCTCCCAGCTGAAATTCCAAAAGGATATTCTTATAATCCATCTCCTCTCACATCCCCCTGTTGTCAAAAATCAATAATATAATGACGCTCTTCTCTTTTTCTGTTGTCTGCCAAAATAAAGCCCGATCACGAGGCCGGTCAAAAGAACCAGCGCTCCTATCCCGAACCATTTATGTCTTTGCGAATTCATCAGATCCTTATTTTTTTTTGTCATACTCTCAAGCCTATTTTGACAATCTTGTAGTTTGGACTGTGTACTTTCATACTCCATCTTTAATTTTAAAAAATCAGCCGATTCATGTTTCAGAGTTTCATAGTCATCTCGGAGTGTTTGGAGAACCGCCTCGTTCTCTTTCAGCCGCTTGTCCAGATCCTGTTCTCTGCGGGCAGACGCCACCCATTTAGCATTGATATCAGTCAATTTTTTGTTAAGCCTTTCATTTTCCTCTTTCAGGAATTTTGCCTCCACAC
>CAZQAA010000089.1:0-11436 GCA_964591255.1 uncultured Desulfobacterales bacterium | reverse complement strand
TGTTCAACCCTGTCCAGGATGACACGGAAAATGGAAGCGTGATTATCCCCCAGGCCCACCTGACCAAAGTTGAGTAAAAATGATAATAAGCCGTTCTTTATGGGTGCAATATAGCCAAAACAGGCCTGGATGTCAACAGACAGACAACCGCAGAATGTGGGGACTGTATGATGAATCAATCGTAGAGCAGGACCACAAGCGAACCACAAAAAAACTGATGCCGGCCCAGCGATTTCGCAATTACCCAAAAAACATCCACCCTATTATGCACATATGAAAGTGTGTCTTCCAGACCATCTCTTTATTATTTTAAGAATCTCATGAATATCACCATTTTTTGTTGCGGAAACAACGAGAATAAGCTAAAAGGGCATTGAATTTTGCAAGCCACCTGATATTTATTCAGGGTTTCCTTGAAATTTTAACGTTAGAAAGGGAAATGCAATGAAAAAAGTTGCTTTGATTACGGGGATAACTGGTCAGGATGGATCTTATTTAGCCGAACTCCTGTTGAGCAAAGGCTATGATGTCCACGGTATTGTTCGCAGAGTGGCACTCGAAGATATCCGGCACAGGTTGTGGCGAATAAGGCATATACTTGACAAGATCACATTGCATCCAGCTTGTTTGGAAAGTTATGCCAGCGTCTTCCATGTAGTGGAAACAGTGCAGCCGGATGAGTGTTATCATTTGGCTGCCCAGAGTTTTGTCAGTTACTCTTTCGAAGACGCCTTTTCTACCATTGATACGAATATTAATGGTACTCTCTTTATTCTGTCCGCCATCAAGGAAAGGGCACCAAAATGCAGGTTCTATTTTGCAGCATCGAGCGAAATGTTCGGGAAGGTCAAAGAAACACCCCAGAATGAGGAGACCCCGTTTTATCCTCGTTCTCCCTATGGCATCTCAAAGGTCGCAGGCTTTGATTTGACGAGAAATTATAGGGATTCTTATAAGCTGTTTGCCTGCAGCGGCATACTGTTCAATCACGAATCACCCCGGCGTGGTTTTGAATTTGTCACAAGAAAAATAAGCAGTGCCGTGGCCAAGATCAAACTCGGCCTGGAAAACGAATTGAGACTGGGAAACCTGGAGGCATGCAGAGACTGGGGGTTCGCGGGTGACTATGTTAGAGCAATGTGGCTTATGCTTCAACAGGATGAGCCTGATGATTATGTAATCGCCACCAATGAAACCCACACGGTAGAAGAATTTGTTAAAAAGGCCTTTGCCCATGCAGATCTTGACTGGGAAAAACATGTAGTCATTGATGAAAGACTGTTTAGACCTGCAGAAGTTCAATTACTTATGGGAGACTATAGTAAAGGCAAGATTAAACTTGAATGGGAACCCAGTGTAAAGTTTGATGATCTGGTAGGCATGATGGTGGATTCTGACTTGCGAAACGGAGGATCTCCTCCTTAATGCTTAATGGATAATGGGACACAAATCCTTGAGCTGCCAGCCAGTTCAAGATTTATTTAATCAGAAATCTATATGTGATAACAGGAAGATTATTTTTGATTTCAACCTCTCCCTCTCGCGTCACATGTCTGCAAAGGCCACTTTCGAGGATAGTAGTCCTTGTAGACATGTAAGACCTTCATTGTTTCAATACCTTTTCAAAAACCTCCATTGTTTTTTCAGCACTTTTTCGCCATAAAAAGGTCTTTGCTCTCACAAGGCCTTTTGCAGCCAGCTCATTCCTGAGTCCTTCGCGTTTCATTATGTCTTGCATGGCCTCTGCCAAGGCGACTGTGTCTGGGGGATCTACGAACAACGCCGCATTTCCCGCTACTTCGGGCATGGAAGATGTATTAGAAGTGATGACTGGCGTTCCGCAGGACATTGCTTCAAGAATGGGAAACCCGAATCCCTCGTATAGCGAGGGAAAAAGGAGGCACAAGGCATTTTCGTAAAGAGACTTTAAATATTCCCGGGGGACATATCCGGTCAAATGCACATATTCTTTAAATGGATGAGATCTGATTCGCTTATAAAAGGAGCTGTTTTTCCACCCCTTGCCGCCCACAACAAGCAAATGCACTCCGTTTTTTTCCGGCCTGACCATTTCAAAAGCAGTCAGGAGAGACTCGATGTTTTTTCTTGGATCGAGCGTCCCCACAAACAAAAAGTATCTTGATGGTAGAGAAAAACCTATACCATCTTTGCCGGAAAGACCTGGCAGCGGTGGAGTTCCGGGATGGATAGTTTCCACTCTTTCCGGGGGGATGCTGTAATATCTTTGGATGTCGAAAGCTGTGGATCGAGAGTCAACAATGATCATCCTGGATCTTGCCAGAGACAGGTGAAAAAAGAGCCTTTCTGACAATAAGTTGGGGAAAGCCATAGTCTCCGGATAGAGGCGATGGACGATGTCATGCACAGTCAGGACTGTCAGTATTCTATAAGGCAAAAATATTGGGACCTGGTGCCGGGGGCCCCAAAACAGGTCTATCTTATCTCTTGCTGCAATTAAGGGGACCACCAGTTGAAACCAGAGAGGGTTTATCAACTTCCCTCTCACCCTGCTTTCGATCTTGGACCATTTTGGATTCCTGATCTCATAGTTGATTGGCGCACTTGAAATCAGACAATAGTAATTTTTTGAATCCAACTCCTGGATCTCATCAAGCAGGCATCGCAGATAAATACCTATACCCGTTAGCTGATAACTGAGCGGTCGCGCATCAACCCAAATTTTCATGGCTGGTAAAATCTCATTAGCAAAGCAGATGCTTCTTCCTCAAAAAAATACCGGTCTGCCCATCACGAAGCCAGAAGTCAGTGATCACGTCAATATTATTGCCCTATTTTATCATGACTGAGCATATATATTTCATTGGTTATTTTATCGAGAGATCTGTCTTTTTTGTCAACTTGCATATATCGGAGTACGGAACTCACCTTGTCGATCAATTGAAAAACAGGTTTATGGTGAATAATAGTTTCTGCAAAGGATATAAACTTCCGGCAATATTCTTCAGGACAAAAATTCTTTTTAGCATATCGCCTGGCATCTGTCCCCATACGGTTTCTTAATTGCTCATTGTCAGCCAGCCTCTTCAACGCAGCATAGAGATCCTTTTCTTCCTTTTTGGGAGATATTTTAATGACGCAATTTCCTGGAATCTCCCCGTAAAAGCCACCGTCCGTAACAATAATGGCTTTACCCCAAAACAACTGTTCAAGGAGTGACCAGGAAGCTCCCTCCATAACCGGATGCCTCAGGTTGATGACTATATCAGCACGTTCCATATATGCATTCAGCACCTTTTCTTCCTGGTACCCAAGAATTCTGACACTTTTCTTGATACCATATTTGTCTATAATCGCCTGAATCCTTGAAATATACGGTTTGTGGGCATCAGATCCGATGACCAAATATTGAAATTTTTCCTGCAATTCCTTATTCTTACCTATCACTTCCACTACTTTATGGACTCTCTTGTTCGGATTGACATTTCCAACTGTAATTGCGAGAAGCTTATCCTCAGATATATGAATGGGAATTTTCCTTCTCCTTTTCCCGGAAAAGGCACTTTCCCTGAAAGGAAAATATATGGTCTCCACCGGCCCTGAAAAGCTCTCTGCCACCTTCGCGTTCAGGAAGTGAGAATGAGCTATAACTCCAAATGCACCTGAAATAGCCTGCTCAAAAAAAGGGAATTCATGAAATTGATCTGATCCTGTTTTTCCTGAGAGGACACCTTCTGCCATTCGGACACCATTCTTTCCATAAAGCCTTTCCAATGAACAGCGATACAAATCTTTCCTTTTCAGATGTTCAATATAGTATCCATAAAAAAAATGATGCATGACAAAATCATGCAAAATTACAACCCCTTTAACTCTCTTTGATACTTCATAAATATCTTTATGATACGGGAGAAAATCTCCCAAATTATAAACTGCCAGATCATAGTCCCGGAGTTTTTCTGTCAAATCTTCCCCGGCATCAAAATGGAAAATATTTGCCTTTGCAGGGAGCAAGTCATCTCGCTCGGAAATCCAGAGATCTACATGGCAGTTTCTGGAAAGCTCATCTGTTGCGATCTGGCTATACTTGCCTATGGCACTTTTCTTTGAAAATGGAGTAAACCACGCAATTTTCATTTTATCAGGCTTTCTATCACGTTGTGCCAGTTTATTCCCAGTGAATGAATATGTTCGAGACCTGCTGTTCCCATTTTCTCTGCCAATCCCGGCCGGGCAAATAAAGTATCCATAGCTCTGGCTATGGCCTTCGGATCAGGCGGCACCATAAAACCTGTTTTTCCATCCAATACCACAACATCCGTTCCTCCCGAATCAGAACATGTGATTACCGGTTTCCTGGCGTGATATGCCTCGAGTGTAACATATCCATACGAGTCTTCATCGTACGGAATATAGATGCATCCGAGAGCACTGGCAAAGAGGTCTGCTTTTCGCTCCTGGGATATGTATTGGTCGATAATGGTTACCCTGTCTCTCAGCTTGTATTTTTCGACCATTGAGTTCAATAAATCGGCGTCTTTGTCGGTATCAGGGTTTCCGGCAATGACCAGTTTCACATTGGATCTTACATATCTCATGCTTTCAATAGCGAGATGTTGCCTTTTGCCGTGACTTAATCTGCTGGGATAAAAGAAATAGTTCCCGTATGTTTTGCAAAAAAACCTTTCAGCTTCCATGAGCGGAGGATACAGGACTTCGGAATCAATTCCGTTGTATCTTTTCAGCCGTTCAGAAACCACCCTGGAGTTCGTGTAAATCTTCCTGGCCTGCCCCAGATATCTATTGTCGTTTTGAACAATGAGTTCCCTTATGCGTTTTCCCTCCGGCGTCGGAGGAATCCCTTGGTATGGTGTCTCCCACAGGTCGTATGCCTGTCTGAATTGGTGCAGAAGCCATAAAACTTTGTTTGGATGATCTATGAAGTAGGCAGGAAACTTTAGGGCAATGACCCTGTCGATCCCGTGCAGTTTTATCAGCCTTGCCGCCAGCATGTGCTCCAGAATTCTTGACGGCGGCTCCCAATAAAAGGGGATCTTGACAACGATAGCCTCGTGGCCATATTCTATGATTTTTCCCTTCAGACTGTCCGCCAGAAACTCGGCTCCTCCATAGATAAAGGGAACATAGTTATTGACTATTGCTATCTTCAACTTGTTAGCTTCCTCACAATATCATTCCAGTCAAGACCCAAGGATAATACCCTGTCATGTCCTTTTTGTCCCATTCTTGCTGCCCCCTGTTTATCAAAGTAGATCTTGTCAAAGGCCTCGGCTATTGCCCTCGGTTCAGGGTCGGAAATAAGGCCGTTTACGCAGTCTTCAATCAATTCTAATGGCCCGCCGGAGTCGGAACAGGTAATAACGGCCTTTTTTGAGTAAAATGACTCCAGTGACACATAGCCATACGAATCCTCAAAAAATGGCACGAATACACATGCCAATGAATTTGCAAAGAGCTTGATTTTTGTTTCTCTGGATATCCATCTGCCTATAAGTTCCACCTTTTTGTCTAACTGGTATTTTTTTATTGCAGATATCAGGCGGTCCAGATCCTTAGGGGAATCAGGTTTACCGGCAATAATAAGTCTCACATTCGATTTCGTATATCTCATTGCCCGGATGGCCAGTAATTGTCTTTTATTGGAGGCCAGCCTGCTGGGAAAAAACAAATAGTCACCATAACTTTCGCAATGGAATTCCTCGTGATGCAGCAGCGGCGGATATAGCACTTCTGCCTCCACATGGTTGTATTTTCTGAGCCTTTGAGCCACAATTTTAGAATTTGCAAATATCCTGGTTGCCTCTCTGAAAGCCGCGTTATCCGCTGCAACAATTGAGTCCCTCAACTTCCTCCCTTCCCTTGTGTTCGGAATGTCCTGCAGGTCTGTTCCCCATAAATCGTACGCCCCCCTGTGATGATGAATAAACCAGAGCACTTTATTAGAGTGCGGGATAATATAACTGGGGGTCCTTATGGCAATCAACCGATCAACCCTCCCCTGTATATCGAATAATCGCAGCGCCACCATTTGCTGCAAAATCAGCCTGTAATGCGAGTGAAACGGAATCTTCAACACTTCGGTTTCATAGCCATATTCCTTCATGGCTTTCTCAAGCCAGTCAACAATAAAGGAGCCTCCACCCTCCACAAAAGGCACAATGGTACTTGCTATAAGGACTCGCACTCATGTCTCCTGTTTTTTTTGCCTGATACTGCCACGAACCTCACCATTATCTATCTGCCGGCCCTTTTGCCCTGAGCATCAAAAACGGGCTGCTTTTTCGAATCCCGGCATATCATCCTGCATCTATCTCTTTATAATAGACATCGTTTCCCTCGATATATACATAGTCGAAAACTTGATAAGGTAACCGTTTCTTCATACTGAAGACGAATACATTTTCTATCCAATCAAAAAAAACGGCGTCTGAAAAAGTTTTTGTATCTGAGAAATGAGAAATCATCATGGAAATGCTATAACTCCCCGTTATCAGAGGGAGCTTTGCCCGAAATGTAACGACAAACCGATCTCCTTTTTTCCATCTCTTCTCATATAGACCGGCCTGGGAAAGAAATGTATCATCACCCAGAATGTATTGCCTTTGCCTATTTAGGATATGATAAACCACCGCAACATTTCTGCAGGGTTTCATAACTTCCACATATGCGTTGATGATGATTTCCTGATTATATGGCAAATCATTGTCCAGCCTGTTTCCGGACGGATCCAAAAACTCTATGTGTTTAAATATTGCATCTTTGGTGCCTGTACGAAATCCGGCAAATTTATCTGAAAATTCATGATCCTCAAATTTTTTCAGATCCTCCGGGTCAGTATTGGTCCGTTGTGAGAGATCACTGCCGTATCCGGTATTTATGTTTTCAACAAAGGATTTTGTATACTGTGTCATCACTTCCGAGCTTTCTCCCTCCACAACTACAGATCCTTTATCGAGCCACACCACTCTTTCGCAAAGCCCCTTGATCATTTCAACATCGTGACTCACAAAAACTATAGTGACTCCGCCATCCATTAATTCTTTCATCTTTGCCATACATTTTGCCTGGAAAAAGATATCCCCGACCGCCAGGATTTCATCTATTATCAGGATCCGGGGATCGCTGTTTATTGCCGCGGAAAAGGCCAGCCTGGCATACATCCCGCTGGAATAATTCTTAATCGGTTGATCAATATAGTCCCCGATTTCAGCAAATTTGAGTATGTCATCCAGTTTTTCCTGCATTTCTTTCTTGGAATAACCATTTAATGCCCCGAACGAAAATATATTTTGCCTTCCGCTGAGTTCAGGATGAAACCCAATTCCCAGATCAAGTATGGATAAAACCTTGCCATGGGTAACAACACTGCCTGATGTTGCCTGAAGGACCCCTGCCAGAATTTTCAGGAGAGTAGACTTGCCGGCACCATTTCTCCCCACAATTCCAACCACTTCCCCTTTCTTTATTTCTAAGGAAACTCCTTTGAGAGCATAATGGACCTCATGGTACGATTTTCCAAATGGATGGACTATCTCCCGTAGACGATCCCGTGGATGCTTGTATATCTTGTAAATCTTGGTAACATCAACTGCTTGTATTGCGCTCATGGAAATAAAGCCGATCTGTTAACTACTGAATTTCTCATCAGTCATTCACCATTGCCTGCTGTTGAAACACTCCCTCCTAACCGAGACGATAAGGGAGACATCTCTCACTTACTCTTTCAATGTTTTGCGCATTGCTTCTGCAATGAACTCAACATCATCCTCAGTCAACATGGCATGGGTTGGTAGCGTCACACCGTACTTTGCCAAATGTTCAGCGATTGGAAATCTCGTCCCGGATATTGCATAAGGCGGCATCGTATGCATGGGATAAAATACCGGCCTGGTTTCTATACCCTTCCTGGACAGCTCCTTCATGAAACTGTCTCTTGAAATCGAAACTGACTCCTTCAATAGCACTGTATACATCCAATATGAGTGATGGGCCCATTTTTCCTCAACCGGCAGTTCTAAAAAATCGCCCAGGCCGGATAGATGTGCATCGTACCATTTCGCCAAACGCCTCCGGTAGTTTAGATGTTGTTCGATTTCCTCCAGTTGGCCAAGGCCGATCGCCGCCTCAATATTCGTCATCCGGTAGTTAAACCCCACCACATTAAACCAATAGCGTTTCTGGGTGGACATTCCTTGCCCCCGGAAAAGACGCATCTTTTCGGCCAGATCCGAACGTTCAGTTATGGCCATCCCGCCTTCGCCGGTGCTGATTATCTTGTTTCCATAAAAGCTGAATGTGGCAATATCGCCGAGGGTTCCCGCTTTTGCTCCCTTGTATTGGGCACCAATGGCTTCTGCAGCGTCTTCCACAATAAAGAGATCATGTTTTTTTGCAATCTCCATAATGGGTTCCATGTCCGCCATATGACCAAAGAGATGGACCACAACTATACCTTTTGTCTTTTCTGTAATGCTCCTTTCAATAAGACGGGGATCCAGATTCATTGTTCTCGGCTCTGAATCAACGAACACAGGCCGTCCCCCGCAATATACCACAGCATTGGCCGATGCGATATATGTGAGCGTAGGCACAATCACTTCATCACCAGGCCCCACCCCTAGCGCAAGTAGAGCAAGATGCAATGCGGCCGTTCCATTGCAGCAGCTTATCGCATGGCTGACTCCGCAGTATTCACGAAAACACGTCTCAAATTTTTCAATGAACTTGCCGTTTGAAGAAATCCATCCGGTTTCAAGACATTCACGAACATACATCGCCTCATTTCCCAAAAAAACAGGGGCAGCAACAGCAATACGTTTTTTCATCTTATCTCACCTCGATTTTTTCTTGTATTCTCGCAGGAACGCCTGTAGCAATCACGTTTGAAGGCACATCACGGTTCACTACACTTCCAGCTCCAACAACAACCCAGTTGCCAATACTTATCTCCGGGATGATACTGCATCCGATTCCCAGCAAAGTTCCTTCACCAACACTGACGTTACCACCCAGATGAGCTCCCGGGGCCAGATGGGAAAAGTGACCAATTTTACTATCGTGATCAACAGTTGCGCCTGTATTTACGATAACACCATCTCCAACCTTGCTGTCTGCATTTATGATTGCACCGGGCATGACAGCTATACCAACGCCCAACGTCGCTCTCCGGGATATAGTTACTTTAGGGCTTATAGCATTAACAAGAGAAAAGCCGAAAGAGGTCACTTCTCTGAAAAGGCTGGCACGGATTCGATTATCTCCGACAGCGATGAAGGCAAAACGAATACCTTGCCTGAACAATTCCGGTAACACCCTATCGTTACCGAAAACAGGATAGCCGAAAAGAGAATCAGTCTCCATATCATGACTGGTAAAACCGGCAACTTCAACCTCCCCGTCCTGTTCCAGGATATCGACGATTACCTTTGCATGTCCACCCGTACCAAGCACTACGACTTTTTCCGCCATACACTACCTGCTATATGATTCCGCTCAAGCAAAAGATTACACGAGAAACAACCAATAAGCTCTTTTCTGGATACCGGCAAAAATTCACCGGAAGTTTCCTCAATCGCGTGCCATCCAAAACCGAGAGATTGAATCATATCCAGAAAATCTTCAGGACGAATTCCCGCCCTGAGCAAGAGAGAAGGCGCAAATTCCAGAAAGATGGAGATATCTGTATTTTCATCCACTATCCGTGTCATTCCTTTCAATATCAGGGGTTCCGCTCCTTCTGCGTCAATTTTAACGACATCCACTTTCCTGATATCCTTCAAACAGATATCAAGAGTGGTTGTTTCCACTTCAATGATCTTCTTTACCTCACTTCCAAAATAGAAAGAATTATGTCCACAGGTCGGAAAAATTCCGAACTCGGCCTTTCCGGGATTATCACTCAAGGCGTATGGAAAGGTTTTCACCCTCCGGACAATATCATTTAGTATTAAATTTCTATTGAGAATATCATATATCTCCGGCGTAGGTTCAAAGCTGAAAACCTGACCGGATTCTCCTACTATAGATCCTGCAATCATGGAGTAAATCCCAATATTTGCCCCGATGTCAATGACAACCATTCCTTCCCGTACCCGCTTCTGAAATGCCCGGATAGATCCCTTTTCGTACGGTCCGTAAAAGGTCAAATGCGCTGCAAGTCGCCAATCATCGGCAGGAAATCCTATGACAAAGCCGTGAACGCGGGTCATCATGAGGTTGTTGGATCGAATGACAGGGGGACGTATGGAATCCTTAATGCCCTCCCGGCTACTCAAAATGGCGTGGCCAATCTCATCCCTTGCCTTTTCTGCCGCCTCCCTCCCCGCCTCGATCACCTCATCTATACGCGATTCAATCCTTCCTTGCCTCTCCTCGAACACCCGCTGCTGATCCAGAAGACGTTCCTGAACAAAACCTCTGAATTGCTCCTCGCTCTTCTCTATCGCATCAGCAATGGCCGCCTTTATGCCTTCCCTCCCATCTCTACTCTCCTCGATTACCTCAGCTATTCGTGCTTCAATCCTTCCTTGCCACTCGATCCTGTTCCGGGAAAAAATTGAATCTTCATAGATTTTTGCCAAATTATGAATGTCCGAAATGAGATATTTGAGAAGATTACGCGTAAAGAATACCCTTCCTGTGACCCGCCGGATAGCTCTCCTCATCTTTCGCCCTATCTTTCTGGGCCACTTCTCTTCTTTGCTCAACAAGGCTTCAAGCTCCGACCAGACATAGGGCAATTTCTTGGCCTCCTCTGACTGAGCAAGTCCTCGCAAAAGAGACACACTATCACCACCTGTACAAAGCATCGCAAGGTGCGCAATCAATCCCTCGAAATCAGGTTCCCTCCACAGAATGCTCTTATACGCACTTCTTACCAATGCCACTCCCTTGAGAGACAGGAGTTCGTGGAGCGGAGTTGGTGATACAAGGCCGTAGTATTCATCATTTTGCGTCTGAGCTTCATCTGAAAGGGTCAAAAGATAAATAAGAAGTGCTTTGGGAACACCCTGTTGGAGCATATTTTTCCAACCTTCCACTTCTTCTCTGCTGGGGTCGCGTCCCATGATGCCCTGAAATGAACGATAAATGAAATCTTTGCTATCCTGCAAAGCGTAAAGATGAGTTACATCGACATTCTTCACCACAGAAATCTCCATGGGGGGATATTCGGGATCGATGTAAGGAGAAAAAGCACTGTCAAGATTTTCCTCGATTCTCTGCCGTATCATTTTTCTGGTAAAGAGGAACATACGGATATCCACTTTCGGATCGGATTCACTTTTTCAGGTTCTTTTGCTCCAAAGCCACCTTGGTTTGAAAAAAACTTCGGTTATTTTCTTACGTACCATCTCGAAATATTATGGGAAAACCAGGAAAATCCGGGCAAAATAGAAAATAGCGGTAAAATACGAACAACTTATAACAATAACAGTA
>CAZQAA010000088.1:0-7738 GCA_964591255.1 uncultured Desulfobacterales bacterium | reverse complement strand
AATAAATGTCCTGCCAAGCCGTGGTACACTACGTTGTCATTTTTTACGCGTTGGACAAGAGTACTCCTTATATAGGCAATGAAAACTTCTCTATTGCGATTAAAGCGGTCCAGGATGGATGGTGCATCGTGTATAGCGTGCACAAGTTTTATTTCAGGAATGTTGAAGTGTTCACTGGCATCCAGAAGGACTTCCCTGCTTATGCAGTTATATCCCAATTGATCTGCCACCATTTCTGCGACTTCTTTTCCTTTGCTGTATGAACCGCGTGATATGGTTATTATCGCCATATTTGACCTCCTTGCATCTAAACCCCATAGATGAAATAAATCATACCTATCATAACCACAATGAACACTATACTTATAACAAGCCCTGCTTTCATGAAATCTACACTCCTATATCTGCCAGGACCCATATAAAGGGCGTTGACTTGATGAGTTGGAAGCATAAAGGAGTTACTGGTAGCAAGGCCTACCACCAGAGCTGCCATTCGTGGGTCTGCATGAGCTGCAATAGCCATGTTAACAACCAGGGGGACAAGGAGTACCGTGGCACCCACATTGGATATAACCAAAGTGAACACCGTTGACAATATGCCGATCACCGTTAAAAGAACAATAGGTTCAACCGTCCCTATAGCGTTTAATATAGTATGGGCAATCCATGAAGCGGCCCCTGTTTTTTCAGTGGCAATCCCAAGCGGTATCAGCCCTGCAAGCAGGAATATGGTACGCCAGTCTACGGACTGATATGCTTCGTCTATGCTCAGGACACGTGTGATTATCATACCTAAGGCGCCAGTCATGAGGCTGACAGAGAGTTGAATTTTGAATATCATAATCATTGACAGCGCTACAGCGAGCCAAAGACCGGCAAACATGGCCTTTTCAGGGCGCATAAGTTCCATATCCACAGGCGTTGTAAACAGGAGTATTTTTTCTTCCTGTAATGTCTTGAGACGACGCCATGTCCCGTAAAGGACTATAGCGTCCCCTACCTCCAAGACCATGTCGGCTGTCTCTGCCCGGTAAATTTCATCCTGACGATAAATAGCCAAGGGGGTAACACGGAATCTGTCTTGCAGATTAACCTGATTTAGTGTTTTTCCTATCAGAGATGAACGAGGAGCCACAACCGCCTCTACTGTCCCGGAGGCATCATCTGAAAGATCATTTTTGAAAACCTCCAGTTGATCTTTCAATATCATACCCTCGCTTTCTGCCATACGTTTGACATCCTTTTCCTGACCATATACTGCAATATCCACATCGGAAAGGACTTGCATATCTGGCCCGGGCGAAATCACCTTAAAATCTGGAGGCTCTGTTATGGCGACTATATTTACTAAGTAGTGACGTTTTAGATCTTCCACCCTTACAGGATCACGATAATGATCAAAATCTGGAGGAGTATGCAATTCATATGCGTTTCCCATTACTTGCATGGAGTAAGGTTCTTGGGATGAAGTGGTTTCTTCCTCGGTATCTGTAGTACCCTTGGGCAGAATAAAGCGGCCAAACAGGACAAAACACGCAATCCCACTGGCCACGAGTGCTAAACCGATGGGTGTAACATCAAACAAACCAAACGGCTTTAGATGAAAAGGTGCTAGAAGATCATTCAGGAGAATTAGGGGGCTACATCCAACCAGGGTAATCGTGCCTCCTAATATTGCTGAAAATCCAATGGGCATTAAAAGCCTGCTGATAGGAATCTTGAGGGATTTGCTTATACGCTGTATCGCAGGCAGAAAAAGAGCGGCAGCCCCTATGTTCTGCATAAAACTGGATATTCCCGCAACCGTAAGTGAAATGGCAATAACGACACGAGACTGGCTTTTTCCTGCAACGCGGACAATTGGCCCAACCAAGCGGTTTATAAGGCCTGTTTTATCCAATCCTGCACCTATTATAATTACTGCAATAATGGATACTACGGCATTACTGCTCAGCCCGATAAACGCCTCTTTGGGTGTGACAAGATGTAACAGCGGCAATGCTACCATCATAATTATGGCTACCACATCTACCCGTACCCACTCCACGATAAAAAGGAATACCGCTACGGCGATCATAAAAATTACCAGAATTATTTCTGAAGTTAATGGCTCCATGGTCTGTTTACCTCAATAATATGTGATCGATCTTGAATCAATGCCAAAATACTGTTGTCAGCAAATCTACATGCATACCTGATACCAGTAAACCACCCTCAATATTGAATATTTTTGAATATGTTTTTGAATATAGTGAATGTCTGCTATTCACTATCCTAATCTAAATTCCGGTTAAATACCTGATAGCCATAGGAAGGTCAAGCCGGTTGTTTGGGTTCTGTCATAAAAAACAGCCCCTTTTTACAATCTATGAGGCTCTTGGTGCATTATGTACAGCCAGATCGATTAGCGAGATTTTCGTACGGCATACCATATATGCTTGCTTATAACTAGTTGATTCTTATTTATTTTATAGAGATTAGAATTTCCACATTGCCATATTTGATTTCATGCCCGGTCGTTTTCCTCTTGGCCTGTTTTCCTTCTTATCTCTTTCTCAAATCCCCTGTCTGTTGGTTTATAAAAGATACGGTTTTTTACCTTGTCCGGTAAGTACTCCTGTTCAACCTTTGCACCAGGATAGTTGTGAGGATACCGGTATCCTTTGCCATAACCCATGTTTTTCATTAAGGTAGTAGGGGCATTTCGGATATGCATTGGGACGGGCAGGGCGCCTGATCTTTTGATCTCCTGTTTGACAGATTTTTCCGCCAGATAAAGCGCATTGCTCTTTGGAACTGATGCCAGGTAGACGGCCGCCTCGGCAAGGGCCAATTCTCCTTCCGGCGGGCCAACTTTCTGCCAGGCCTCAAAGGCAGCAAGGGCCACCTGCAAGGCATGAGGATCGGCCAGGCCCACGTCTTCAGAGGCAAACCTGATCATCCTCCTGCATATAAAAAGCGGATCTTCCCCTGCCATGAGCATCCTGTAAAGCCAGTAGAGGGATGCCTGCACATCACTACCCCGTAGGCTCTTGTGAAATGCCGAGATTATGTTGTAATGCTCTTCTCCATCCTTGTCATAGGGCAGGGCCTTTTTGCCGACTGATCTTTCAACATCGTTCAGGGTCACTCGGACCCCTGCATCGTCTTGGCCGTCAAGGGCGTAGAATACAGAGGCTTCCAGGTTGTTTAGGGCCACGCGTGCATCCCCATGGGCAAGCTCCACTAGGTATTTCAGGGCATCAGGCATTAGCTGTACATGGAGCATCCCCAGTCCTGTGTTTTTGTCCTTAATGGCGCGCAGCAATATATTGCTAATATCCTTTTCATCCAAAGGATTCAGTAGCATGATCCTTGTTCGCGAGATTAGCGGGGGTATGATTTCAAATGAAGGGTTTTGTGTGGTCGCCCCGATCAGGATAATAAGACCGCTTTCAATGTGGGGGAGAAAGGCGTCCTGCTGGGCCTTGTTGAACCTGTGGATCTCATCCACAAACAGTATGCTCGGCTTGCCGTACAGTTTTCTTGCCTGCCTTGCCTGTTCAATGACCTGTTTGAGTTCTTTTACTCCGGAACTTACCGCGGAAAAGGCGCTAAAGGGGAGTTTTGTGTGTTCGCCTATTAGTCTTGCCAGGGTGGTCTTACCGGAACCGGGGGGTCCCCAGAAAATGACCGAAAACATACGGCCGCTGCGGATGGCCCTGGACAAGGGACGGTTCGGGCCTGTGATATGATCCTGCCCCACGAGATCCTCGAAATTCTTTGGCCTCATCCTGTCGGCAAGCGGGGGATCAAAATTCATAGCTGACATAGCCATCACGGTTTATTTCTTTTTTTCTTGTGAGAGATGATCTGTGAAGCCAATGGTAGTAGTGTGTCTATCTTTAAGGGCCTCGTGACCTTTACATCCGCCCGTGGACTATGTAGATCAGCTGATCCCTTTTCACCATCATCTGCATTGATCAAGAGGACAGGGATATCACTCTTCATGCCTTTGATTCTCGAAATCATCCCTGATGAATCAAGGGGTAGCATGTTATCAATAATAACCAGATCAAACCTTGTCCTTTTAAAGAGCCTAAGGGCATCCGTTTCTGTAGAGGTATGCTGGGGTTTAATCCCCTTTTCCTGAAAAAGCTGGAAGATCAGACTGCATGTCATGTTATGTTCGGCAATTATCAGTATGTTTGCGTCTTTGATCCTGTTCAAAGCTTAATATCCGGAAAAAATGGTTATAAAGAATTCCTTGATGAACTCTTTCCTTTACCGTATCATAATCCAGTATACACTTTCAACAACGGGAGAAAAATGCAGAATAAACCTTCTTTTGTCCACCTGCATGTGCACACGGAATACAGTCTCTTAGACGGGGCCATTCGTATTGACCGTATGCTGGCTAGGGCTGGGGAACTGGGTATGGATGCCGTTGCCATAACAGACCACGGCAACATGTTCGGTGCGGTGGAGTTTTATGATAAGGCCGCAAGGGCGGGGATCAAACCCATTATTGGTTCCGAGGTTTATGTGGCACCAGGAAACAGAAAAGACCGCTCCCCACGGTCTGATGGTCTTCCCAATGCATATCATCTGGTCCTTTTGGTCATGAATGATGAGGGCTACAGGAATTTGAGCAGGTTGGTCACCATGGGCCACCTGGAGGGTTTTTATTACCATCCCAGGGTGGATATGGAAATCCTGAAGGAATACAATGCAGGTCTTATTGCCCTGTCCGCATGTCTTAAGGGAAGTGTGCCTTTTCTTGTTAATGCGGGTCGTGTGGATGCGGCAAAGGAGGAGGCCAGGCGCCTGGCCACAATATTCGATAATGACCGGTTCTATCTCGAGGTCCAGGCAAACAGCCTGCCTGAGCAGAAAGAAGTGAATATGGTCTTAAGGGAAATATCAAATGATCTTTCCATCCCGCTGGTAGCCACCAACGACTGCCATTACCTTAACCGGGAAGACGCAGAGGCCCATGATGTCCTGCTATGCATCCAGACCGGCAAGACCGTCAACGATGAAAAAAGGCTCAGGTTTTCCTCTGATGATTTTTATTTCAAGACCGAGGAGGAAATGAAAAATGCCATGCCCGGTTTTGATGATGCCATAGCCAACACGGCCCGGGTGGCCCGGCTGTGCCGGTATGAGATGGAATTCGGGCGATATAAATATCCCCGGTTCCACGTGTCAGGCGATAAAGACCTGAACGAGCTTTTGACTGAAAAGGCATTGAAAGGGCTCAGCATTAGACTTGAACAGAAGGCTGAAAAAGAGGGCGTCATCCCTGATGAGGTAATAAAGGAGTACAACCGTAGACTCGATTTTGAACTCCATACCCTCCATGATATGGGTTTTGCGGGATATTTCCTGATCGTTTCTGATTTTATCGAATATGCCCGTAAAAACAATATCCCGGTAGGACCAGGCCGTGGCTCGGCTGCAGGTTCTCTGGTCGCCTACTGCCTGAACATAACCAATATCGACCCCATCGAGTATGGTCTTTTGTTTGAAAGATTTCTTAATCCCCAGCGCATAAGCATGCCGGATATTGATATCGATTTTTGTATAAACGGCAGGGATGATGTAATCAGGTATGTTTCGGAAAAATACGGCCATGAAAATGTAGGCCAGATCATCACATTCGGGAGCATGAAGGCAAGGGCCGTGATAAGGGATGTGGGACGAGCCCTGGATATCCCTTTAAAGGATGTGGACAGGATTGCCAAACTTGTGCCTGAGGGACCAAATGTGAACCTTGAGAGGGCAGTCAAGGAAGAGCCCGAGCTCAGGCGGCTTCAAAAGAATGATAAATCCGTAGAGAGGCTTTTGAGAATATCCCGTGTCCTTGAGGGCATGACCAGGCATGCTTCTACACATGCCTCTGGTGTGGTCATATCGGATAGACCCCTTGTGGAATATCTGCCTTTGTTTAAGGGGGGCAAAGATGAGGTAATGACCCAGTTCACCATGGACAGGATTGAACAGTTGGGGCTCATTAAATTTGATTTTCTGGGACTCAAGACCCTTACGGTTATTAAAGGTGCCCTAAATCTTATCAAGGATACCACAGGTGCCGAGATTGATATGGATACGGTTCCCCTTGATGATGAGGCCGTCTATCAACTCCTTGGGGAAGGGAGGACGACCGGCGTATTCCAGTTGGAAAGCTCCGGGATGAAGGATTACCTGAGAAAGCTCAGGCCCGAAGAATTCAGGGACCTTGTTGCCCTTGTTGCCCTTTACAGGCCAGGTCCCCTTGGCAGCAATATGGTGAATGATTTTATAAAGAGAAAACACGGTGAGATCGATATCGATTATTTCATACCCAGTCTTGAGCCTATCCTGAAAGAGACTTACGGAGTCATATTGTATCAGGAGCAGGTAATGAAGATTGCCCAGTCCCTTGCCGGCTATTCCATGGCCGAGGCGGACGAACTCAGAAAGGCTATGGGGAAGAAGAAGACAGAGGTGATGGCAAGACACAGGGACAGGTTTGTGGACGGAGCCGCTGAAAACGGCATTTCCCGTAAGGCTGCCCAGCAGCTTTTCACATTGATAGAAAAGTTCGGGGGATATGGTTTTAACAAGTCCCATTCT
The DNA here is from genome assembly GCA_964591255.1 of uncultured Desulfobacterales bacterium. Taxonomy (GTDB): domain Bacteria; phylum Desulfobacterota; class DSM-4660; order Desulfatiglandales; family Desulfatiglandaceae; genus CAZQAA01. Next base: position 1,141 of record CAZQAA010000088.1, on the reverse strand, counting down.
GCGGCCTATGCCATGATAGCTTACCAGACCGCCTACTTGAAGGCCCACTATCCTGTTCAGTTCATGGCGGCCCTTTTGACCCAGGACATGGGCAATCAGGACAAGACCATAAAAAATATTGCCGAGTGTCGTGAAATGGGCATAGAGATTTTGCCTCCTGACGTGAATGAAAGCATGTCGGATTTTTCAGTAGCAGATGGGAGGATACGTTTCGGACTTGCAGCCGTGAAAAACGTAGGCCTGAAGGCCGTGGAATATATTATTGAAGAGAGAAAACAAAACGGTCCATTCCATGACCTGATGGATTTTTGCAGACGGGTGGGTGGTGCCAAGGTCAATAAACGTGTTCTGGAAGGACTTATTGAATGCGGCGCCATGGACTTTACCGGCGTATACAGGTCTAAGCTTTTTGCCGTGCTTGACGATGTTCTCAAGTTCAGCGGGCTCAACCACGATCCCAACCAGCTTAGCATGTTTGCACTTACAGGCCCCGGCTTCGGGGATACCAGCGGACTTTTTGAATTTCCCGACATTGAGGAATGGGATGAAAGGGAGAGGTTGAAGAGGGAAAAGGATGCATTAGGATTTTATATTACAGGGCATCCACTCCTCAGATTCGGCAGGGAGATAGAACGGTTTTCCACCTGTACTGCTCAGGATCTAACGGGCCGGAAAGACAAGGAGGCGGTTAAGGTGGCGGGTGTGGTGGAAAATTTGAAGATAAAACGCACCAAGAGAGGCGACAGGATGGCGACCTTTACCTTGGAAGATATGAGCGGTTCCGTGGAAGTTATTATCTTTCCCGACCTGTTCAGCCGATTTTCTCCTCTTCTCAAGGGGGATGAACCCCTGCTTGTGAGCGGGATTATAGAGGGAGGTGAGATTTCGACCAAGATTATAGCCCAGGAGGTTTCAACCCTGGAGGCGCTTAGACATAAATCCATAAAGGCTGTTAAGGTCAAGTTGGATGAATCCGATGTGTCACGTAATCTTTTGGAAAGGTTGCGTGATGTGGTGTTCAAGTATCCGGGGGAATGCAGGCTTATTTTCGGAGTGAACACCTCTGACGGCAAAGAGATGACCATATATGCCGATGATTGTTTTCGTGTCCTTCCGTGTCCTGAGATGACCAATGAAATTG
>CAZQAA010000087.1:0-18695 GCA_964591255.1 uncultured Desulfobacterales bacterium | reverse complement strand
GTCAGGACAGATCAACCCGAGCGAAAAATTTGCTGTTTATGAAGACCTGGTAAAGGCTAACCTTATCGGCGGTTCATTCAACGGGACTTCCGATCTACTCAAGCACCCATTTGGCGACGATGTGGAAGTTTTTTGGTATAACCCCAATGGTGCCGGATACGAACATTATATCTTTTTTCGCAATTTACCGTGGGATGTGTGCCTGGAGATCGATACAAAATATGATGACGGCGTCTATAATAGCGGCTCCATACGTGCCAAGAGCGCATATTCCGATGCCAACAGTAATATAGGCTGGCTTGCCATACCCCTGTAATTTCATGTTGAAGGGGTCAGAATGAAAGGTGGGGGTGCCTTTTTTAGGGCAAAAAAGTGAAAATCCGTCTTTCCCATTACAATAATGCCACCGGCTTTTCCCTGATCGAGATTGCCATTGTCCTAGTTATAATAGGTATCCTGGCAGGGGGCGGGACATCTCTTCTGGGTATGCTCACCGAGCGGAAGGCCAGGAACGAGGCCCTTGATTACCTGGAAAAGGCAAGGGAGGCGCTGATTACCTATGCCGGTATAAACGGCAGGCTCCCGTGGGCCGATACGGATGGTGATGGATGTGAAAATCCGGACGCCTCCGCTGGCAACCTTCCGTACTGGACCCTTGGTATCGCTCCTACTGATTCATACAAGAGGGTCCTCAGGTATGAACTCAATACTGCCCTGGGGTCTGACAGGTCAACGACTTGTGATGCATTGAGGAGTGGCCTGACAGGCTATCCATTGGTGGTGGATGCCGATGGGACAACCACCGGTTTTCGGGTGGCGGCCGTACTCGTGAGTGCGGGGCCTATGGATGCAGATAGCGACGGGAATGTCTTTGATGATATTAGTGGTACCTATAGGGGAGATAACAGAGACGGCCGTCCGAATTATATAAGGCATCCGCCTGTGAATGGTTTTGATGACCTTGTGACATACATAAGCAGTAATGAGTTATGCGGCAATATATGTGAATATCTGGTCCTGGCAGTGAACAAGGATAACAAGCCTCCGTCAATGGTCTATATCTATGATGTTACCAGGGATGTCGAGATTGGAAGACTTGGTAGCGGGGAAAGCGCTTCTTATGATATCATATCCGGGACAAGGATCGAGATAAGAGATGCTTCCGGTGGTATCGTCCACTCTACGCCCAAGACCCCGATTGTCCTTGCAGGCAGTGGTTGTACTATAAATGTCGGCAGGAATACAAGCGGGGAAGGTGGTACAAAAGGCGGTCCCAAGATAAAACCGTTACCTCCGTTATCTAAGCTCAAATCATTTCAATAACCCATATCCATTATCACTCTTTGTGCTTTACGTCCTGAATTGCCCTCTTGACATGCACTTCCTTTGTTCATATACTCAGCATTCTTTTTTGGAATGGTGCAATGGAGCAACTTTCTTATTGTCCCATCAGGGAAATGAGGGAAAAATCAGGACCCTTAATCTGTTGGCATTAGCCGATATTAGTTGATATATGAGGAGCATGCGAAATGGCAAAGGTGTGTGAAATATGTGGCAAGAGACCGATTGTGGGCTATAATGTCAGTCATGCCCATAACAAGACCAAAAAGCGCTGGTATCCCAATCTCCAGAGGGTCAGGTGTGTCCAGAACGGTCAGACTAAAAAGATGAGGGTATGTACCCGATGTATCAGGTCAGGTCTGGTCGTAAAGCCTTGAGTATTTATTACCCATGGGATGTGGGCCGGTTTGATTACATACGTTCTACCAGCAATACATTTTTTAGCTTTTTTAAGGCCCTGACAATTTTCTGGAACTGCCTGTAATTTTCCACTTCAATAGTGAATATGCCGATCCCCTTGTTATCCACCGTCCTTTTTATATTAGCCTGGATGATATTTGCCTCATTATGGGCCATAATAGAACTTATGTCTGCCAGACTTCCCTTTTTGTCTTCACTTACTACCTTCAGGGTCGCCAGGTATGTCTCTTCCTTGGATCCCTCCCATGATACCTCAACCAGGCGCTCGGATTCAGCCTTCTGGATATGCCTGCAGTCTTGATGATGGATCGTGACGCCACGGCCGCGGGTAATAAATCCTATGACAGGCTCACCGGGCAGGGGATGACAACAGTTGGCAAAATGGATTAGCATGTCCCTTTGGCCCTTGACCATGATGCCTCTGTCATCTTTTCGCCGTTTTAACCGGCCTACTACCTTGCTTACCAGACTACCCTGTTTTATAGTCTTGATGCCTAATTTTGGCCTGAGGCGGCCGATTACATTATTGGGTGAGATTTTTCCCAGGCCGATCTGGGCAAAGAGATCCTCAATGGAATGGAAAGAGAGATCCCTTGCCACTGACGCCAGCTGATCGTTCTTACTGATATTGGATAATTTGATATGTTCCTGTGCCAATGCCTTTTCAAGGATGCTCTTGCCCAGCAAGATGCTTTCATCTCTCTCCTGCTCCCTGATCCACTGCCTTATTTTTGTCTTTGCACGTGGGGTCTTTACAAATTCAAGCCAGTCTTTGCTGGGATGCTGTCGTGGTGAGGTGATGATCTCCACTGTTGACCCGTTCGTCAATTTGTAACGAAGGGGAACCATCCTCCCGTCAACCTTTGCACCCATACATTTTTCACCGATCTCAGAATGGATACTGTATGCAAAATCGACCGGCGTGGCACCCCTCGGAAAGGCCTTTACATCTCCCCTCGGCGTGAACACATAGACCTCGTCCGGAAAGAGATTCATTTTGACGCTTTCCAGGAATTCCGCAGGATCCTTGAGATCTTTCTGCCATTCCAAAAGCTGCCTGAGCCACGCAAACTGTTTTTCATCGGTCTTTTTTGCGGCAGCACCCTCTTTATATTTCCAGTGTGCCGCAATGCCCGCCTCTGCTATCCTGTCCATCTCCCATGTACGGATCTGCACCTCCATTCTCTGACCCAGGGGACCTATTACGGTGGTATGCAGTGATTGATACATGTTTTCCTTTGGAATAGAAATATAGTCCTTGAATCTTCCTGGGACCTGTTTCCACATAGAATGGATAAGCCCCAGGGCCCCGTAACATTCCTTAATGCTGGAGACAATGACCCTGAATGCAACAATGTCGTACACCTGGTTGACGGTAAGATTCTGGGTCACCATTTTTCTGTAAATGCTGTAAATATGCTTGTTCCTGCCCTTGACTGTGGCATTAATGCCTGCATCTTTCAGCCTGTTTGAAAGGATCTCTCTTGTCTCCATCACAAACTTTTCTCTCTCGCTCTGTCTCTGGGCAATCTCGGTTTTGACCCTTTCATATATCTCCGGCTCAAGATAATAGAGACAAAGGTCCTCTAAGCTGGACTTGATCCAGTAGATGCCCACCCTGCCGGCTAAAGGGGTATAGATCTGTAGGGTTTCCTCTGCAATACGTTTTTGCTTTTCAGGCGGCTGGAAACCTAGGGTTCTCATGTTATGGAGGCGATCTGCAAGCTTTACCAGGATGACGCGGATGTCGGATGCCATTGAGAGTATCATCTTGCGAATGTTTTCGGCCTGCCTCTGGGCATGGCTGGTAAACTGCATTTTGCTGATTTTGGTGACACCATCCACTATATTGGCGGTATCAGGGCCGAAAAGATGTCTGATTTCCCCTATGTCCGCCTCCGTATCCTCAAGTGTGTCATGCAGGAGACCTGCAACAATGCACACCACGTCCATATTCATCTGTGTAAGGATGTGTGCCACCTCCAGGGGATGAGAAAGATAGGGCTCCCCTGACAGGCGGATCTGTCCCTGATGGACCTTGGCGGAATAGACATATGCCTTTTCTATCAGCTCTATATTGGCATTCGGATGGTAGCTTAGAACCTGGGATGTTATGTCATTTAATCGAATCATAAAGGGCTGTCACCTTTTCCATAATAATGGCCTTGGCATCCTTTACCGGCACAGAAATACTTTCCTGTTCAGTGCGCAGTTTTATCTCCACCAGGCCTTTTTCAAGTCCTCTAAGTCCGATAGTAACACGTACGGGAATCCCTATGAGATCTGCATCTTTGAATTTTACCCCTGCCCTCTCGTCCCTGTCATCCAAGAGCACATCAATACCATGATCCGAAAGCTCGGCATAGATTCGTTCAGCTGTCTCCAACACGGAGCCGTCATGCATCTGGAGAGGCAGGATAGTCACTTCAAACGGGGCTATGGAAACAGGGAATATGATCCCGTCCTTGTCATGACCCTGTTCGATGGCCGCTGCCACGCATCTGCCGACTCCGATGCCGTAGCATCCCATTATGCATGGCCTTTCCATGCCATGTTCGTCCAGAAACAGTGCCTTAAGGGCACTGCTATATTTTGTTCCCAGCTTGAAGATGTGCCCCACCTCGATGCCGCGCATGAACTCGATTTTGGCACCGCATCTGGGGCAGTTGTCATCTGGTGAAATCATGCGCAAATCACCAAAGCGTTCCACTTCAAAATCCCTTTTCATGTTTACGTTTTTGAGATGAAGATCCTTTTTGTTCCCACCGGTTACAAAGTTCTTCATTTTTTTGACCGCATAATCCGCAACTATCCTGATATCAAGTCCCACCGGTCCTGCAAAGCCTACAGGTGCATCTGTGGTTTCCACCACGATCCCTTCTCCGGCCAGTTCAACACTCTGAACGCCAAGAAAATTTCTGAGTTTGGCCTCGTTTAATTCGTGATCACCCCTTATGAGAACGGCGATGGTCTCATCATCAGCTGTCACGATCAATGTCTTTACGAGTTGATTCGGCAAAATTCCAAGAAAAGAGGTTACGTCTTCCACAGTTGTAATCTCAGGTGTGTTCACCTCCTCCATGGGCAGCATGTTGTCATCTGTTTCAGATGTTGCTGTATCATTTTTGATCTCTGCTTTTTCCAGGTTAGCGGCATAATGGCAGCCGGTACAGCTTATGATACGATCTTCTCCTGTTTCAGCCAATACCATGAATTCGTGTGAATAACTTCCGCCAATACTCCCCGTATCGGCCTCAACTGCCCGGAAATTCAGACCGCACCTCCTGAATATCCTGTTATATGTCTCTTTCATGATTTCATAGCTTTTGTTTGCACCTTCTTCATCCGCATCAAAACTATAAGCATCTTTCATGATGAATTCACGGCAGCGCATTATACCGAATCTGGGACGTATCTCATCTCTGAATTTGGCCTGGATCTGGTACAGGTTGATGGGCATCTGTTTGTAGGAGTGAATCTCATTCCTTACAAGGTCTGTAATTACCTCTTCATGGGTGGGCCCCAGACATGCATTGTGGTTATGGCGGTCCTTGAATCTCAACAACTCCCGTCCATAATAATTCCATCTTCCGCTCTCTTCCCAGAGTTCCGATGGCTGCACAAAGGGCATCAGGACCTCTATTGCGCCGGCCCGGTCCATTTCCTCCCTGATGATTTTCTCCACTTTTCTGATGGCCCTAAGCCCGATGGGAAGATAGGTATAGATCCCTGAGGTCAGTTTCCTGATCATGCCCGCCCTGAGCATCAGTTTATGACTGACTATCTCCGCCTCCGAAGGACTTTCCTTATATGTGGGAATGAAATATCTGGAATACCGCATGATAATCTGTAACTCCTTTTATGTTCATACTTCTATTAATTGTTTTACTTCCTTGACCAGGACATCTGCGAGTTCTTCTTCCGGAACCTTTCTTATGAGTTCTCCCTTTTTAAATAGGATGCCGTTGCCCCTGCCTCCTGCAATGCCTATGTCCGCCTCTTTTGCCTCACCGGGCCCGTTTACTATGCATCCCATAACAGCCACCTTGGGTGATGCAGTTATGCCTGACAGTGCCCTTTCCACCTTCTCTACAAGACCGCAAAGATCTATTTCGCACCTGCCACACGTGGGACATGATATAATCTCAGGCCCCCTGTGCCTGAGATCTAATGCCCTCAGTATTTCATAGGCGACCCTGACCTCCTCAACCGGATCGGTTGTAAGTGAAACCCGAAATGTGTCACCAATACCCTCGGCCAACAGGTAGCCAATACCTATTGCATTTTTGACCGTCCCGGAGATAAGCGTACCTGCCTCGGTCACTCCAAGGTGCATGGGATAATCCACCTTTTTGCTCAGAAGTTCATAGGCCCTGATGGTGTTCATCACATGGGAAGACTTGAGCGATATCTTGATATGATCAAACCCCAAATCCTCAAACAGTCTTATATGTGTAATCGCACTTTCCACCATGGCCTCTGGTGTGGGATGTCCGTATCTCGAAAGGATATCCTTGTGAAGGGAACCCGCGTTTACACCTATACGGATTGGGATCCCTATATCTGCCGCAGATTTCACAACATCTCTAACCGCCTTATTGCCACCGATATTGCCGGGATTGATTCTCAGGCCGTCTGCACCCATTTCCATGACCTTAAGGGCCAGACGATGATCAAAATGTATGTCGGCGATAAGGGGGGGCTTTACCTCGGATTTGATCTCTTTAAAAGCAGCGGCGGCTGCATCGTCCGGAATGGCAAGGCGTACGATCTCACAGCCTGCCTCGTACAGCCTGTCAATTTGATGGACAGTGGAAGGGATATCCCTTGTGTCAGTATTGGTCATGGACTGAACCACGACGGGCGCCCCTCCGCCTATGGGTACACCACCTATATAAATCCTGCGGGTATTATTTCTCTTCAATTTTCTGTCTCCCAAAGGTATTTGTTAATAAAGGAACATGGGTTTTCCACCCACATGCATCACCTTCGGACGGTATTCATCAACATCATACAGCTCTCTGACATCAACCCTTTTTTGCCCGGTTGTAATGGTGCTTATAGGCAGGTCTGTATATATTCCTCTGCTCAGGGCTATAAGACGTCCGAATGTCTTTTTTAAAAAAAGGTCAATAGCCATGTTTGCGTAGTTTACAGCCACCATTAGGTCCAATGAGTCCGGTGCGCCGCTTCTCATAAGATAGGATATCCGCTGATTGAGAACATCTTCTCCAGTGAGATCCTTGAGTATGAGGCCTGTTTCTTCTCCTATGCCGCCAAGCCGGCGGTGACCATACCCATCTGATTCACCTGACATAAACATATCACCTCCCACCATCCGGGCCCCCTCGGAAATGGTAATCATGGCATAATTCTTTGGATTAGCCTTCTTGTCCTTCATTATCAGTGTTGCCAACTTTTCCGGGTCAAAAGGCACTTCTGAAATAATTGCCCGGTCCACGCCTGCCAGATATGCCGATATGAGAGATGTCTCTCCGCAGTAACGGCCGAAAAGCTCAATAACGGCGATCCGTTCGTGTGAACCGGTACAGGTCCTGAGGGCATGTATGAAACTGACACCCCTTGTCACGGCGGTGGAAAATCCTATGCAGTAATCCGTACCAAACACGTCGTTGTCCATTGTCTTTGGTATGGCAATTACTGGAAATCCTTCCTTATGAAGTCTCTCTGCAAAGCTAAGGGTGTCGTCTCCCCCTATCGGGATGATGGCATCTACACCCAGGGTTTCCAGATTTTTTATAATATGTGGAGTGAAGTCTTTTATCTCATCCTCCTTTTTGAACTCCGGTTTCAGAAACGAGGGTGCATCTTTTAGCCTTATGGCACTCGGGTTGGTCCTGGAGGTATGCAAGTGAGTGCCGCCGTACCGATCAATGGTGCGGACGTGGGCCGGATTAAGTTCCTCAATACACCTGCTTGATGACCCTGGATCATCCGGATTATACTCCAGGAGCCCTGCCCATCCACGCCTTATCCCCAACGGCCTTATGCCCTCGCTTGCTGCCCTGTATACCAGGGTTTTTATACATGGATTGAGCCCCGGCACATCTCCTCCTCCGGTCAGTATTGCAATGGTGCCCCTGCTTTTTGTTCCTGTCTCCATTTTATATCTCCCTTGTTCACTCTGAATTATTCATGGGCTGTCAGGATAACAGATGAAGGCTGGAAGGGCAAGACACCACCTGCAGTTTCACTGGTTGAGGTCTTTATATGCCTGTGGGCTGGTCCTGTTTGGAAGACATTCCTTCTCAAGAAAGGTATCTATATAAAGGTGTTGAGGGCCAACTTCGACACATACGGCCCCTGTCTTGTCTATCCTTATGGTTTTGCATCCTATCTCCTTAAGCCTTTTAAGTGTCTCTTTGTGAGGAAAGCCGAAAAAGTTTCCTTTGCCTGAGGATATCACGCATATTCGGGGATGGACAAGCTCAAGAAACCGGGGACTGCTGGAGGTTCGGCTTCCGTGATGAGGGGAAAGGAGTATGTCGCTTTTCAGGAGATCCCCTGCATTTGAAATGAGGACCTTTTCTCCCTTATACTCCAGATCACCGGGGAACAGAAGGGCTTTTCCCTTGTAAGATATCTTAAGTACAAGGGAGTTGTTGTTCAGATCTGCTGCGTCAAAAGACCTAGTCAAAGGGATCGTGGGCGGTGGATGCAGGATCTCGACTCTGGCCCCGTTGATATTTCTCCCCCCTTTCAGGTCCCCGGGCAGAAATGTTCTGATCTCCCGTGATTTTATGATCTCCATAAGCTCCAGGAAGGATGGGGTCTTGACCATGTCTCCGTTGTACCAGAATTCCACTGGATGAAAATGGCTTGCAATAAAACGGAGTCCGTTCATGTGATCTGACTGGGGATGGCTCAAGACTAAGTAATGTATGCGGGTGATTTTTGAATGCAACAGAAACGGGCCTATCACCATCCTGCCAACGTCAAAGGAATCACCGGGAAAACCGCCACCGTCTATAAGCATTTTTCTGCCAAAAGGAAACTCTATCAGGGCGGCATTGCCCTGTCCCACATCGAGGAACGTGACCCTCAGCTCTTTATTGAAATGCACCTTGTAGGTCCAGCAGGCTATGTCAATAAAAACAATAAGGATGACTGCTGCGAACCCTCTCTTTGCCCAGTAAAAACGCCTTATGAAAAATATGAAAAAAATAAGGGCATAATATATGAAGATTTCATATATGTTCGGTGTCACCATCATGATACTTGACCAAGGAATGGAGGACCAAAAACCGATTATCTCCATCATTATGTGCAGTCCCAGTGTGCCGAGGTGGATGAAGATGCATGCCAACTGATGTGAGAGAGGCAGGACTAGACAGGAGAGCATGCCCATCGGCAGGATCCACAACCCCAGGATAGGTACTGTCATGATATTGGCAGGGAGAGTGACGAGTGAAATACGGTGGAAATACAGACTGAGAATGGGAAGCAGAATGATAGTGGCTGCAAGACTTGCCGCGGCAAGTCCGACAATATAGAAAAGGGCATGTTGTAGCATGCCTGTTTTCTTGTTTTGTGATAGGTTGATATTAGCGGCGAACCGGGTCATTATGGGAGGAGTCAGCCAGAGTATACCTCCTACTGCAATAAATGAGAGCTGAAACGATATGCTGAAGATGGCATGCGGGTCTGCGGCAAGGATTATCAGTCCGGCCAGCGCCAGTGTGGACCATATATCCTTTTCCCGTTTCAGGATCACTGATAAGAGAAACACCAGGACCATGATCATGGCCCGCAGGCTCGAGACCTGAAATCCGGCTATAAGGGCATATCCCAGTACAGGGAGACAGGTCATAAGGGCACAGATCTTCCTGATATCCGTCTTGAGGGAGAGTTTGTATGACCTGGACAGGATGGCCTTGAAAAGAAAAAAGGAAATCCAGGCCACAAGCCCGATATGGAGGCCCGATACGGCAAGAAGATGCCCGAGCCCTGTCCTGTTGAACGGTTCCCTTAGCTGGTCTGTGATCTCCTGACGTTCACCCAGGATCAATGCACGAAAAATTGCATTGTCCCTTGGCGACAGTTCATTTTCAAAAAAGGCCCTCACCGGTCCTTGAAGCATTTCCGTGATCCGCTGTATAAACGTGAGATGCCCGGGACCCATGGGCACGATATACCTTCCATCAGAGACAGCAGCCGCACATGAAAACCCCTTTAAACGCATGGCCGATTCATAATCATACCTGCCGGGATTGTTGAAGTTTTTGAAAGGTCTGAGCCTGGCTGGAAAACGGATCTTTTCTCCCGGTCTTACGTAAGCCGGATGATTGTACACGCTGACGAATATCTTTTCATCTGTAAAGATCCTCCTGCCTTTGACAAACAGACAGTGTGCCCTGACATTCAGCCTTGCTCTCTTTTCCGTAATTCTTGGGGGAACAAGCACTGTCCCCTCGATAGTTACTTTTTCCCGTTGTGTAGCATAAGAGAGGATCTTTGACGGTCGATGCGTTCCCTGATCAATCAGTGCGCCTGCAAGGAGAAAAATGATGATCAGACAGGGTGCTTTTAGACTTTGTGGTATCAGGAGAATGATTGTGGCGAGGAATGAAAATCCAAGCAGGATGGGGATAACAGAATGTTCACAGGCCAGAGACTGGAAGTGTCCCAATAATATGCCGCCTGCAAAAGCGATGAAAAGTGGAACAAGGGGACGTTGGAACATCCTATTCTTTTTCTCGCCATATAGAGGCTCCGAGGTCAGCGAATTTTTTTTCCAGGTATTCATACCCCCTGTCCAGGTGATAGATCCTGTGAACCTCGGTCCTGCCACCTTCGGCTGCTAATCCTGCCAGAATAAGAGATGCACTGGCCCTGAGGTCGGTTGCCATCACAGGGGCAGAGAGGAGCCGCTTTTTGCCCCTCACCAGCGCCTGCGCCCCATTGATCTCTATATCTGCGCCCATCCGTCTTAGCTCACTGACGTGAATGAATCGATTTTCAAACACGGTCTCCCGGATCATGCTCCATCCCTTGGCTATACACATGAGTGCCATGAACTGGGCCTGCAGATCAGTCGGAAATCCGGGAAAGGGGAGAGTCTTAATATCCACGCTTTCAATCACTTCAGGGCCTTTGATATGGATTCTGTCATTAAGTATGTCGATTTTGGCCCCGGCCATCTCAAGCTTTTCCATTAGGGCTCCCAGGTGTTCCGGCAAACAGTCCTTGATCTCAATCTCACCCCGGGTCATGGCCGCGGCGATCATGAATGTCCCGGCCTCAATCCTGTCTGGGATAATGGCATGAGTGCCCGGTTTGAGATCTTTGACCCCGTGCACGACAATGGTGTCTGTACCGTCCCCCTCGATATCGGCTCCCATGTCGCGCAGCATATCCGCAAGATTGGTTATTTCAGGTTCCCTTGCCGCATTTTTCAAGACAGTGATGCCGTCTGCCAACACCGCGGCCATCATTATGTTTTCAGTGCCTGTTACTGTAGGTATGTCAAAGAATATATTGGCGCCTTTCAACTTGTTGACCTGGGCATCTATATAACCATGGTCCAGGGATATGCCCGCCCCCATTGCCGCCAGTGCCTTAAGGTGCAGGTTGACCGGTCTTGCACCTATTGCACAACCTCCGGGCAGGGAGATCTTTGCCCTTCCATATCGGGCCAAGAGCGGTCCCAGGAGGAGAATTGATGCCCTCATGGTCTTTACCAAGTCATAAGGCGCCTTGAAGTCCTCAAGGTTGCCTGAATCAATATGCAGGACATTGTCTTTATCCCGGAAGACGATCCCCAATTTGATCATGATGCTTTTAATGGTATTAATATCTCTCAGGTTGGGGACATTGTATAGCTGGTGCTGGCCGCCTGTCAGAATAGATGCAGCAATAACGGGAAGGGCAGCATTCTTTGCCCCGCTGATTTTTATATCTCCCCTTAACGGTTTGCCGCCTTCAATAACTATTTTGTCCATTATCCATGATCTTATTTTATGTGATGTTATTGGTTGCCATCATCAAGATAAAATTCGCTCATCTTTTCTTTTACATCATCTAAGATATCACTAAGCCACAGCACATCATCTATGGACAGGCGACCGGCTTTGGTATTTCCTTTGGTACCGTCACGTTTTGTATAGGTACGGGGGCCTATCTGTAGTTTTGGATCGCCGTCATCATAACGGTGAATGGAGATAGTGAGTCCGGTCTCTTCATTTTCCCATGATTTTAATATCCGGTCCTTGGAAGCATCATAAGCCATATTTTTTTCTCCTCCTTTCATATTTATACGGGGGACGCAACTACCAGAATGACGCAATCTTCCTGCCCGTTGTTTGCAAGGGCATGTCTGGCCCCTACAGGAATCCAGACGGCATCTCCCGGTCCTACCCCCCTTTTTTCTTCATCAACATGCATTACACCTGACCCGCTCAATATAAAATAGATCTCTTCCATGGGATCTATATGTGGCTCTATCTCTCTGCCGGCCGCGAGTCTGGCAATGGCCAAAAAACCTATCTCTTTTAATGTGCGTCCATCCAGGATCATTTGGGCAATGGCGCCGCCATGTGCAAGATATGTGGTTTCCTGAACTTCCTTGTCATTGATATTCCTTACAATCATGCGATAATCCTCCATGTCTCTACCTTTAATTTGGCCTTGATTCATTTCAATAAAAAGTCATATAACCTTCATAGTATAATTGAGGAGATAAGACCATATATAACTTAAATTGGGGGGGGTGCCAAATGGAAAATAGAGGTTTGGACCATCGTTTAAGGCTGATGCAGCATGCCGACATGAAAGGGAAGGTGGTTCTCGTCAGGGTGGATCACAATGTAGTGAAAAACGGCAGGATAAAGGATCCTTACCGTATAGATGCCACCATAGGTACACTCTATGCCATCGCGGAAGGAGGGGGCAGGCCCGTACTTATTACCCACGTTGGCCGGCCCAAGGATAAAAAGACGGGCAGAATAAATTGTAGTGAAGGTGAATCAGTAGAGCCGATAGCAAAGTATATCGAGCAGAAATTGCCCGTTAAGATACATGTGCAAAGGTTTTCCGTGCACCCGGAAAAGGGTATTGAACACCTTGATGGTTCTATTATGCCGGCTATTGAGAATCTGAAAGCGGGAAGGATCGGCATGATATATCTACCCAATTCCCGTTGGTTTCAGGGGGAGCAATCCGATGGCCCCGAGAGGGATTCTTTTGCGGATGAGCTGGCTGGTATTGCAGATATGTTTGTAAACGATGCATTCGGCTCCTGGCAGGCCCATGTATCCACCTATGATATAGCCGAACGGCTTCCATCGTTTGCCGGCATATTGCTTCAGAAGGAACTCGGAAATCTTGGCCGGGTCCTTAATCCTGACAGACCGTTTGTGGCCGTAATTGCCGGTGCCAAATACGATACCAAGATAGGACCTCTCAGGGCCTTATATGACAAGGTGGATTATCTTATCCTGGGTGGTCTGATATACAACACGTATTTGTCAGCCAAATATGGCGTGCAAATTGCAAGTGTGTCTGAAGAGGACAAGACCCTTGCCGCACAGCTTGTAGGGCTTGACAGGAAGGAAAACAAGATTTTGGAAATGCCGTATCTTGTTGAATCGGACATCATGGAAGAGAGGATCAAAGGGCGGTTCAGGACAGTTAGTATAGAGGAGATGAGACGGAAAAAAGAGATCAACTATGTACTGGATATAGATCCGCGTTCTTATGAAGAAAAGGGGGTAAAGGATGTTATAGGGTCTGCCAGGACCATCTTTGTAAATGCGGTTATGGGGTTTATGCCATCTTTTTTTGAGGGTTCTGCAGGGATATACGATTTGATCACATCCAATGACACCGCCCTGAAACTGTTTGGAGGTGGTGATACCCTGCAGGAACTGAAAAATCTCTGTCCCGGCGCATACTTGAAGGGCCTTGATGATCAAAACACCTATTATTTTACAGGCGGGGGCAGTGTTCTTGCTGCTATAGAGCAGGGAAGTCCTTACAACCTTAAGCCGGTTAAGGCCTTAATGGAGAGTTGAACATGCAGCTCACACCACTTTTTGATCCGGAAAAGGCCGGAAGGCCTATGCGGGTGGCCGCCTTTATGTCAGGATCAGGCACCAATATCATGAGACTGATCGAACATGAGAAAAAGTTGAGAGAATCTGAAGGTGTCTCCCCTTTTGAAGTCGTATTCATATTCAGTGATCGCTCGGACGGGACAAGCCTTGGCGAAAGGATTGCCCTGGAAAATGGTCTTCCGTATTTCAGCTATGATATCAGGAAATTCCATCTGTTAAGATCTTTTAAAAGGACAATAGGCACCCCAGAAGGTCTTGAGATTAGGAGGGCGTATGACAGGTTAGCGCTTAAACTTATAAAGGCATTTGATATAGATGTGAACGCCCTGGGCGGGTACATGAGCTATACTACCCTGAACAGGTGTGTGAATGTACATCCTGCTGATCTGTCCATTCGTTTGCCCGATGGCCGGAGAAAATATGTTGGTGACAATGCGGTCAGGGATGCGATTGCCGCGGGGGAAGGCATCCTTCGTTCTTCAACCCTTTGGACCGACAAAGGCGTGGATACAGGGCCCCTTTTGATGGTTTCAAGGGCCCTGAAGGTAGAGTTGCCGAAGCCCGTTGATATATTAACCAAGGATACGGATAGATTCCTGCATGTGGTAGAAAAGTATCAGCAGGATTTAAAAAGAATAGGGGACTGGGAAATTTTTCCCCGTACGATAGAATTGATAGCGAGAGGACGTTTTGCTTTAGATGAACATGACAGGGTATATATGGATGGCCAACCCGTCCCTGAGGGCTACAGGGAATAAGGGTGCTTGAATGGCATGCCGCTTTTTGTATAAAGGAAAAAAGAGAAAATATCAGAGATTGTTATAATCCAGGCCTGAATCTCCAAGGGGGTTTTTATGGAACATGGGGAAATTGGAAATAGGATAAAAGCTCTATTAACAGAAGTGAAGGTTTATAAAGCTCAAGGCCTGCTGGATGAGGCCAAGGAGCGGCTGGAGCTTGTACGGAAACTGATCGATGAAAACAAGCCGTTGACAGAAAACAATGGCCTTGCAGAGGAGGTATCCGTCATTGGTCATGATTTGCAAGATGAGATTGAGAGAGTGGAAAAAGCATCGAGGGCCCCTGAGATGTCTGTGGAATTTCAGGATATTGTTATGGAGAAATTTTCTTTCTCAGGAAAAAGCGACAAGGCGGTGCTTGAGGGGGCAATAGCATTGGTCCAGTTCGGCCAGTTTGAGAGGGCCCTGGGAGAGCTTGAGCCTTTGTTGGAAAAGGAGGAGGTACGGTTCCTTGCGGCCAAGAATATCCTTAGGTGTCACATGGCGCTTACTTCAATAGATGATGCAATAGATAAATACAGGGAATGGAATGCAGGTAATATATTTAATGAAGAGGAATTGGATAAACTGTATCTTTTTCTTAGCGAGGTACTGAATAAAAGAGGTGTTTCAAAGGCTATTCCACGGGGAAAGGGATTGGATAAGGCAGGTGTTGTAGATGCGGGTTCCATTACTGATGATATACATGAAGGCGATCTCCCCGAAATTATTTCAGTTGAGATAATACTGGAAAAGGAGGGAAAAAGAAATATGATTGACTTTGATGTGCATTCCCAGTCGGCTGATACCATAAGCCTGCTGGTCTCATCAGGAGACTCTTCCTTGGAGGAGGTATTCAATCCTGGAATCATTCTGAAAGAGATACGTTTTTATTCACATATGTCCCTTTTTGTTGGCAGCGGAGAGGTGAGATCGAGATCAAGGGTGGATAGTGATACCGGAAACGAGGATTATCTGGTGGAGATCAGAATCCTGTAGGGTCTGATATGATTTATGGCCAGGATTAATGTAAAAAAGAGGGAGATTGAGTGTAAGATTGTCTATTATGGCCCGGGCAGGAGCGGGAAGACGACAAACTTGGAATATATCTTCAATAAACTTAACACAGGCCTGAAAGGCGAAATGGTTTCAACAAAGACAGAAGGGGACAGGACCCTCTTTTTCGATTTTCTCCCCATGGACGTGGGCAAGATCAAGGGTTTTGATGTGCGTGTCCAGCTTTTTACTGTTCCGGGCCAGGTAAAATATAGTTCCACAAGAAAGATGGTATTGAGGGGAGTCGACGGAGTCGTCTTTGTTGCGGATTCGCTTGCGGTAAGACGAGAAAAAAATATGATTTCCTTGCAGGATCTTCAGAAAAACTTGAAAGAGTATGGAATCAGCATATTAAAAATCCCCCTTGTCTTCCAGTACAACAAAAGGGATCTTGCAGGGGAAGGGGTGCCTGTTATGTCTATAGAAAGTATGGAAAGGGATTACAATCGTCAGCTCAGGGTTCCCTCTTTTCCGGCCAGTGCAGCTCATGGCCACGGTGTTGGTGTCACTCTCAAGGAATGTTTAAGACTGACATTGCAGTCACTTATCAAACAGATGGGATAGGAATGAGGGGCCATGAATGATAAATCCATTCTTGCCGGCAGACTTGATTTTCTTTCCACAGGAGATCTGTTTCAGCTTCTGGGTTCGAATAATGCTACAGGGGTCCTGCATCTCAGGAATAAATATTCCCCGGATCCGGGAACGGTATATTTCATAGATGGCAGCATAGTAAATGCCTCAAGCGGTATACTGAACGGGCTGGATGCAGTTTATTCCTTCTTCGGGTGGACATCAGGTGATTTTGAGTTCAGCAGACAGAATGTTGATGTGAAAAGAGTGGTTAATCGCAGCCTGATGGAGATCGTTATGGACGGCTTGAGAATGCTGGACGAGGGTGAGATAAAGGAGATGGGCCCGGCGGTGTCCTGTGAAAAGGATAGGGTTTGTCTGGAAGAACCCTTTACTCCCCCTGTAATCAAGGGGCCTCTTGTGGATTTTGAGTATGTAGTGGATCTGGAGGATTTTTTTGAAGGTCAGGAGATCGTCCATCAGGATAGATATGGCAGCTGGATATGGGTAGTTCTGAAAGGGAATGCTGGTATTATCAGGGAGACGCCCCTGGGGCCGCTGACGATCCTTCGCCTGGGTGATGGATCTTTTATTGGGAGTATGGCCTCGTTCCTGTTTCAGGACAATATCCGGAGCGCAACAGTCAGGGCCGAGACCGATGTACAGTTGGGGGTTCTGGATCAGCAACGTCTTTCACAGAAATTTTTGACCATGTCACATGAACTCAGGCAGCTTTTGACAGGCCTGGACAAGAGGATGAAACAGATTACTGACAGGGCTGTTGAGATATATTGCAAAAAGGACAGGTTCCAGGAATTTATAAGCGACAAGGAGATTGCCATAAAACAGGGAGAGGGGAAAGATTCCATTTTTCTGATAACCCAGGGCAAGGCGTCGATTGTTCAAGAGACAGATGAAGGTCACATACCCCTTGTCTATCTTGATGAAGGAGATTTTGTCGGTGGATTTCCCTTTTTGGACATAGGCCATGAGCCCAGGTCCGCTTCTGTCTGGATAACCCAGGATTTCAAGGCAAAGCCTTTAGACCTTGATATGTTGTGGAAGGAATATAACCAGATTCCAGCCCTGTTCAGGAATATGATAGAGCATGTTGCCGTAAGCGTATCAGTTACTACCCGCCTGACACGCGATTTTTATCGAAGAGAAATTTCTGGACAGCTAAACCCCTAATTGTCCCCCAAACATCACGGAACAAGGGGGAACAAAAATACTTTCAGATTTTTTTGGGCAGCATGATTTCAGATGGCATGAAAGTGATGTTGCTGTGCGCTTTTCATTGTCACCTGATAGCAGTGGTAGCGTGACGGCTCGTCAAAGATTTGCTCCCATATATGCAATGATAGAACAGATATTATTTTACGGCTGTTATGCACTCGCCCATGGATATAAGGAATTCGATGGCCTGGCATTCTCCTAATTCGCAGGCCTTTTTTGCCTCCATGCAGGCAAGGGTCTTACGGTCATAGTGTGCAGCATGTATAATTGCCTGCATACTGTATGCCCTACCACACGTCGGGTTTAGCTGTATGGCCTCTGCATAGTCCAGCAGGGCCAGCTCTGGGTCCAGTTGCTCGGCATACATATCACCACGGTTCAGATATAGCATGTAATATGCGGGATCCAGTTCAATGGCCTTGTTGATAAAGGCTAAGGCCTTGTCAAGCTCCTCCGGGTTAAGGTCCTCGGGCCAAATACGCAGTGCCTTTTCATTCCACACCAGGGCCTTCAGGCACTGAACAATCTTTTTCATTTGTTTCTGCTCGCCTTTTCCCAAGGCCCCTTTCTCGATCTGGTCCCCCCTTGATAACAGTTCTTCTTCTCTTTCGCGGCTCCTCTGCCATCTTTCCAGATGGATTGGCATGGCGTTTAGTCTTTTCACGCCTTCCCAGATTACATCTTTTTCATACTCAACCTTTGCGATGAGATGGATTGCAGACCCATTTGCCAGGGATACCTTTTCTTCCCTCATGATCTGTATCTGCAACAGTCCCCTGGCCAGGCCATTAATGGCCCCCATTTTCTCGTCCGCAAGCTCTTCGCCTTTGCTGGAGAGATTTTCTGCCCACCTTGCCCCAACCATTCCAAGCAGATCATGCCTCGCCTTGGCAGTCGCAAGGACAATGCACTCTTTTTCGGAAATCCCCTGTAAAATAGGCTGGCTCACTTTGCCCTCGAGACTCACCGGACGCCCTATGGCTGGGATGGGTGCAAGAGCAATGACTCCAATGAGAATGAGTACACATAGCCAGAGTCCTTTTTGTTTCATTGCCCCTCCTTTTGATAGCAAATTTTCGATACCAACCTTCGAATAGAGTCGAAGGTGGGCATCGAAAGATGTTAGTGGATATGTTTAAGCAAAATATGGTGGCTTAAAACCTAGATTTTTTTCAAACATTTTATAACCAGAGGAGATCTCTTTTCTAATCTCTTT
>CAZQAA010000086.1:0-2688 GCA_964591255.1 uncultured Desulfobacterales bacterium | reverse complement strand
CATATACAGGATCAAGGGGCGTAGGAAATTTAAGACGATCAATTTAGGATCAGATTAAAGTGTCAACGGTCTTTTAAAATTGAGCCATTTTCGGTCGTGAAAAGTGAGCCACTCTCCTCCGTATTTTGATCTCCTTCCAGCACTTCATGAGCGGTTTTTCCCATCAGTCTGTAGCTATTTCCTCGGATGTTTATAACCGTACTGTGATGTAATAAACGATCCAGGATCGCCGTGACTATCACCGGATCATGGAACAATTCCGTCCAGTCTGAGAAAGCCTTGTTTGATGTTATTACGGTGCTGGCTTTTTCATACCGGTTGGCAATGAACCTGAAGAAGAGGTTGCACTCTTCCCGATCGATGGGGGTATACCCAACCTCGTCCACAATGACCATGGAGGACTTGTAATAGCTTCTGCCTTTGCCTGGACGCCCGGCTTCATAATCTTTTTTCAGCTTCTTGATCAGATCCTCCATGGTCGTAAAATAGATGCTGATGCCTGCCTGGCAGGCTTTTAAAGCCAGTGATACGGCCAGATGGGTCTTCCCGACTCCCGGAGGACCCAGAAAGATGATATTGCCCTTTTGGCGGATAAAAGTCAGGTCAAACAGGGACATCACCTTTTGACGGTCCAGCTTTGGCTGGAAGGTAAAATCAAATTCGTCAATGCTCTTTATAAAGGGCAGGCCTGATATCTTCAAAGCGGTCTCGATCCGGCGCTGCTCCTTTTGCGCCACCTCTTCTTCCAAAAGATCATCCAGAAAACTCAGATAGCTTTTTCCCTGATCTTCTGCCGCCTTCATAACACCCTCTAAGATCTCCCTGATCCGGGGCAGCCGAAGCCGGCTCAGGTTGGACTCAATCCTCTCAAGAACCAATGTGTCGGTCATCTTTACATCTCCCCTGCTGCCTGGTCATAGATCGCAATGGGACGAACCTCCACGTCCATGTCGTACGGTGCTTTAAGAGGACTTGTGGTATGCCTGGCACGACCTTTAAGGCGTCTTCCAAAGCTGTACTTGCGCCGGTTCATTTCATGGTCCTTTTTCAATGCCTCATAGAATCGTTTGTCCTGAACCAGATGCCCCTTCCCCTCAGGGATTTCATAGGCGATAACCAGAGTGTCATCTGAAAAGATCCTCATGGTCTTGTCTTTCACACGAAGAAGAATTTTCTTCCCCACCAGCGTATGTGGCACCACATAGCTGTTGCTTTCGAAACGAACCGTGCAATCTTTATGCACCTTTCGATAGACCCGGTAAGAGGTGTCAAAGGCCTGAAGAGGCAGACCTCTTAAGTGGGGTTTTTCTCTGGCAAACCGCAATAAGACCACTTCATGGGTCGTCCCGTGAACACGTTTTTCCTTTTTCTCTAACCACGTTGCCAAATCCCGGTTGGCCGTCTCCAAACACACAAACCCATACCCCCGCCAGAATCCCTCCCGGATAAATGCATATGGCCTTTCAACCTTTCCTTTCACCCAGGCCGCATACGCAGGGGCAACCTCCGGTTTAAATCCATAGTGCAGGGCAAAACCCAGCAAGGTATCGTTAAATTTTTTCTTCCCGGCAATCTTCCCGATGTAAACATTCTTCATCCGGTCATATAAAAGCTGTTCCGGCACTCCGCCGAAATACTCAAAGGCCCGGATATGGCAATCAAGAAATGTCGGTAGATCACATCGCTCTATCAGCTCACCATAGATCTTTCGGGAATAACCAAGGATCATCGAGAACAGGTAGAGCTTTTTTACACTGCCGTCCGCTTGCTCCACCTGAAATTCCCCAAAGTCCACTTGTCCCTGGTACCCGGGCTCTGTCTCAAACCTCATGTAGGCAATCTTTTGCCGCTCTGCCTTGATCGCACTCACCTTGCGCTTCACGATCTCATAGCTGCCGGGAAAGCCCATTGCACTAAGACGGTCGTATATCCACGTAGCCGTATAATCCATGTCCTCTTCAAGCCATGCCTTTATGTTATCCCTGTAGGGATCAAGGAGGCTTTTTCGCTTCCTTATCTCCCTTTGATTGCCAGGAAGCTCCGGATTCTCCAGGTACTTCTTCACCGTGTTCCGGCTTATTCCCAGTTTCCTAGCTATCTTTCGCTGGCTCAACCCCTTTCGATGCAACATCACAATGTCCAAAATGGTCTCCTTTTTTTCACACCAATCTCCTATCTCAGCCTGGGATTAAATCTCGCAACATACCACTATTCCCAGAATCCCTCCACACTGGCTCACTTTTAAACGACCATTTTTGGCTCAGTTTATCACGACCATTTACATCACGGCATTGACCAAAATATAAGAGCAGGGAAAAACAGATAAACGCCAGTTCCCGTTCATTTCCCCAGACGAGCGTTTGAGATGACATCCGGTCTCTCACAGCATATTCTAATTTCGAAAACCAAGTCTGGCATGAGTAATCCTGATGATTGCTTTATTCTCCAGGAGTTGCGGAATTCTCCGAAAATAGCGCTTTCTCCGGGTTGGGAAATCAAGGGGAAATCTCTTTCCTTTTTACCCTTTTTCTGAAAAGTTCGAAAACCTGTACCGTACCACCCGTTTTTCGAACGCTCGTCCGAAAGGCTATGTCTTATAATTAGTAGAGAATCAATGTGTTATAAGATAGTCACACTCTCCGTTTGACAAGAATTGAGGAAATCGAAATCAATTTCACACTCGGATTT
>CAZQAA010000085.1:0-11522 GCA_964591255.1 uncultured Desulfobacterales bacterium | reverse complement strand
CACCGTCTCCACCAGTACCGCAGGTATCGAGGACAGTTCCCATTTCATCGGGATAGTCATCATCAGACCATAATTTTAAGGCCACGGTCCTCATTGCCTTTGCAGCGCCCGTGATTTCATCAACAGTTTCTCCTTTCAATCTCAGAGCGGTAATAAATGCAGCGATCTGGGCGGATGTGGCCTTGCCCGCCATGATGAAAGCAAAGGTCTTTTTTATTTCAGACTCGGTCAGGTTATCTCCTGATACTACCTTTGCAATAACTTCCCTAATCATGATAGTAGGACCCCTGTACTGCAAAATTTTGTAAGATTTTGGGACCCTTCTTTGTCAAGATGGATTCGGGATGAAATTGTACTCCCTCAACGGCGTACTCAAGGTGCCTTATACCCATGATTTCTCCCCTTTCCGTCCAGGCGCTTATTTCAAAGCAATCAGGCAACGAATCCCTATCAACAATCAGGGAATGATACCGTACTGCTTCAAAGGGATTAGGAAGACCATGATAAAGAAATTTGCTGTCATGAAAGATGAGGGATGTTTTTCCATGCATTATACGAGGGGCCCTGACTACTTTGCCTCCAAATGCAGTAGCGATTGCCTGGTGCCCTAAGCACACACCCAAGATGGGAATCTTTGCGCCGAAATGGCGCACGGCTTCTACTGATATTCCCGATTTTGCCGGTGTGCCGGGTCCCGGAGAAATCATTAGACCTGACGGTCCTCTTTCCTCTATCTCAGGTATCGTTATTTGGTCATTCCGAAATACATCTATTTCCTGATTTTGGCCCAGGAGTATCTGAACCAGGTTGTATGTAAAGGAGTCATAGTTGTCTATTAACAGAATCATTTTCCATTACCTTTTCTACAGCCTTGAACATGGCCTTGCCTTTTCTCAATGTTTCCTCATATTCTCCCTCGGGAGTGGAGTCTGCCACGATTCCGGCACCCACTTGAATGAACAATCTATCTTTTATGACAGCAATAGTGCGGATGGTAATACAGAAGTCCATATTACCATTAAAACCGAAATAACCCACTGCCCCGGCATAAGGACCCCTTGGAGACCCTTCCAGTTCGTTTATGATTTCCATGGCCCTTATCTTTGGGGCACCAGACACTGTACCCGCTGGAAAGGCGGCCATGAACACGTCAAAACTGTCTACCCCCGATTTCAAAACGCCTTCTACTCTAGAGACAATATGCATTACATGAGAATATCGTTCCACTTCCATGAGCCTTGGTACGGTAACAGTTCCAGGCATGGCGACCTTGCCTACATCGTTTCTTCCCAGGTCAACCAACATGATATGTTCTGCCCTCTCCTTAGGGTCAGACATAAGGTCTTCCTCCAAGGCCTTGTCGGCATCAAGAGTTTCCCCTCTCGCCCGTGTGCCTGCAATAGGCCGAACCTCGATCTTGCCATCTGTCAAACGAACAAGGATTTCCGGAGAGGCGCCTATTAATTTGATATCATCGAAATTGAGATAAAACATATAAGGTGAAGGATTTATACTTCGCAGATGCCGGTATAATCCGAATGTATCTCCGGTTAGCCTGGCGGAAAATCTTTGGGACAGGACTACCTGAATTATATCTCCGGCAACTATATATTCTTTCGCCTTAAGTACTGCAGATTTGAACCTCTCTCTTTCAAAATTAGATTTAAGTTTTGAAATTGCAAACTGTTCTCCAGTGCATACATTAATCAGTGGCCGCCTTAACTCATCAACCGTTTTATCTATTTCCCCACATGCCTCATCATATGCATTTTTCAGATTTTTTTCCCCAGACAGGTGTACAAAGGCAACTACTTTGATTTTATAGGTGAGATGGTCAAATACGATGAGACGCCTGACTACACTAAACACGGCTTCAGGAAGCACGGGGGATGCTGCCGAGAGTCCGGGCAGGCGTTCCCATTTTCTGATAAGGTCGTAATTGACATACCCTACAAGACCCCCTTGAAACGGGGAAAGCCCTCCTATGGTGACCGGCCTGAAATCATGGCTCAGTTCTCTCAAGATCTCTAATGGATTTTGCCCTCCTTTGATAATCTTCTTTTTACCATTTTTTTCTATATGTATCTCCTGGTCATATGCCTTTACCACTAAATAGGGTTTGTAACCAATAAAACTGTAACGTCCCCATTCTTCACCCAGTTCAGCGCTCTCCAGAAGGTATGAAAAGGTCTTGTCTTCTATTTTGAAATAAGCCGAAACCGGCGTCTCTATATCTCCGAGAAATTCTTTAAATACAGGGATAAGGTTTCCCTGCTTTGACATGGCACTGAATTCCGAAAATGAAGGTTTGAATTTCACTTTTTATAAACCCCAGTAAGAAACATGGTTATAGATGAATGCACTCGATTAGCGAATACAATATGGACACCCCCTTCAAAACGGCCAATTTTAAAATGTCCTATTTTATCAGCGGTTCGAATTTTGCTGTAAAATGCCGTAACACGGGGGGATCATACGTAAGCTTCAGACCTTTTAGTGTATCCTTTTTTTTGTGCAATTCTATTACGGCATCTGCTACCAGATCCATATGACTGTTGGTATATACCCTTCGCGGGATTGCCAGTCTCACCAGCTCCAGTGCAGGATATATCATATTGCCCGTCTTTTCATCCCGTTGAGCAAATGCTGTGCTACCAAGGGCTGCTGTCCTTATCCCTGCTTCCAGATAGAGTGCCGTAGCAAATGTGTTGTCTGGAAACAGCTCCTGCTGCAGATGTGGAAAGAACTCCTTTATGTCGATATACACGGCATGTCCACCTGTGGGTTGGCTCAATGGGATACCTGCATCCAACAACCTTTTCCCTAAGTATTGAACCTGACCGATACGCCATATGAGATAATCCTCTTTTACCACTTCCCTGAGTCCGATACTGAGTGCTTCAAGATCACGTCCCGACAGGCCTCCATAAGTCGGAAAACCCTCCATTAGAATCAAAAGCTGCTTTGCACGTTCGAATAGATCCTTGTCCCGCATGGCTAAAAGACCACCCATGTTTACTAGCCCGTCTTTTTTACAACTCATGGTAAAACCGTCTGCCATACTCATCATTTCCAGGACAATCTTTTCTATATTGTACTGACTGAATTTTTTTTCTCTATATTTGATAAAATAGGCATTCTCCGCAAAGCGGGCCGCATCAAAGAAGAGCGGGATACCATGTTTGTCGGCTACATTTCTTACCTCTCTTATATTGTCTAATGATACAGGCTGTCCTCCACCAGTATTGTTAGTGAGGGTAAGCATTATCAGCGGGATTTTATCCTCTCCCACCTCTGTTATGAATTTTTTCAACCGGACTACATCCATGTTCCCTTTGAATGGGTGGTAATTCCTGAGATCATAGGCAGCTTCAATAACCATATCTTGTGGAATCCCACCCTTGTCGAGCACATGGGCACGTGTGGAGTCAAAGTGCATATTGTTGGGTACAAAATCTCCCTTTTTTACAAGGAGGGTGAAAAGTATATTTTCTGATGGCCTTCCCTGGTGGGTCGGGACAAAATATTCAAATCCGAATATCTTTTTTATCGTGTCTCTTAGATGGAAAAAGTTACGACAACCGGCATAGGACTCATCTCCTCTCATTATTCCTGCCCACTGGTCTTGAGACATGGCATTGGTCCCGCTATCGGTCAAAAGGTCAATGTATACAGCTTCTGCCGGCACCATGAACATGTTATATCCAGCCTCCTGGAGGATTTTTTTTCGTTCCTCCCGGGTCGTCATCTTTATAGGTTCCACTACTTTTATGCGATAGGGCTCAGCCAACATGCTTTTTGCTCCTCTTTTCCAGCCTCTCTTATCTTAGATCTTTACTTACGGTAAAAGGCATATACATAATCCATAGGAACTACAAGTTGATCCCCTTCTTCCTTAATTCCCATGTAACGTTTTATATCTTCGAGCGCTTCTTCCCTTGTCTGTTTCAAGTCATGTACCAGTTGATAAAAAAGTCCTATTTCTTCCTCAGATGAAAAAACAAAGGGGACGTCAATCTTCTCAGATGACATTTCGGTAAATTCGCATATGCGGCCGATATTTATCATCCTTGATGTAGTCAGAAACAGCCCTTTATGCCCTGTAGCAGTATGCTTATGAACCACTTCATCGAAATATATCTGGACCTGTGAGCAATCAGCAAAATCTCCAATTACAAGTATCCCTCCCCGCTTCAGCACCCTATGGACATTTTGTACGGCCCTCACCTGATCCTTGATATGGTGAAATCCTCCAAGGCATACGGCCTTATCAAAGGAGTTTGGCTTGAGCTTTGGCCAGTCAGGATTTTCTTCGTGGTAGTAAACGATATTGGAAAGCCCTTCCTTTTTTGCCTTGTTTGCAGACAGTTCAAGCATGGCTGAGGATATGTCCTGGGCAACCACTTTTCCCGCCTTTTTTGCCAGCATGAGTGTCAGGTAGCCGGATCCTGCAGTAAATTCCAGGAGTGTATCACTAGGCTCAAGTTGAAGTTTTTCCAAGAGCCATCTTTCATCGGTACGGGCGGAAGGACACCTTGAAATGGCCTCTTCGTATGAAGCGGCGATCAAGTCAAACCTGCTCTTTTTCATTCTGTTTATCCCCCTATCTTTAATGATTATATAAGACTAACCCACAACCACGTGATAATGCAAGTCTTATGTATGGTTAAAGGTAAAACTTGTGCAGGTTAAGGAATGGTTTGTTTACTGGATGGCATAATCTCAAAACCGGATGGGATTTCAAGATTAAAAACCTCTTCCGGTATGTATCCGTTAAATGACGCCTGCCTTATGTCAAGGCTCCATGTAATGGCGGCCTTTGGATAATCGATTCCTATTCTTTTGGCATAATAGACACCGGCGATTTTGTTATAATTCTGGAATGAAATTTTTATGCCCTGATTCGGAAATATAGTGAGAGAGGGGAGCCTGCTTCCTGGCAGGAGCCTGACAGCCTGAATTGCCTTGCCTTTGGCAGTTAAAAGAAGGATCTGATCGGTTTGTTGCAATATGGCAGTATTGTATTTTGCAATCGTGGGATAGCCTCTCGCCAGTCCCCATACTTGATCGGATTTTAGGCTGGCAGGAAAAAGTCCTGAAATGTCAGGGCTTCCAAGTTGTTGGATATAACAACGTTTTTCCTGGTAGGAAACGATTTGGATTTTGGTGCCGTAAATCAGGATATGAAAAAGGGGGCGTCCCCACCTGTGAGTAACTTCCATTTTAATCCTGAAGGGGAATTTGGTGCCGGCAAGCAGGATATTTGCGTTAAATTCAGACTTGTCCACCTTCACTTTCAGTCGGCCGGAGGAAATAAAAGATTCAGCCTGTTCACTCTGTGCGATGAGGGTGGATAATATTTGATGGACCTGATCACGGGTGAGTGGGGCAGAGGGAGTATAATCCTGCATCCGGACACAGGAAGCAATGATTGTGGGCACAACCAGGACTAAGAAATATATGACAAAAGGAATTGTTTTGGGTCTGCTCAATTTTGTTCTTTCAAGATGTTCTCAACTCTTGTTATTTTTTCTTTAATTTTTCTTTCATCAGGATGGTCGAGCGAAAGGGCCTTTTTATAGAGTTCGAAAGCGGTCTTGTATTCTTTTTTCATTAAATATACGTCTCCAAGATGTTCTGTTATAGTCGGATCGTTTGGTATCAGCTCGGCCGCTTTTTCGAGATAACTGAGGGCCTTGTCGTAAACCCCTTTTTGAAAATAGACCCATCCGAGACTGTCTACTATGTAACCGCTCTTCGGCTCTAATTTCATCGCCTTTTTTATGAGGCTCATGGCCTCATCTAATTTTATCCCCTGTTCTGCATAAGTATATCCTATGTAGTTTAATGCCTCGGCATGGTCGGGATTAATATCCAAGATTTTTCGCATCTGTTTGATACATGTTTCCTTTTCACCCTTCTTGTCAAACAGGATCCCGAGATGAAACATGAGTTCAATGTTCTTTTCTTGTTTCTCCAGGCCCTTTTTTATGGTACTTATAGCATCTTCATAATCCTCGTGTGATTCATAGATGGAAGAGAGCATAAGATATAGTTCTGTCGGCACCCTGTCCATGTCCATATTAAGGATGTCTTCCAATGTTTTTATTGCTTCCTTATATCTTTCCTGACTGTTGAGCAGAAATGCAATATGCATCCTTGCTTTTATAAAATAACTTGATTTGGAATCTATTAATCTGAAGTGTTTTAATGCGTTTTCTGTCTCCCCCTTTTCTTCATAGGCAGCGGCCAAATAGAATCTGGATTTGTCGTCATCTGGCCAGGCTGATACCACCATCTTCAATTCCTCAATAGACTTGCTCAGTTTTCCCTGTTTTAGGTATAATAGGCCTAGAATTTGCCTCCCGGGTTCGCCCGGTTTTGTCCTTGCTTTGATTTCCTGCATCTGTTTTTCTGCTTCTTTTTCAAGGCCGAGTTTAACATAAAGGCTGATGAGTCTCTCCCGGGCTATGGTATTATCAGGATAGAACTCCACCAGCTTTTTACAGATCTTTGCCGCTTCCTTATATCTGCCTGTCATATGATAAAGTGTTTCCAGGTCAAATAGTGCTGGCTCCAGACTGTCGTTTAGCCTTAAGGCTTCGAGGAAGGATTTTTCTGCATCATCGTAATTATTCATTTCAAGCAGTATCCTGCCGCGGTAATAATGTGCCATAACCATATCTGGAGACTGCTTTATCAATGTTTCAAGCTGATCCAACGCCTTTTTGGATTGGCCAGAACGGATAAGGATTGTGGTTAGGATCATCCTTATGCGCCTGTTTTTGGGATCAATATCCAATGCCTTCTCATATTGTCTTGATGCAAGTTCATCGTCTCCCGTCAGAGCGTAAAGATCACCAAGAAGTATAATGTTTTCTATGTCCTCAGGATCAAGCTCCAGGGCCTTAAGGGCATATCCAATGGCACCTGCGTAATCTTTTTTTCTCTCAAAGAGGAGGGCCATCTTTCTGTAAAGATAGGCCGAGGCAGGATCTTTTTTTATAGCTGTTGAAAGATATCTTTGTGCCTCCTCATAGTCGCCCTTGTGCATGGCAATTGATGCAAGGGTGAAATTTTCATAAGCCTCTTGGTTGGGATTTTTTGGTTTTTGGGAGATCATGCGCTGTCCCATGCCTGCGCGGGAGGCCTTTGGCTGCGTAGACGGTATTATCCAGGCGCATCTGAACAGGATGCTTGACAGAAGTAAAAGGAGAGAAAAATATAAAATCCTATGACATCGATATGAAATTACACGTTTTTGCATCTCATTGAATCCATGATAAAAATCACTGCAGAAACCCGGAATATTCTTCCTCAAAATTCCGGATTTCTCGTTTTAGCCACTCCTTAAGTTTTTTGAGAATCCTGTCTTGTATCTGCCGAATTCTTTCCCGGGAAACATGATATTTGTCTCCAAGTTCCTGGAGTGTCATAGGTTTTTCAGCCATAATCCTATTATCAAATATGTCGACATCTTTTCCGGAAAGGGTTTTGCGAAATTCATCAAGTTTTTGTTTTAAGAGTTGCCTCCCCTGATTTACAGATAGCTGATCCTCAATATCTTTGCCTGTATCAGGCAAAAGGGCTCCAAAGGGCTCTCTGGAATCATCCCCCGCGGGAGAATCAAGAGAGACTTCCCATGCTCCCAGGCGCTGACTCATTTCTACAACCTCGTCTTCTCTGACATCGAGCCTTTCGGACAATAGCCTGCTTTCAGGAGTAAAGCCTTCTGATATAAGTTTGTCTCTCTCCTTGGCAAGATTAAAGAACAGCTTGCGCTGGGCCTGGGTCGTCCCTATTTTTACCAGTTTCCAGTTATCCATTATATATTTCAGTATATACGCCTTGATCCAGAAAGAGGCATAATACGAAAACTTTATACCACGATAAGGATCAAATTTTTTCACTGCCTGCAGCAGGCCGAGATTACCTTCCTGTATAAGGTCCAAAAGATTTTTTGTCCAATAACGATGGAAGTCAAGGGCAATCTTGACGACCAGTCTCAGATTGGAGGTTATTAACATGTAGGCTGCCTTTTTATCGCCTTTTTCTTTAACCCTTATGGCAAGATCTTTTTCCTCTTCCCTTGTCAGGAGCCTATACCTCCTGATTTCGAGCAAATACATCTGGAGAGGGTCATATGGAACTAATGCCTTTCCCTCTGGCTGCAGTGCAGGGACAAGGTTGGTCTCCACGGGTATGGGGTATTTATGGGTACTCTCTTTATTATTCTTGATCAATGTTTTTTTTGGTTTGCCCATAAAATGTCCGCTTTTCGAAGGGAAGATAGCCTGGAAAACCGTTGTGGCCGTCGTGTCAGCAGGATCTTCAGGCGGGTTGTTTTATGATCACGGTCATGTATCTTTTTTTGCCTGCCCTGATCAATAATGAGTCGTTATGCAGGTCGTTCAGGTTTATTGTCTGGTCAAACGACTCAATCCTTTCTCCATTTAAATAGCCGCCGCCCTGGGAGATAAGTCTACGGGCTTCTCCCTTGGATTTACACACACCTGTTTCGTAAAACAGGATATATGCAGGTATGCCTTGTTCAAGCTTTTCGGCATTTATAATATAAGAGGGAGCCGTTTCCCCAACAGTTGCTTCCTCTGATACGGTAATGCTTGGCAAAATCATTTTGCCTTTTCCAAACAGGTCCTGGGATGCCTTGCGTGCCTTGTCTGCCTCTTCTGCACCATGACACAGTTTCGTTGCTTCATAGGCCAAGATTTCTTTTGCCACCCTGATGTCTGCCCCTTTCAGTGATCTGAGTTTCTCTATCTCATCCAGGGGAATGAGGGTAAATAGGGACAAGAAACGGCCTACATCTCGATCATCCTGATTAATCCAGTACTGGTAATATTCATAAGGGGATGTGAGCTCGGGATCAAGCCAGACTGCCCCTTTATGTGTTTTTCCCATCTTAATCCCTGATGATGTGGTCAGGAGAGGAAAGGTCAGGCCATATGCAGCTTTTCCTTCAAGCCTCCTTATCAGGTCCGCACCGGCAAGCATGTTTCCCCACTGATCGTTCCCTCCCATCTGGAGACGACAACCGAATTTCTTGAATAGATACCAGAAATCATATGCCTGGAGCAGCATGTAATTGAATTCAATAAAATTAAGACCGGTCTTCAATCTCTCCTTGTAGCTCTCAGCGGTCAGCATCCTGTTTACGCTGAAATGTCTGCCGATATCTCTCAGAAAATCTATGTAGTGGAGTTCCGTGAGCCATTCAGCATTGTTCAATATTAAGGCCTTTTCCCCGCTGAAGTCAATAAAACGGGAGAGTTGTTTTTTTAGACAGTGTGCGTTTTCATTGATTTCCTGGCGGGTCATGATGGGACGCATCTCTGTCTTACCACTGGGATCTCCAACAAGTGCCGTCCCTCCACCAATAACTATGATGGGTTTATGTCCCATTCTTTGCATATGTACCAATGACATTATGGGCAGAAGACTTCCTACATGAAAACTTTTAGCAGTAGGATCAAAGCCAATGTAACATGACACTGGATTTTGCAATAGCCTGTATATAGAGTCTCTGTCAGTAGACTGTTCAATAAAGCCTCTTTTTTCAAGCAGATCAAGAATATTTTCCATTAAAATTCTCAAAAGATGATTTTGGTATAAGATTTTTCTCTCAATCCTTTTATCCAGGATTTGTATCTCTTGTTTACTTCATCCTGATAGAGCTTCCAGTAGATACTATTCTTTACTTTGTCCAATGATTTCAGTCCCCTTTCCTGCCGTTCAATCAATTTGACAATCTGTATTCCGGATGGTTTCATGATTGGCTTGCTTACTCCCCCCTCGGGCAAAGACTCTACGATCTTTTTAAGTTCCGGGTCCAGATCCGAGACGCTAAAAACACCGAGATCGCCCCCTTCTCCAGCTCCAGGGCCCTGGGAAAATTTGTCGGCCAGTTCACCAAAATCTTGGCCGTTTCTCAGCCTTGACATTATAACGTCGGTTTTCCTGTAGAGTTTACGAACTGCATCTCTGTCTGAGGGATCACCTTCAAGCCCGATAAATATGGCAGCAAGATGGACCGTTTCTCCCGTATTGAATTCATCTTGGTGTTCTTCATAATACTTCTTGATTTTTTCATCACTTATAACAATTTTGGATTTTACCTCAAACTCAATCAGTTGCATCCGTTCAATATCGCTCCGGATTTTTTTACGGTATGATTCATAGCTAATCCCTTGCTCTTTTAGACTCTTGATTAAATCTTCCTGTGTAAGATGATTGTCTTTTTTTATGTTTTCTATATAGCTATCAATTTCCGCTTCACTTATTTCTATTCCGAGTTCTTTGACCTTATCATGTGCGATTTTTTCATCAATAAGGAGCCCCAAGATTTTCCGGCGAGCCTGAAGGTATCTATCTTTATCTTCCGCAGTTAGATGGTCAGGATTCAGACCGGTATATTGTTTGATTTTATTATTTAATTCATGAAGCGTAATGATATCCTTGTTTACAATTGCAACTATCCTGTTGCACACTTCGGCTTTGGCTACATTATGACAGACCATATCCACTATAAAAAGTGTTATTGCCAAGAAAACTGGTAAAAAGATATTGGTTGTTTTCATTTTTCAGGATTTTTCCACAAGGGCCTTTATTTTTTTCTCGTCTATATCTGTTCTGAATTCAGATTTAAGCGTATCCAACCATTTTTTATAAAAGACCTCTTGCCTAAAAGACCGCAGTTTTGACATGATTTCCTGTCTGACCTCGGATAATCCCTTTATTCCTTCAGGACGGATCTCAAGAACCTCAAAAATATGATAGCCATATGGCGTTTTGACAACATTGCTGATCGTACCCACGTGTAATGAAAAGAGGGCTTTTTCCATAGACTCTTCCAGTTGCCCTCTGGCAACCCAGCCCACTTCGCCACCATTTTCCGCCTCAGGGGCCACGGAATATTTTTTTGCCAAGGTCTCCATATCTTCGCCATTATGTAATCGTTTGAGAAGCTTTTCTGCCTCTTTTCTGTTTGTGCACACGATTTGCCTAAATTTCAATCTTTCAGATACCCTGAATTGATCCTGATTATCCATATAATAGTCTTTAATATCTTGATCGGTCGGCATGGCGATAACGTTTGTTACCTTTTTTATTATTTTATTGATCAGGAGTCGTTCCTTCAGCCTATGCCTCCATTCTTTATAGTCTATATACCCCCTTAAGAGGGCTTCTTCAAAGTAGCCCTCCGTATAATCATCCTTTATCTGTTGTATGGCACCTTGGAGTTCATTTTCAGAAATACCTATTCCCTCTTTTTTGCCATACTCCATTATGAGAAAGTGCTCTATAGCTTGATCGATAAGCTTATAATAGATCTGGTTTTGCTTTTTCAAAAGGTCTAAATCGCTGTTTATGAATGATATTTCCCTTTTCAGCTCACTTTCGGTTATCTTCCTTGAGCCTACTACTAATATTACCTGGTCACCTGTTTGCTCTGCCGGACCACACCCGGGACTGCACATGGCGCATAGATAGAGGATAAAAAA
>CAZQAA010000084.1:0-7780 GCA_964591255.1 uncultured Desulfobacterales bacterium | reverse complement strand
CTGTTTTTATAAACGCCAGGTAGATCTCTCGGCTTCTCTCTCTACTGCCGCGCTCAATCTCTGTTTGCTCCAGTCATACTTCAGCCCAAAAGAGATATATCTTTCCTTTAACAGCCTCAGCTGGGCCCTTTCTACTCTATTCTTTTTCTATATTATCTCTGTTTTCATCTTTTGGCGACCCTGTCACAATTTCTTTATAGCCCTTTTTATCTCTTTGAGTTCTCTTGCCGTTTCATTTATTTACATGGAAACGCATGAATGCACCCCTATTTTTGTCCATTGGCTACTTTATGTCTTTCCACCCAATAGATTGTTAGATTTTTTGTGCGGTATGGCCGTATCGGTTGTCTTTGTAAAATATTATAAGCGCTTGCAAGACTGCCTTGGCCCATGGTCTGCCACCTTATTAGAAACACTTTGCTTGCTTCTCGTTATTGACCGTATCTTTTTTAGAATCCTGTTAAATTTTTTTATTACATCCTTTCTTCATGTGGCACCTTTTTTCAGACAAAGCGCGCCTCACTTTCTTGATCTTTATTTCACAAGTGTTATCTGTTTTGCCCTTACAATCTTTATTTTCGGACTTGAAAAAGGTTTTATTTCAAATCTTATTTCAAAACGATCTTTTGTTTTTTTGGGGGAACTCAGCTTCTCTATCTATATGTCGCATCAGCTCTTTTTCAGATTATTAATCATGAAGCATTGGAATAAACCGCTTATCAACATTTTTGGCGAGCTACCCGTGGCCATAGCAGCTGGTACAGCTGTTTTTCCAATATCCTATCTGATATTCACACTAATAGAGACCCCCATAAGAAAACGGTTTAAAAAGGTTGTTGGGTGAAGACATAATGTATCAGTTATAAAGATATCCGCAACTGATGACTGTATGCTCATGGAACTATAACATGCGGCCTGAACATCTTATTGATATACATACACATATATTTGAAGAAGAATACAGGGAACGATTAATAACCGAAACACTTCTTATGGACTTCGTCAAGCAGCTTGGCCTGATCAGGGGCTCTGATGGCAGCCTAGATTCGCTTATACAATCTGCCGATGAAAACAGAATATCCAAAATTTTTATACTTCCTGTAGTAAAAACCCCAAAAAAAATACAATACATCAATCACCTTTATTACCAAGAAAGCAAAAAAGATAGGCGTATTGTCTTTTGTGGCACCATCTTTCCAGGTAAGACATCCTCCAACAAAAAAATATTGATTGAGCTCAAGTCCAAGAAGGCAAAAATGATAAAGATACACAGCATTCACCAAAAAATAGATATTCTGGATGATGCATCTCTCCAGCTTTTTGAAGATATTGAAAATGCGGGATTGCCGGTCATATTTGATACTTCATGCATTCCCCTGGAATATCTGCCAGCCAGTTATGACTCCAGATTCCACACCACACCTGAAAAATTGCTCAAACTGCATGACATATTGCCCGGTCTTAAAATAATCGCGGCCCATGGCGGGGGACACTTCATCCCTGACAAAGAAAGACAAAAACTTGTTGGCAGAAGGATCTACATCGAACTTTCCGCTGCCCGTTACAACTGTGACTGGCCACGAAACGATCACAACACGAGCCTTGCAAATTTTGTCCATCTCCTGAACAACCACCACCCCGACATGCTCCTTTTCGGAACAGACAGCCCGTGGAGAAACCAGAAAAGGGAAATAGAAGAATTCATGGAATTACACAAAAAGGGTCTGATCACCAGGAACCTCATGGAAAACATCTTCTGGAAAAATGCCTCTAAGTTGTTTAACCTAAATTTGGACGTGTGACCTGATCATGTTATGAATAGAGGACACTCAATTAATGATCTTGATAAAAACAATAAACGCAGAAATTTTGAGGGTTCATTGTTCTGACTTTAAACGTAATGCTGTACAACTGGCGGAAGGACCATAGCGAAGTCACCCCGTATTGCATAAATCCCTTCCAACGCTATATCATCCTTACCAGAGTCTTCCATGTTAGGCCAGCAATCACGACATAACAAATAAAAACCTTGGTTTTCAATATGTTTTAACCTATTATGTCCAACTACTGGGAAAACGCATATTATATTTTTGTGTTTTTTATTTAATGTTATGATGTTCATATCCTGGACCTAATGGAGAAAACATATCAGCGCAGGTGGACGCAGGCTCTGTTTTTATTATTATGAGAAAATTCAAGGCTGTTGTTTTCGATTGTGACGGGGTCATGTTTGACTCACGTCAGGCAAATATAAACTTTTACAATCATATCCTTGAGCACTTCAATCTCCCGCCTATGGAGGAAGAGGAGGAAAGGTATGTCCATATGCACACGGCCAACGAGTCGGTACGTTATATTTTCCGGGGTACCCCGTACACCCATGTGGCCCAGCAGTACAGGGTAGAAAACGATTATTCGCCTTTTATTAAAGATATGATCATAGAACCCGGACTTAAGGAACTTTTAAAGATGCTGAAACCCAAGTACGGCTTGGGGATTGCAACAAACAGGAGTAATACCATAGGGGAAGTCCTTAAATCCAACAGCTTAGAGGATTTTTTTGATATCGTTGTCTCATCGCTCGATGTCCAACAACCTAAGCCCCACCCGGAATCACTCTCTAAAATCCTCAGTTTTTTCAGGATAGATCCAGAACAGGCCCTGTATGTAGGCGATTCTATAGTTGATTGCGAAATGGCCAAGGCGGCAGGAGTACCATTTGTTGCATATAAAAACTGTGATCTGGATGCCGATTATCACGTAAATCACCACAAGGAGATAGCCCATATAGTGGGAATGATTAACTTTGGCATGAAGAATCGCAATGATCGGACCGGACCTTACCCTTAGACCCAAAGAAATAAAAAATACTCCACTCCTCGTCTGGCGCCTGAGAAAAGCAGTCTGCTGCAAGGAAAATTTTTCAAAATATTAGAGGAGAAAAACACAAATGAATGAAAACTTCTTGTCTTTTTCAATCGTAATAGGAGCCTTTGGCTTTTTTATCGTCTGCCCCCGTATGGCAGCAATGACCAATTTGGTTGCCAAAAATTTTGAATTCTCAATTTACTGGTTGGTTATTCTCGGAACACTCCTCAGTATTCCCTTGCTCCTGCTTATGACATGGGTTATTCGCCAATGGGGCCTCATGGCCGGGCTGGGCTTCGCTGTCTTCACAGATCTCTTAGCGGCCTTAATAATCAGTTCTGTAAGCATGAAAGCGGCAATTGAAACTTTCATAATCGCGGTCTTTGTGGTTGCTGGTAATCGCATGGCAATTTGGTTAACGGCTAAGATCTTTTAACTATTAGCAATTTCTACATAAACCAAAGGATTTGAACAACTTCAATTAAAACACCGGCTTTCTTGTTGAAAAAAGGGGAGACGATATAGATGGCGGTCTCCACAATAGCTATGAAGGATATCCTGGTGCGATTCCAAGGAAAAACCATTTTAGAAAATTTTTCCTTGTGTATTGCTCCTGGGGAGAAAGTGGTTCTAACCGGAGAATCAGGGCTTGGCAAATCCACCATCCTGAAGTGTCTCCTAGGTTTCGTGATTCCCGAGAAGGGAAAAGTCCTCATCCAGGGGCAGCCGCTTACTCCTGAATCTGTATGGAATCTACGTACTTTCTTGGCCTATGTTCCCCAGGAGCCCGAACTAGGTGACGGGAATCTTGAGGAATGGTTCAAGGCCCCATTTTTTTTCCGGGCAAACACGGATCTAAAAAAGAACCTGGAACTTCTGCCCGAGCTGCTTGAACGTTTCTCCCTTTCCACCGAGCTGCTCCATAAAGAGGTCTCTACCCTCTCAGGGGGTGAAAAGCAACGGGTCGTCCTGATTGCCGCCATGCTTCTTCAGAGAAAAATTTTTCTTTTGGATGAACCAACCTCAGCACTTGACAGCAAAAATGGAAAGAAGGTTTTGGATCTTCTCTTTACAATCCCGGATGCCTCCATCCTGGCCGTGTCCCATGATTATAAGTTTCTCGATCGGGCTGACCGAATCATCGAACTACATCCAACAGACAAAAACCATGCAAATTAAAGACATAAGCATATTGGCCCTTTCTGCGTATTACGCCCTGCTCATCATTCCTTTCGGCATGATGGTCTGGCTTAGAATCCCGGTTATGGGAAAAACCGTTGTCGCCGTGTCCAGAATGACGCTACAATTGCTTTTTGTGGGATTTTATCTCCAGATCGTATTCAGGCTAAATAATCCATGGATAAACGGTCTGTGGCTGGCAGTCATGCTTGTAGTGGCCGACCTTTCCATTATCAGGGGCTGCGGGCTCAAGCTGCGCAGGTTTGTTTTTCCTCTTTTCATTGCCTTAGTCGGAGGCACTGCAATTCCCTTGCTTGCCTTTGTTGGACCTTTGCTCAACAGGCCTGGTTTAATGGACGCCCAGTATGTCATTCCCATCGGGGGCATGATCCTGGGAAATTGTCTGCGAGCGGATATTATCGGGATCAGAAGTTTTTATGAGGCCATAAAAAAACGGGAAAAAATGTTCCTCTACGCCCTTTCTCAGGGTGCCCGCTTGCATGAAGCCATCCGGCCCTTTCTGCGCGATGCCTGTCAGTCTGCACTGCTTCCGACCGTGGCAACCATGGCAACCATTGGTCTGGTGGCCTTGCCGGGAATGATGACAGGAGTGATCCTTGGGGGTGCCGATCCCATGACTGCCATTAAGTACCAGATAGGGATAATGATTGCCATATTCACGGGAACAGCCATTACAGTAATCCTTGCGATTTTCACGAGCATCACAGGAAGCTTTAACCCTTATGGGATTCTTGACTCTCAAGCCTTCGTTGAATAGGCTAAAAACGCATTTAACAATAAGATAATATTCATCCCCAAAAAAGGCCATGGAAACAGAAAAATACAAAAAGATCAGCATCCTCAAAAACAGTATACAAAACTATGCATGGGGCTCTAAAACAGCCATTCAATCACTGCTTGGAAAAACTGCTCCCGGAGAAGAACCCATAGCAGAACTCTGGATGGGTGCACACCCAAAGTCTCCATCAATGGTCCTTATAGGGAGTCGTTGGATACCCCTTAATAAAGTTATTGATGAAGACCCTGAATCGATCCTGGGAAAAGAGGTCGCGCTAAGATTCGCAAAAAAGCTTCCTTTTTTGTTTAAGGTGCTGGCTGCTGATAAGCCCCTTTCCATTCAGGCACACCCCAACCTTAATCAGGCACAATCAGGGTTTATGAGAGAAAACCGCCTCAAAATACCATTAGACGCACCGAACCGAAACTACAAAGACCAAAACCACAAACCCGAAATACTTTGTGCTCTCACCAAGTTTTATGCCCTCAAAGGTTTTCGCCAGATTGCAGAGATCGTCTTTCTGATGGAACAAGTCATTCCCCCGACTCTTTTTTCCAGGCTCGAAGACTTAAAAAAAAGGCCAACTTCCTTTCAATTAAAGAATTTTTATTCATATATTATGAGCCAAGACAAGGCGTGGCAGAAACAAGTGGTCAAGGAGATCGTGACCCGTGCGGAAAATCTCGTTACTGAAAACCCGGCTTATGAATGGATGATCCGGCTTAACAGGGAATATCCAGGAGATATAGGCGTTTTGTCTCCCCTCCTACTCAACTTTTTGCAACTGCTGCCGGGGGAAGCCGTTTATATTCCGGCCGGCGAACTCCATAGCTACCTATATGGAACGGGCATCGAGTTAATGGCCAATTCGGATAATGTTCTCCGGGGTGGGCTCACCCCAAAACATGTGGACGTTGAGGAACTCTTGGAGATAATAAGTTTTAAGGCTGGGTCCTCAGCGATTACAGTGCCCGTACCGGGGAAAACATGTGAAAAAGTTTATCCTGCACCGGTTAATGAATTCCTGTTATCCGAAATCACTGTAAAGGCGAGTGACTCATTTACAAGCGGGAAACGACGAAGTGCGGAAATAGTAATCTGTATAAAAGGAAATGCAAAGATCAAAGACGTCCAGACAAGTGAGGTCTTACATCTGAACAAAGGCAAATCCGTTATTATTCCATCATCGGTCCCACAGTACATAATTGAAGGCAACGCCACACTTTACAAGGCCTCAATACCCCTTTGATCTGAAACATCTCCCGATGAAAAAAGACAAGATAACATCATTACTCAAAAAAGGTGTGGAAAATTGCGTGTATCCCGGCGCCGTGCTCCTGGTGGCCCAAGGCGGAGAGACCATCTTTCTTAAACATGCCGGCTTCCGGTCAATTATCCCGCACGTCCTTCCTATGGAAAAAGATACCATATTTGATCTGGCGTCTTTGACCAAGCCGCTATCCACAACAATTGCACTAATGTTTCTTGTTGATAACGGGATTGTCCATCTTGATCAACCCCTTATACACCTTTTACCTGTAGAATCGTCAGGAGATAAGGGAAAAATCACACCTCGCATGCTCTTAAACCATTCTGCAGGTCTTGCCCACTGGAAACCCTTCTATATGGATATTGTAAAATATGCCACCAGCGACCGAAAGAGATTGCTGAGAGAATGGATCCTTGAACAACCCTTGGTTTACGCCCCAACCAAGAAGTCATTATATAGTGATCTGGGTTTTGTACTCCTCGAATGGATTATTGAATCTGCAACTCATATGGCTATGGACAGCTTTCTCGAAAAACACCTTTATGGTCCCCTGTCACTTAAAAAGACATTTCTCTTCACTCACCGCTTTCAGGCACAATTCAATCGGAATGTCTTTGCTGCAACGGAAAACTGTCCATGGAGAAAACAGGTGCTCCAGGGTGATGTCCATGATGAAAACGCCTATGCCCTTGGCGGATATTCAGGTCATGCGGGACTGTTTGGTATAGCAGAAGAGATCTATGCCATAGCAAATATTTTGAGGGAACATTATTACGGCAAAAGAGAGGATTTCTTCAAACCCGAAACCGTCCGGACATTCTTTGTCAGACAGTCTTTGGTCTGCAACAGCACATGGGCCCTGGGCTGGGATACACCATCTGCTGACAACTCCAGTGCGGGCAACTGTTTTTCGCAAAACAGCGTGGGCCACCTTGGATTTACAGGAACTTCCATATGGATAGACCTTGATAAAGATGTGGTGGTTATATTCCTTACAAACAGGATACATCCTACGAGGAACAATAAAA
This sequence comes from uncultured Desulfobacterales bacterium, assembly GCA_964591255.1. GTDB lineage: Bacteria > Desulfobacterota > DSM-4660 > Desulfatiglandales > Desulfatiglandaceae > CAZQAA01. The sequence goes on along the minus strand of CAZQAA010000084.1, from coordinate 636 downwards.
AGATAAAAGAAATGAGGCCAAGGTTACATAACCTTATTATGGAAGAGCTCGGGTTTGGGTAAATCCCATATAACCCAAAAGGATAAGGGGGTTCTTTCTCTATGCCACGGATATCAAAGAGGCATCATAGTCCTCCACCTTCTGGTATCCAAGGAGATTCAACAGGCTGGCTGCAATGTTGGAAAGGCCTTGCTTAGCCAGACGAGACATCTCATACTCCCCGTCAAACAGAGGATCAAAAATAACAAACGGGACAGGATTCAGTGTATGAGAGGTCTTGACTATCTTTTCCCCGCTCTTTGTTACTGTAAACATCTCATCTGAATTTCCATGATCTGCAGTCACTACGGCGATTCCACCAAGCTCACCAATAACCTCCAACAGACTCCCCACACAAACATCCACGGTCTCCACGGCCCTGATCGCTGCCTCCATTACACCAGTATGTCCTACCATATCTCCGTTGGCAAAATTCAGGCGACCAAATCGATAATTACCGCTTTTGAGCAATTCGATAGTCCTGTCTCTTATCTCTAAGGCCTTCATCTTGGGAGCCTTGTCAAACTCTATCCTATCGGAGGGTATTTCGATGTATGTCTCTAAAGATTTATCAATATAGCCAGAGCGATTGCCGTT
>CAZQAA010000083.1:0-13525 GCA_964591255.1 uncultured Desulfobacterales bacterium | reverse complement strand
AAAAAGGGACATACTTTTCCATCTCATAGTTCAGCGCAGATGCAAGTCCCTCTTTGACGCTCAGGGGCATATCAACAAACCTCAAGATGGACAACTCTCTCGGTATACCCAAAAAAATATCGGCGGAAACAATCCGGTTTTTCCAGATAAACCCATTCACATGCTCTTTGACAGTATTCAGTTTCTCTTCTGCAGATTTTTCCTTTTCAATCGGACGCGTATCGTAATCCACAAGTGTCATATCCCTGAATGTTTTTTTCAGGTATACCAGCGAAACTTGATCCGTCCCTATATCAATACCCAGACTTGTCTGAAAAAGCAAATTCGGCCTCCATGGTGATACTGTGGTCTTTCTGGATTGGAAACTCGCTTGTGCCCAAAATCTAATTGTGGATGGGCACTAAGTGGCATTACAACTGTCTATCCATTCGATAATTCGATACCTTTTTTTTGAAAGAGGGTCCACCTGGATAAGGACCTGCAATCCGCTCCGGGTACGGGTCCCTTCAACCATGCCCATGCTCTTTATCATGAAATAGGAATTTGTCTTTAATGTGAGATAGGGAGAAATTGCGCTATATATATCAGTGCCCACAACAGGAATCAGCTCGCTTAACGCCCTGAAATCATCTTCCTCCCTGTATTCAACTATCTGATGTACCAGCTCTTCGGTCATCTGCGGAAGGCTGAGAAGGAATTGGGGAGAGGCAGCGTTAAGATTTATCCTGTTGCTGTTGTAATTTTTCTTTGTTTTGATTTTTTTTCTGCCATACCTGTCATATCTTTTTGGATAGACAGTGACCATATCCCTCAGTCCGCCGTAAAAAAGCTCCTTAGTGACCCCCCTGACAAGCAACAGCTCATCTATAGAATCAAAATCCCCGTCTTTACATTCATATGGTTCGGGAAGCGCAAGATAATAGTCATCCTCCGCTCCGTTAAGACGATGCAGATTGTTTTTGTCACGCCAGTCAATAATTGAATCGACGATTACATCCTTCTCTCTGTCCTCAAGATCAAAGGCGTTTAACATGATTTTTAACAGCCGGACATTGGCACGGTTTAAATTGACCTTCCCGCTTTCGTTTTCTATTTCCACCTTGAATTTTCCATTAGCAAAAGGGATGGGCGGTATTTCCGCATTGATCCTCCATCTTATCTCCTCTGCCTCCCCCTCTTGCCCTTCGTCGGATTTTCGCTTTCCTCCCGTGACCTTGCCCCTGATTATTTCCGTAATTGCCGTATTAAGGCCGGCATAAGCGATATAATATGCCTCTATCTCCTCCTTAAAGTTTCGTGTAATATTCACTTCGTTCCGCATTGCATGACAAAATTCTCCCACAATCACGGTAAGTAGCGTCAAAACCCACAGGACCAACAGAAGGGCTATTCCATTTTCAGCATTTCGGATATCCTTCACGGTTCATCTCCTTAATCTTCATTCAATATCCTTGCCAAAACGGACACAGGGGCCCTATCCTCTCCGTCTTTAATATCTGCTGTAATCCTGACTGCTAAAGGCAGGCCCTTGTCAATATCAGGGTCCCATACAGACTGCCATTCAAAGGCCACGTCAGTTACACCTTTTAAATATTCAATTTTTATTTCCCTTGCTCCGGACAAAATTGTAAAAAAATCATTCTCAAGGGGTCCCTTAAAATCCTCTCCCGGTTTAATGAAAACGACCTTTTTTTCATACAACTTAAGGCATTCTCTCTCCTTTGCTGGTTCTGGCTCCACCACATATTTTACATAACTTGGCCCTAATTCGTTTCCAGGTATCAAGGAAATACGGGAAACAAACTCCAGAGATTTATCATTACCCCTAAATCCCATGAATCGATCCCTTTCCTTTTCCTTTCCATTACTCTTCGTTACGGCATAAAGAGAAGCAGATGCCAACTGATGTTTCATGAGTTCCATGACAATACGCAGACGCTGCCGGACGTCCACATCCTCTTCACCCTTCACCCACGCCCTTATCCCGACCCTAAAACATCCGAAAATAATCAAGACGATAAGGCTCACGATGGTAAGGGAAATCATGAGCTCGAGCAGAGTAAAGCCCGTGTCTCTCTTTAAACCCTTAGTCATTGCCTAATCATGTTTGATCGTAATAGTTTATTCGTTCTGGATAAAGCCAACCAGTTACGTTTCATCTTTAATCTCTTCGCCAAGCTGTCTCGTACTTATCTCAAAATGTTTTTCACGATTTCCCTTGCGCCAACTGATATCCACATTTATATCAAACATATCAAAAGACAACTTTGCCTCACCCTCTTCCGGCTCGACCAGGACAATCTCTGATTTCCATATATAACCGTCACCAAACTCACCCTCCCATTCACCCTGGGAAAACTTGTCCAGAACAAGAATTTCCTCCATCTTTTCCTGTGCATGAAATGCCGCCTGGGTATACTCATCTGATATCATGCTAGATTTAAGCCCACCTGAAAAAAGTTGCATTATCACGACTATACAAATAGCGAGGATCATGACGGCTACCAGAGATTCGATAAGCGTAAAACCTGCAGTGTCGATATCAGATCTCATCAACTTGTCCCTTCCATAGCGGCCAGATCCACTGCACCGGTAATAAAATCCACATTAATATCGAATCGCCGGCCACGATCATTGGACAGCACAATCTTACCTCCGGTACTGCTCCCGTTCGGCAAAAAAACCACCTCAAACCGGCCGGAATCGATTTTCTCACCGGAAATTACAGCATATTCAAGATTAATTCCGTCCGGAAAATCATATACCTTAAAATCAACATGCCTGTCGCCTTCATCCACCGGCATACTGTCTCCCATATCACCTTCTGTATCCTTCATATCGCCGGTTTCGACTAACAGACGATGATCCTCAAAATCGAAAATCGTCGTACAGGCCACCTTCTCTGATGCAGCACGGTTTCTGGCATATCTCAATGTGGCACACACATTTTTGGCTGTTGTCTTGAGGTTCAGATTCGCCATGGGGCCTGTCAGCCTTGGTGCAACAAGGGCAGAAACGAGACCCACGATAATCAGCACTACAAGGAGTTCAAGGAGTGTAAACCCCCGTGTCATTTCCCGATGCCTTTCCAGTTTACTATGTCGGCATCCTCACCTTCTCCCCCCGGCTTCCAGTCAGCACCATAAGAAATAATATCATAATCGCCGTGTTCACCCGGACATCTGTAATCATAAGGATGCCCCCAGGGATCTAATGGAACATCTTTCGGAAGATAGGGCCCATCCCAGTTATTCAAACCTTCAGGTTTAACCCTTAATGCCTTAAGCCCCTGATCCGTAGTAGGATATTTTCCCACATCAAGCCTGTAGGTATCCAATGCCGTTTCAAAAAGGGAGATTTGGGCCTTGGCGGCCTTTTGCTTGGATTTGCCCACCTTTCCGAACATCCTGGGGCCCACAAGAGCCGCCAAAAGTCCCAATATGATCATAACGATTAACAGCTCAACCAGGGTAAATCCCGTGTTTCCAAATAATCTTTTCATCATCAACACCCCTCTCCATCAATATCTTAAAACGGTAATTCATTCATACTGAACACAGCCATCAACATGGATACAACAATGAATCCAACCACAAGCCCCATAAATAATATCATTGCGGGCTCAAGAAAGCTGATCAATCTCTTCACCATATTTCTCACCACTTTCTCATAATTTTCCGCCACTCTCAGAAGCATGTCGTCCAACCGTCCGGTCTCCTCACCCACAGCGATCATCTGAACTGCAAGAGACGGAAAAATTCCGGATTCACTTAAGGGTTTTGACAGCCTGTCACCCTCCTTCACCCTCTCATAGACCTTCATCAACGTATTCACTATCACCGAGTTACCTATTATATCCTTTACCAGATTTATTGCCTGGAGGATAGGCACACCACTTTTCGTCAGTGTCCCCAGCGTACGCGAAAACCTGGCCACCTCTATCATTTTTACCAGATCGCCTATTATGGGGAGTGTTATCTTGTACCGATCCAGTTTAAATCGACCTTCCGGCGTATTTGTGTGCCTTTTCACCAGGACCCACACAACCACCAAAAAAAGTACGATAATCCACCAGTATCTCCTTAGAAAATCGCTCAACCCAAGCAGTATCCTGGTAGAGGCAGGTATGGCCTGTCCCATATCTGAAAAGATGATGGAAAACTTTGGAAGCACGAAGGTTAACATAATGATAATGGAGGCGCCACCCACGAAGACAAGAAACAGAGGATAGACCATGGCGGACTTTATGTAGTCCCTGAGTTCCTGGGAACTCTCCATAAAGGAGGCCAGTCTCCCCAGGACGGATTCCAAGACACCACCGGCCTCCCCTGCCCGGACCATATTGGTATAAAAGGTAGAAAACACCTTAGGGTGTTTAGACAACGCATCCGAAAGACCACTTCCTCCCTGGACATCTTTCAATACATCGTGAATGACATCTCTAAAGGTCTCCTTTTCAGCCACATCTATAAGAACAGACAATGCCTTGTCCATAGGCAAGCCCGCTTCCAATAAGACAGAAAGGTCCTGGGTAAAGTGCATGACATCTTTGATAGACGGCCTGTTGAATAATGAAAAGAGATGAGGCAAACTTTTGGACAAAATCCCGGAGAATCTTCCACCTTCCGCCGCCGGTACGATCCTTATGGGAATGCACCCCATGTCCTGAATACGGCTTACAACAGCAGATTCCTGCGGCGCCTCCATGGTCCCCTTAATGATCTTTCCTGACGAGTCTGCTGCCTTATATGAATATAGAGGCATCTCACTTCTCAACAGTTACTCTTAAAACCTCAGAGATTGTTGTAATCCCCCGCAGGACTTTGAACCAACCGTCCTGGCGCAGTGTGATCATTCCCTTGTCTATACCTGCCTCCCTGATCGCCTCGGTGGAGGAACCCTTCATTATCTCGGCCTTTACTTCCGAATCCATGGGCAGGTACTCGAATATTCCGATTCTGCCCTTATAACCGGTATACCGACACTCTTCACATCCTTTTCCTGCAAAAAAATGTAGGTCAGCGGCTTCATCATTGCTCAGACCCATGGCATTCAGGAGTCTTTCATCTGGACGGATCTCTTCCTTGCACCCGGTGCATATAACCCTTACAAGACGCTGGGCCAGCACACCCAGCAGCGTAGAACTAAGCAGGAAGCTCTCTACTCCTATTTCAAGGAGCCGTGTAACAGCGCCGGGCGCGTCGTTAGTGTGCAGTGTGCTGAAAAGGAGATGACCTGTAAGGGCCGACTGGATGGCAATCTCGGCAGTCTCCCTGTCCCTTATCTCTCCCACAAGAATAACATCAGGGTCCTGCCTCACAATAGAGCGCAGTCCATTCGCGAAGGTCATGCCGATTTTGGGATTAACCTGGATCTGATTAACACCTCTCAATTGGTACTCAATCGGATCTTCAAGGGTAATAATCTTTTTCTCGGGAGTGTTTATCTTGGCAAGGGTTGTGTAAAGAGTAGATGTTTTACCACTTCCGGTGGGACCTGTAACCAAGATCATCCCATATGGCTGTGATATCAAATCAAGATATCTGGAAAGAATCTCTTGGGGAAAACCCAACTTTTCAAGATCAAGGATAAGCGTATCCCTGTCCAGCACACGCATGACCACGCTCTCCCCAAACAGGGTAGGAATGGTTGATATCCTGAAGTCGATCTCTTTTTCACCTACTTTCAGTTTAATTCTGCCATCCTGGGGAAGACGCCTTTCCGCAATATCCAACTTTGCCATTATCTTGACCCTGGAAATGATTGCCGCCTGAAGACGATAAGGAGGAGATTCTATATCATGAAGGATACCGTCTATCCGATACCTGACCTTGAATTCGTTTTCAAATGGCTCAAGATGGATATCGCTGGCCTTGAGTTCCACAGCATCCAATATCAACCGGTTAACCAATCTTATAATAGGTGCTTCGGAGGCCATGTCTCTCAGGTGCTCAATATCTTCTTCTCCTCCTGGACGGGTTATGTCGTAAACATCCTTATCCGCCTCCTCGATAATCATCTCCATTGACTGGCTTCCAACACCATACAGTCTCTCGATAGCCTCTAAAATATCATCCTCCTTTCCTCTATATACTTCCACCTCAGTCCCATATGCCATTCTCAAGGCATCAATTGTGTAAAAATCCCCAGGATCGGCCATGGCAATCCTGAGCAAACTGTCTTTAGCTTCCAATGGGATAAACCTTGACTGTTTCATGAATTTTACAGACAGATTGTCAACTACAACCGGTTTCTTTGGATAGTCTTTGGAGGTTATGGGCTTGTTTATAGACATTTCTCTTATTGCCCCACTCAGAATATCATACGATTGCTTGCTCTTAGGCAAAGATTTAGACCTTATACAAATAATGCTGATATGAAGAGGGACCGGTACACAGATACAGAAAAACATCTGAAATAGGAATCAATGTCTTTTAACCTAAAAGCGCAAAAATTTAACCGTTCAAGCAAGACAACTAAAAATCCGTGCATTTTGCCCCTAAGCCAGCCATATTTCAATTGGGCCTGTCAATCAACCAAACTATTCCTTGAAATAATCGATTACGCTCTGAATTATGGCATCCAGATCGTAAGAAGCCTTAAAGCCGGTCAGATTTTTCAGTTTGTCAATATTAGGACATCGTCGTTCCATATCCTCAAAACCCGGTCCATAGGCCTTATCATAGGGTATATGTTCAATCTCGGAACTGCTCCCGGTCATTTCTTTTACTCTTTGCGCCAATTCGTTGATGCTGATCTCGGCGCCATTTCCCACATTGAAAACATCTCCTTCTGCTCCAGGCTCGTTCATCAAGGCCATGATCGCCGTAATCACATCATAGACATGGGTAAAACTTCGTCTCTGGGTCCCGTCTCCATATACCATTATCGGTCTCCCAAGGAGGGCGCTTTGCACAAAATTGGGCAGGACCATCCCGTATTGACCGGTTTGACGGGGCCCAACGGTATTGAACAGTCTGCCGATAACAACGGGCAACTTTTTTTGATCAAAATAGGCAAGGGCGAGGAACTCATCTAAAGTTTTAGAACAGGCGTATGCCCAGCGCCGCTTCTTTACAGTTCCCATGACTCTGTTATCATCCTCTGAAAGTGAATGTTCCACATGCTTTCCGTATATCTCTGAGGTTGATGCAATAAAAACCTTTTTTTTATACTTATTGGCAAGCCTTAGGACAACCTCTGTCCCCTTTACATTGGTATCAATCGTCTCCACTGGATGGTCCATAATATTCTTCACACCCACCGCTGCAGCCAAATGGTATATGTGGTCACACTCACAAATCAGATCGTCTAATACCGATTCGTTCAAAACCGTATCAATTATACAGCGGACTCCTTTGTGATCTTTAATCTTGGATATATTGGAAAGGGTACTTGTCCAGAGATTGTCTATGATCAAGACCTCGTGCCCCAGTTCCACCAATCTCTCAGAAAGGTGGGACCCTATAAAACCCACTCCACCGGTAACCAATATCTTCATTCTTCCCTCTAAGATCTGACGATCTGATAAAAAGTTCAGGTCTGTTTCTGCGACTCGTCCTTCAGCTTTATATGCATGCCTCGCTACCGCACCTTGTTTAGTATAGGCCCCCCAGGCATGAAATTTCAATTTGTTTTCACGTACGCCCTGTTTCTCAAGACCCACACAACCTAGACTTTTTTTACTGTCCTATCTAGATAATGACGTCTTAAAAACCAGCAAGGGCTACAACATTCTAAAAACTGTTCTTACAAAATTCTTTCCAATGCCCAATCATCGATTTCGACCTCCATGGACCTGCGCAGGAGATCTATAGAGATTACAACCCTGTCAGACTGACCTTTATGCCTCAGGTAAAATCCCACCAGTCCCTTTAACGGTCCTTCCATGATCATCACCCTATCCCCGGTTTTCATATACTTACGATTTTGCACCGTACGGTCAGTACCATCCAGGACCATGAGCGACGCAATCTCATGCTCGTTCGCAGGGACAGGCCTTCCATGGAAACCAATAATGCGGACAACACCGACCGTTCTGAGGATCTCGAGATGTTCTCGGGGCCTGAGATCCGAACGGACAAACAAATAACCCGGAAGCATGGGCACTAAAATTTTTTTCCGGCGATCCCGCCGCCGGCTCATCACCTGTACCCGGGGAAAAAAGGCCTCGATTGATTTGCCGCGCAACATATCATATGCCTTTTTTTCAAAGTGACTACGCGTGTGAAGGGCATACCAGCTGCGGTTATTGTCATTCATATCTCAAGAGAGATTGGCCTTTAACTTGTAAAAAACATCTCATTTCTGAAACAGGGAATCCGCTTGTGCCCAAAATCTGTTTGCAGATGGGCACTAAATAAGAGATTCAACCGTACTGGCTGAAAAACTTTGTGGTAACTATTGCCTCATATCATATTTTGTGTAGAATGTATACTCAGAGCTTGTCCGTCAATACTGCTGCCTAAAACTTGGATTCAACACTTTACGGTTCAGGCATCCTGATTGACAATCAACAACCTTTTTAACTTTTAACCACCTACTTTAAGGTTAAACATTCACGGCAATCTATCCACTGGCATGATTGAACAGGACACACAGATCATATTTAATAACAGGATCGCCCGCAATACCTTTCTTATGGGCCTCATGTCCCATCAAATTGTTACTGAAGCAAAACCCGGTCAGTTTGTAATGATCCGGGTTGGCTCTGAAAAAGATCCCCTCCTAAGACGCCCTTTTTCCATATGCAAAACAGGGCCGGACGGCATATTCCTTATTCTTTACCGGGTAGTAGGCCATGGAACATCCATCATGTCAATGTCACCCAAGGGAAAACAGATTTCAGTCCTTGGCCCCCTGGGCTGTGGATTTCATATACCCGAAGATGATTGCAAATCTATCCTCGTAGCGGGAGGTGTGGGAATAGCCCCACTCATTTTCCTTGCCCATTCCATGAAATCAAGGGATTTCATATTCATGGCAGGTTATTCCTCTGCAGATGAAGTCATACCATTACATATGGTAGGTCTTGACAAAACAGATGTCTCCATCGCTACTGACGACGGTACCATGGGTTACAAGGGTACTGTTACAGAAATCCTGAACTCCCATGTACACAAGTCTGTCGGGAAAAAAAGATTTATATTTACCTGTGGACCCCTGCCCATGTTAAAAAAGGTGTCTTCTCTTGCAATTGCCAGGCAGATACCATGCCAGGTATCCTTGGAGGCAACTATGGCCTGCGGCCTGGGCGCCTGCCAAGGCTGTGCTGTAAAGGCCTCTAACAAAGAGGGCCTTGCCTATTTTTCGGTCTGCCGGCACGGCCCGGTTTTTCATGTCGATTCCCTGGACTGGAGACATATATGACCGCGGTTGACCTCAAGGTAAAATTAGGTCCCCTCATATTAAAAAATCCTGTACTGACGGCATCCGGGACCTTTGGTTATGGAGAAGAATTTTCTTCCCTCGTGGACCTCAACCTGCTTGGAGGCATAGTAATCAAGGGGATATCCCTCAAGCCCAAGGCAGGAAATCCCCCCCCAAGGATAGTAGAGACACCATGTGGCATGTTAAACGCAGTGGGGCTCGCAAATATCGGTCTTGATGCCTTTCTAAGAGAAAAACTCCCCCTGCTCAACAAACTGGATACCACGGTAATCGTAAACATCTACGGTCATAGCATAAAAGAGTATGGTGAACTGGCGGCAGGACTCCGGGGCATTGACGGCATCTCCGCAATTGAGGTAAACATCTCCTGTCCAAACGTGGAACAGGGTGGTATGGCCTTTGGTACAGATGCAAAGATGTCAGCGAGGGTTACTGGAGAGGTGGCAAAAAAAAGCGATAAGCCCGTCATTGTCAAATTATCTCCCAACGTAACGGATATCAGGGAGATTGCAACAGCCGTGGAAGATGCAGGAGCTGATGCGATTTCACTAATCAATACCTTGAAGGGACTTGCCATAGACATCGAAAATCGCGTACCAAAATTGGCTAACATATCCGGGGGGCTCTCGGGTCCGGCCATCAAACCGGTAGCCCTCTACATGGTCCGTCAGGTGGTTAAGGCGGTCCACATTCCGGTCATCGGGATAGGCGGGATCATGGATTATCGGGATGCACTGGAATTTCTTATAGCCGGTGCTATGGCCATACAGGTGGGGACGGCCAATTTCGTTAATCCCCATGCGACCATCTATATCATAGACGGGCTAAGGGAGTTTTGCCTGGAACATGGAATTATGGAACTGGAAAAGATTATCGGCACATTTAAGGAGGATTAATGATGAGAAAAAAGGTGACAGTCATTGGGGCAGGCAATGTTGGGGCCACAACCGCCATGCGGCTTGCGGAAAAAAGTTTGGCAGATGTAGCACTGATTGATATCGTTGACGGGGTCCCGGCGGGGAAGGCCCTTGATCTAATGGAAGCGGCTCCCATTGAAAGACATGATATGAATATCACAGGGGCCACTGATGACTATAGTGTCGCAACAGATTCAAATATTGTCATCATTACAGCAGGCATTCCAAGAAAGCCTGGAATGAGCCGTGACGATCTCCTGGCCACCAACATGGGCATAATGGAATCGGTGGTAAAAAAGGTAGCTGCAGTGGCACATGATGCAGTTTTGATCATTGTAAGCAACCCATTAGATGCCATGTGCCATGTGGCTTATGATGCAAGCGGATTTCCCAAAAACAGGGTATTAGGAATGGCCGGGGCATTGGATTCGGCCAGATTTAGGGCCTTTATTGCCAAAGAAATGAACGTTTCGGTCGAGGATACCCAGGCATTTGTATTAGGAGGGCACGGCGACACTATGGTTCCCCTGACCAGATATTCCACGATCTCCGGTATCCCTATTACAGAATTGATTCCAGAGGAGCGTATCCAGGCGATTGTGGAGAGGACAAGACATGCCGGGGCCGAGATTGTGGGACTTTTAAAAACAGGAAGCGCCTTCTATGCCCCGGCATCCGCCGCTGTAGAAATGGCCGAGGCCATTCTGATGGACAAGAAAAAGATTCTACCGTGTGCAGTTTATTTAGAAGGGGAATACGGCATAAATGATCTCTTTATCGGCGTACCTGTAAAACTGGGAGAAAAAGGGGTAGAACAGGTGATTGAAATCAAGCTGACGGATCAGGAAAAACAGGCGCTTGACCGTTCCGCCCTTGCCGTTAAAAAACTTGTGGATGACATGATACGGCTAAAAAATAAAGAGTAATATTATTGGATGAAACCATACTTCTACGGCAACTTGAAAAGCTGGCCCAGTCTATAAGGCTTGAGGTCCGTTATGACCGCCCGGGAGGGAAGGTGGCCTTTGTCGAAGGCGGGCTATGCCGCATAAAAGACAAACAGGTGATCATTATCAACAAAACAGTATCCACGAGTCAGAAGATCCGCATCCTGGTGCGGGAATTGAGACGGTTCGATCTCAACAATATTTATATAATCCCTGCACTCCGTGATCTGCTGGAAAAAAGGACATGACTTGCTCCTACTTTTTTCTCCTCTTTTTGGAGCGACGGACCGTACGTCTATACAGCTCCAAGTATTTGGCCACACTCAATTTCATGTCTTTTCTATCGCAGATCTCCTGGATCCCCCTTATATCATGGAAATAATCTAATTGATCATAGATCCGGCCGGATATCTTATACAGGTAATGGGATCTGACAAGTCTCTCGTCTATATCAAAACCCCTTGACTGCATTACTCTCGGCCCTGTGAAGATTACAAGAGCCCCAGGCTCGGCTATAATAATATCACCCAGTGCCGCATAACTGGCTATGGCCCCGCCCGTAGACGGGTCGGCCAATATAGATATATAGGGCAGGCCATGCCTTTTCAAACGATTGACAGATTCTATTGTTTTCACCATCTGCATCAATGCAGCTATTCCCTCGTAAAGCCTTGCGCCCCCTGAACAACATAGGCTTATGAAGGGAAGATTTTCCTGTATGGCATAATCAACTGCCCTCCTGAATTTTTCGCCGAACACCACCCCCATGGAACCGCCACAGTAATAAAATGCGCTTATTGCCATAACTACCGGAAAATGATGAATTTTTGCGCTTCCTACCACAAGCGATTCCCTGAAATTGGAACGGCCCTCCTGCCTGGCCAGAAAATCCCGATAGTAATCTGTAATGAAATCGTCTTCCAACAGTTGATCCACACTCAAATTCCTGTGGAGTTCGTGAAAGCTTCCTGTATCGGCAAGGCAGTCAATCCATCCGCTCGCACCTAGGGGATAAGAATATCCGCACTCGGGACAAACATTAAAATTATCGAGTAATGCCTTTAGGGAGATCAGCTTTCCGCATCCGTTGTGCCTCTTGTCCCCCCCTTTGTAAGCTCCGCATTTAATGAAGCCCTTATCCTCCTTTTTCAAGGTAATATCGCCGTAGTCATCGCTTACCTCTGTCAGGCTTGAATAATTGACAATCTTGATATCAAGGGGGGGTTTGCGAAACGCCTTTTTTATAGGTTTTTCAACGTAACGCCTGATATCATAAAATCTTCCGCTCCCTTTGTATACCCCATATCTCTTTGCCCTTGTTTCACGCCTCTTTATTAATTTGTTGATTCTGGATTTAAAAAGGTCCCTGACTGCCCTAACCAGAAAGCGATTAACGTTTCCCGCCATCTCCTCACAGTTGGTTACATCTTCAGGCGACGGTATGATCCTGTCAATGACGCCCAGCTTTTTGAGATCTCTGGCAGAAGGTTTGACAATGGCCAAGGCATCTTCGATGCGGCTTGGATCGCGAAATATGATAGAGGCCATGCTTTCAGGAGGGGCAGTAGCGTACAAGGCATCATCCATCTGTCCCCTAATATCCGTAACTTGAATGGCCAGGGCTCCGCCGCTGCCCCCTTCACCAAGGATTAGAGAGACGGTCCGGACCGGTATAGTGAGAAATTCCCTGATCAAATGGGCAATAAAAAAGGCCTGGAAGCGCTGGGCAGAGTACATGGATATGTCCGCTCCATATGTGTCAATCATCGAAAATATAAAAGTGTTTTCAGGATCATCGCCCCTTGCCTCTTTAAGGAAAGTCAGGATAAATGAGTGGTCATCCGAGGTGAGCATGCCATAATTCAATGTCCTCAGGTCGTCACTCGTCTTCAGGTCCCGGGGTTTAGGTTTTTGTTGACCTATTACGTATACTTTTTTTTCCTGAAATTGACAGGTCCCGGCCACAAGCGATTTACTGGGGGTATCAAGATAATGAAATCCAGGTAAGATGCTGTCAATTATATCTGAAGCCCTTGGCCTGAATGGATGTCTGGTTCTTTTTTTGAATATATCAACAAGATCTGTCTTGGCCATTTTAGATCGCCCCTTAGCCTTAAAATAGATTCAGGTCCTTCTACTACCATGCCTTTCGATGCTTATCAAGAGATTCATGGATATTGCCACTAATCTCCATTTCCAGGAACACCTTTTTTTACTATCTCCCGTGTGATATTGGACATATCCTTGAATATGCGACCGGGAGTAAAAAAC
>CAZQAA010000082.1:0-3878 GCA_964591255.1 uncultured Desulfobacterales bacterium | reverse complement strand
GGGACATTCCCCCAGACAGGCCCCTAGGCCGTCACAATATTTTTCTGCCACCAGACGCGCCTTGCCATCCACAATCTCTTTGGCACCTTCAGCGCATGCCGGCACACATTGGCCGCACCCATCACAAAGCTCATCGTCAATCTCAACTATCTTGCGCATTATTTTCATAGCCATACTCCTCTTAATTAGCCTTGTTCCCGGCAAAAAGCACTTCCCGGGCCACCCTTTTGCCTGTATTGGTTAAGAAAGATTTATCAATAATATTAGACAATTTTTCGGTATCAGAGGGTCGTTCCTTTTGTTTCTCTTCCAGGTTTGTAATCAGGTCTGCGTCATATAACGCCCTGAAATTCAGGGTCTCCTCTTCCCTCGGGTGGTGATGGTGTCCTACAATATCACATACCTCTTCAACCAGTTCCTCCCGCGCCCCGAGTCTGGTGAGAATCTCCCTTGCTATGGGAGGGCCTTCTTCCTCCTGGTATCTTGCGGCAGGGCTGCCATGTTTTCGTTCTGCCTCCTTTATGCCGATATCATGCAGATAAGCGGCAGCAAGGACAACCGCGAGGTCAGCCCCCTCTTCCATAGCAATCTTCTGGGCATACCGGGCCACTCGCATGGCATGGCCAATCCGCTTGAAGTCCTGCCTGAAATACCGTTTCATCTCGATTGCGATCCTGTCCTTGAGCAGGTCTTCCTTCTGTGCAATCAGCTCGGGGGGGAGATTCCCTATGCATTGCTCAGCATATTGACAGTAAGAGGCACAGCCAAAATCCATTTTGGGATTCAGGAATCTATAACCACATTTTTTGCATGTTCGTGTGGTATCATCCTTAAAAAACTCCACCTCACTGCCACACTTTGGACATTTGACATCAAATATGTCCCCTGGCTTCCAGTACATACTGTCCTGTCCCGGACATTTCATTTTTCTACCCTCCTCAGGCTACTTATCTATCCTTTATATCACGTAAACAGAGAAATCTTGCAATCTTTTGCATATTTCAAGAATTCCTCCGCGGTCATGACCGTGACGCCATCAATAAAATCCTCCTCTTTAAGTTCCATCATGTCCACTGTCATTCTGCATGCCACCATCTTGACCCCTTCCAGCATGGCCATTTCCTGCAAATCAGGCAATGCAGGAATATTGGCCTTTTCCATCTTCTGTTTCATGATCCAAGTAGCCATACCTGCCATGCCGGGTATGGCACCCATAACTCCAGGAGGTTGAAATTTGGCCTTTTCTGTCCACCCCTTGCGGATGATGTTAATACCCATAAAAGTATAAAAAATGGTTGCATCCATCCCGAGGCGCCTTGCGTTTATCCCCAGTATAAGGGCAGGGTACGCACCATCAAGGGTATCTCTTGATGTGATAAATGCTGCGGCCTCCTTTTGCCCTTCTGTATTTGCTGCTGGTTTGTCTGCCATTTTTTTCTCCTGTCTCCATGAGTTAGTTCCCGTCCACCCTGTTTAAGGGGCGGACAGGATGGTATAACGATAAAATACCTAACCAAGAATTGCCTTGAGGTCTTCCTCCGGAGTACTGATCGGCATGACATTGAAGTTCTTCACCAGGACATCCAGCACATTCGGCGTGATAAATGCAGGAAGACTGGGTCCTAGCCGGATATTCTTTATCCCTAAATGGAACAGTGTCAGGAGTATCGCCACCGCCTTTTGTTCATACCATGACAAAATCAGGGAAAGGGGCAGTTCATTCACATCGCAATTGAATGCATCGGCAAGTGCCACAGCTATCTGGATGGCTGAATATGCATCATTACACTGACCAATATCAAGGAGTCTGGGTATTCCGCCTATATCGCCAAGGTCCTTGTCAAAGAACCTGTATTTGCCACATCCAAGTGTAAGCACTATACAATCTTTCGGGATCTGTTCCACAAGCGTTGTATAATAGCTGCGTCCAGGCTTTGCACCATCACATCCGCCCACGAGGAAAAAATGGCGAATCGCACCAGCCTTTACCGCCTCGATCACCTTGTCCGCCACGCCCATGACAGCGTTGCGGGCAAAGCCACACATCACAAACCCTTTATCCGTATCTTCAGGGAATCCCGGCATCTCAAGGGCCTTTTCAATTGCAGGACCAAAGTCCTTGTCTGCAATGTGGGCAACCCCGGGCCACCCCACGAGACCTGTGGTAAAAATATTTTCCCTGTATGAGTCCTTTGGTTTCTGGATGCAATTGGTGGTCATTACAATTGCCCCGGGAAAATCCACAAATTCCTTTGTCTGGTTTTGCCATGCCGTGCCATAATGACCATAGAAATGGGGATATTTCTTCAGTTCAGGATATCCATGGCATGGGAGCATCTCTCCATGCGTATACACATATATGCCCTTCCCCTCGCTCTGTTTCAGGATCAATTCCAAGTCCCGCAGGTCATGTCCTGAGACAAGGATTGCCTTCCCTTTTTTGGCACCAAGGGGAACCTTCGTGGGCACCGGGTGTCCATAACTGCCGGTATTGGCGGCGTCAAGCAGCTCCATGGTTCTTAGATTAATCTCCCCACATTTCAATACCAGACCCACCCAGTCATCCAATGTGAGGGCCTTGTTCAGCGTTGCGGCCAGACCCTCATGTACAAACGCATATACCTCATCATCTTCCTGTCCGAGAATATGGGCATGATCTGCATAAGCACAAACACCCTTGAGACCATAAATCAGGGTCTGCTGCAGAGAAAGGATATCAGGGTCAATGCTGGGATCAGATTTTATCCCCACTGCTTCCCCTTGTGTTACCAGACCATCCAGGGTTGCCGCGGGTTCAAAGGTAGCCGGACCATCTGAAAAATCCACCTTTCCTCCTGCTGCCTGCACCCGTTCTTTAAGGGCATCTCGCAATTCAACGCAACTATTTATCAGGCCGACGAATCTCTCGGCATCGAAATCTACGTTGGTGAGAGTGGAAAAAACGCACTCGCATGTAAAAACATTGATCTCGTTGTCTACCACTCCCACCTTGCGCCCTTCCACTGCATACAGGGAAAGCCCCTTAAGGGCATAAATCAAAAGGTCCTGCAATTCCGCCACATCCGGCTGCTTACCGCATACGCCTATTTTGGTACACCCTTCTCCCTTTGCCGTTTGTTCACATTGATAACAAAACATAGTAATAGCCTCCCTTCATTGTTTTTTTTCAGGTTATTATAGAATATGAATATACCCTCTTTAACTCAAAATATGTGCCAAAACAGATTTCATTATAAAATTCACAAAAAATGACTGTGCTATCAGCTGGTTATTAAAACAAGAGAGTAATCCGGAAACCTTTTTGGGACAAGAACCATGCCAACATGATACTAAAGTGTCTCAATAAGACAACATTGCCAAGGCTAACCTATTGGTATCAGAAACAATACAGAAAAGACAGGTCACAAAACAAAGATTGCTGACATGTCTCATAATCATCCTTGATCCACAATACCAGTTTTGAAACAGCCGTTTTAATATCAAAAATTTTTAATTATTTAATAATGTTATACTTATATTCAATCAGTATAAACTCCTTGGGCAATGCCAAAAACATATTGACAAAGCTCGTGAGCATGTCTCGCAATACATAGTGAGACAACAATGTATCATGAGACATTTTGCAACCATGAGCCCAAGTTTCAATAATGTGTCGGCCACACAAAGAGAAGCCAAGGTCGCTTAGGATAGCGACCCCGGCCGGATTGCCCGGTCCTGCCTCACGTCTTGACATTCCATCGCTTTTTTGTCATGTTTCCAAATAGTTTCAGAATATTTCAGGATGGTACTCAAAAGAAGTCTACCAATGCCCATTGATATCATATTTCCAATAAAATGGCAGGATGTAGTAGATATCCTGGTAATCAGTCTTATTCTCC
>CAZQAA010000081.1:0-2562 GCA_964591255.1 uncultured Desulfobacterales bacterium | reverse complement strand
AATCTTATGGATGACACAATTGCAACACAAATAATTATGCCAAAAATCCGGGTCTTACCCTGCTTAAGCCCTATTCCGCAGTCGCAACTTTTCTCCGTTTTAGCTCGTTGGGTATGGTTTCCCTTTTCTTTCCCATAATACAGAAGCAGAATCAAGATAAAATTAAAGATATGCGATTTTACCGGAATTCTAAAACATATACAAGAAATACCTTGTATGGTTATCTATGAGGCTGTCCGGGAATAAAAAAAACAATCTTTATACATAATAGCTCAATAAAAATAAAAAATAGGGACAGGGGGGGGGCTGACGCGACTGCCGGTAGAGCGCCGTCTCTTCGTAACTTATCAGTGGGGGAAGCCGCAGCTTGACGAAGTCGAAAATGCAAAAGGGGTAAGTCTCCCCCACAGATAAGTCATTGAGGGGACCAGCCCAAGGGCCCGAATCAAAAGAAAAATCCTCCTGCCCCGGTAGTACCTTTGCTGCTATCCCCCTATTATTGAGCTGATACCTTATATACTGTTTCTGATTTAAAACACACAATGTCATGTGGCTATTTTTTAAAAGTTATATTTTCGGCCAGTCTCCCGGTTTTCATCCATAAACGACCTTTGTGCACAATCCCGGTGTCAATCTGCGGGGATGTCTCTACACCTCCGTGCCCTTGATTTTTCTGACCTTGTCTAAAAATTCTCATTTATAAGCTGAAGATCAGATAGTGACCAGAATCTATTTCTGTATAGGCACTATACTATAGAATTGCAGTTTCGGCTTTTCTTATACAAAGCCATTAATATATAGGAATTTCCAGTTTTACAAATCATGTTTTCCTTTCTATACTCTATCATTATTTCTATCCTGATGATACAGGATGCAAGATCAAGATACTGATTAAAACACCTTCTTAGCAAGTTTCCTAAAAAGAAGGAATACTAAAAGCGCTCAGAAAAATACTTGATAGATGATAAAAAAAGAATTTCAAGGAGGATGAAAAATGAAAAGAGCGGTGTTTTTATTATGGTATGTGATTCTGCTTTGTTGTGCGCTTTGCCAGACTTCAATCGCCGGTGACAAGATGAGCCTGGGTCTTTTCAATAACAAACTCAGGATTGGAGGTGATTTCTATGTAAGATTTGAGACAAGAAGCGACTATTACATACAGAACGGAAGGCAGGTCAGCGACCACGGCATATCTTCAAGACAGAGGCTAAGTCTTGATTTTACACCTCGAAAGGATATGGGAGTCATGTTTACTATACTCAAGGCAATCGACTGGAATGATTCCCACCCATATCTTTTCCCCTATGCCTACGACCATGGAACAGATATCCAGCAGGCCTATCTGCACCTGGACAGACCCATGAATCTGCCCCTTTCCATATGGGCAGGACGCAGGGAAGTGGCATATCTGAATCAGCGTTTAATCGGTCATTCTTACGGTTGGACAAACAAGCCGATCAACTTTGACGGTGCAGGCATCAGCCTTGAGGGAAAGATGGCGAAAATCGATGTCTTTTATCTAAAGAAGGTCCTTCGCAATCTTGATGAAGCGGGCACATTCAACGACAACTGGTTTGGAAATCCCATGGACCTCTATGGCGTATGGCTCACATTCAAGAACATCCCTTTTATTCAGAAAATAGAGCCTTATATCCTTATCAATAACGACAACAACCGCAACGACTCCATTACCCCCGGGATCAGGGTATATGGAAAGAACGGCGCCTTTGATTATGACATAAATCTGACCACGCAATTTGGACACAAATATGTAAATGGAAAAAAACTCAAAAGACACGCCCATGCATTTTATCTCGACATGGGATACACATTCGGTATACCTCAAAAACCCCGTATCGGTTTACAGTACAATTATGCAAGCGGCGATGACAATCCTGATGATCACTCCTATAACACATTTGACCAGCTTTACGGTTGCGTGCATGGCAAGTATGGACTGATGGACCTTTTTTGCTGGCAAAACATGCACGATATATACCTCTACGGAAATGCTTTTATTACAAAGAGGCTGAAGATATTATGCGGTGCACATTCCTTCTGGCTGGCTGACACCCATGATGGCTGGTATAACTGTTACAAGAAGGTCCAACGAAAAGATCCCACAGGAGATGCAGACTCCTATGTAGGGAACGAGCTTGACCTCCTGATGAGTTATTTTTTCATTGACAACTTCAGGCTGACCGCCTTTTATGGCCATTTTTTTGCCGGGACCTATATAAAAGATACCGGCAAAGCAAAAGATGCCGATTACAGCTATTTTCAGCTCGAATACCGGTTTTAGCAACTGCCTACCGGGCATTAACTGGCTTAATATGATATTCAGGTCAACGAATGTCAACTGCCCATATGGCCAGGAGTAATACTTGCATCGATTTGCTATTTATGCAGAAAAATTACTGTTCCAAAACTGAATGTGCTTTTTTTACAAATTAAAAATGCTCACTCGGCAGGCCCAATTCCCTGGCCCTAAGGACCCTTCTTAAAAGCTTCCCTGAAGCAGTCCGCGGCAGTTTGTCCAGTATCTCTATATGCTTTAATGGA
>CAZQAA010000080.1:0-14827 GCA_964591255.1 uncultured Desulfobacterales bacterium | reverse complement strand
TGATCAGGTTGTTGCGCTGGCAAGAGAATATAAGCCCAGGATGATTATATGTGGCGCAAGCGCGTATCCAAGGACCATTGATTTCGAGCGGTTTAGGGAGATTGCTGTGGAGAATGGGGCATATCTTTTGGCGGATATGGCCCATATTGCAGGGCTGGTTGCAGCAGGGTTGCATCCATCTCCTGTGGGCGTGGCCGATTTTGTTACCACTACAACCCACAAGACACTGAGGGGTCCAAGAGGAGGGCTTATTTTTTCAGAGAGAAAATATGCTCAAAAACTGGATAAGGCCGTTTTTCCGGGACTTCAAGGTGGGCCTCTTATGCATATTATAGCTGCCAAGGCTGTTGCCCTGAAAGAGGCGTTGATGCCAGGGTTTCGCGAGTATCAGAGACAGACGCTCATAAATGCACGGATACTTGCCGAGGAACTCAAGTCGTGTGGCTTTGACTTGGTTTCAGGGGGCACCGACAACCACTTGATATTGATGGATTTGACTCGAAAAGGGATAACAGGGTTAAATGCGGAAATAGCCCTGGGAAAGGCAGGAATCGTAGTTAACAAGAATAGTGTCCCTTTTGATAAGAGGGGGCCTAAGGTGACCAGCGGACTTAGGTTCGGGACCCCTGCCCTTACCACTCGGGGTATGAAGGAGTCCGAGATGGTTATAATAGCAGGCCTGATAAATCAGGTGGTGAACAATCCAGATTCAGAAAGGATCCTGGCAAAGGTCAAGAGAGATATTATGGAGTTGTGTTCCAGCTTTCCTGTTTATCAGTATCTCGGTGAGGAATAATCAGTGGCAAGACCATCCTGGCCGGAATATTTTATGACCATCACCAGGATGGTAGCCAAAAGGTCTACATGCCTGAGACGTCATGTAGGGGCAATATTGGTAAAAGAGAAAAGAATCCTCGCCACCGGATATAATGGTGCACCTGCAGGCCTCAGGCATTGTGAAGCTGTTGGATGTCTGAGGGAGGATTCTTCTGTCCCGTCAGGTGAAAGGCACGAGCTTTGTCGGGGTCTCCATGCAGAACAAAACGCCATTATTCAGGCGGCTTATCACGGGATTTCCATCGCCGGTTCCACCCTTTATTGTACCAATTCTCCCTGTGTGATATGCTCCAAAATGATAGTAAATGCCGGTATTGAAGAGATTTTTTATGAAGATGGTTATGATGATTCCCTGGCAGGAGAAATTTTAAAAGAGGCCGGGGTTAGGCTTGTGAGGGTTACTCCATGAAATGTCCGTACTGCACAAAGATAAACAACAAGGTGATCGATTCCCGGTTGAGCAAGGATGGCAGGATGATAAGAAGACGAAGAGAGTGTCTGGAATGCAGTCGACGGTTTACCACTTATGAGAAACTTGAAGATGTTCTTCCTATGGTGGTGAAAAAGGACGGGAGACGTGAGCCATTTAGTCGAGAAAAGATTGTATCGGGCATACGAAAGGCTTGTCAAAAAAGGCCCATAAGTGTGTCGGTTATTGAGGAATTCGTAGACGCATTGGAGGTCTATTTCCAGGAACTTGGGAAAAAGGAAATCGAAAGTTCACAGATAGGAGAAAGGGTTATAAACAAGCTAAAGGAATGGGATGAGGTCGCCTATGTGCGTTTTGCTTCTGTCTATAGACAATTTAAAGATATTAATGAATTTATGGCTGAGCTGGAAGGAATATTAAAGGCCAGGAGGAATGAAGTAAACAACTGAATAATCTGATTCAGTCATATTATGGACACCAGGTTTATGAAAGAGGCGCTGCGGCTGGCCAGGAAAGGCCTGGGAAGAACCTCACCTAATCCGGCTGTAGGGGCGGTGATTGTTAGGGATGGACGGATCATAGCAAGGGGATATCATCGTAAGGCCGGTTTGCCACATGCCGAGGTGGAGGCGCTCAATATGTTGACCGGGCACGCACAGGGGAGTACGTTGTATGTCACCTTGGAGCCGTGTAATCATCATGGAAGTACCCCTCCCTGTACCTGGGCTATATTGAAAAGCGGGCTTAAAAGGGTAGTGGTGGGGATGAAGGACCCCAATCCTAATGTTAGAGGGGGAGGGTGTGAATTTTTAAGGGAAAATGGAGTGTCTGTTACTACCGGAATTTTGGAAAAAGAATGCAAAAGGCTCAATGAAGTTTTCTTGAAATTTGTTACGTCTGGCCGTCCTTTTGTGATTATCAAATCGGCTTTAACAATGGACGGGTGGACGGCCACTGCAACAGGTCATTCCAAGTGGATTACAAATGAAAAATCAAGACAATTTGTCCATCGTTTGAGAGATAGTGTAGATGCGGTGATGGTGGGTGTTAATACGGTGCTCGCCGACAATCCACGTCTTACCACCAGGTTAAAGAGGGGACGAGGGAAAGACCCTGTACGTGTTATCTTGGACACGGATCTAAGGATACCTATTGATGCGCAAGTCGTAAACCATAATTCTCCAGCCAGGACATTTATAGCTGTTGGATATGGGAAAGTTGCAGATGATCGACTCTCGGCCTTTAAGGACAATCACACAGGGGTCTCCATAATTATATGTCCTACAAAGCGCGGCAGGATTGATTTGGATGCACTAATGGATATATTGGCGCGGAAATCCCTTACCAGTATTCTTGTAGAAGGAGGAGCTACTGTTATAGGTTCCATACTAAGGGAGAAACTGGCTGATAAATTTTATCTGTTTCAATCTCCCAAGATTTTGGGAGGAGATGACGGCATTCCCATGGCCGTGGGTCCGGGAGCAAAGAATATTGAGCAGTGCATTGTTTTAAATGATACTCGGGTCAGACGATTTGGAGAGGATATCCTTATAGAGGGATATCCCGAATATTAAATGTTTACCGGTTTGATTGAAGGTGTTGGAAAGGTAAAGAGTATTCGCCGTGGTGGGGACGATATGAGCCTGATCATTGTGCCGCCATTTGATCTTTCTCATTGCAATATAGGGGAGAGCATTTGTGTTGATGGTGTCTGCTTGACGGTCACTGAAATATCCGGTCAGACTTTTAGCGTTGATGTTTCTGCAGAGACTGTTTCCAGATCCACTATCGGTCTTCTAAAACAGGATGATGAGGTGAATCTTGAAAGGGCTTTGCGACTTTCCGACCGTCTTGGGGGGCATCTGGTTTCAGGTCATGTGGATGGAATTGGCAAGATACTCAAAAAGATGCCCAGTGATAGGTCTTGGATTTTAAGGATTGGAGTTGAAGAAGGTATTTCACATTATATTATTGAGAAAGGATCCATAGCCGTAGACGGAATCAGTTTGACCGTAAATAGACGCAGTGAGGTTTTTTTTGATGTAAATATTATTCCCCAGACTGCGAAAGAGACAGGTCTTTTGAAAAAGCAAGTGGGGAACCTGGTTAATATAGAAACGGACATGATAGGAAAGTATGTGGAAAGCCTTTTGAAAGCGGATAGTTTTCGTGATGGGAAAGCAGGTAATATTTCCACAATTGACCGGGAAATGCTTAGAAAGCATGGATTTGGTGATTAATAATGCCTATTGCAAGTATTGAAGAAGTCCTTGAGGATCTAAAGCAAGGAAAGATGATTATCCTTGTAGACGATGAACAGAGGGAAAATGAAGGTGATTTGACTATTGCAGCTGAGATGATCACGTCAGATGCCATTAATTTCATGGCAAAGTATGGCCGGGGCCTTATATGCCTTTCCCTTAGTCCTGAAATTGTGGAGCGGCTTAATCTTCCCTTAATGGTCTATGACAATAGATCTCCTTTTAAGACCGCATTTACAGTCTCTATTGAGGCGAGGCATGGTGTTACAACAGGTATCTCCGCGGCGGATCGTGCACATACAATCCTTACCGCTGTGGCTGATAATGCAAAACCGGAAGACCTTGTTCAACCTGGCCATGTTTTTCCACTGCGTGCGAGAAGGGGAGGAGTCCTGTTCAGGACTGGCCAGACAGAGGGCTCTGTTGACCTTGCCCGACTTGCTGGTTTGAAGCCTGCTGCTGTTATTTGCGAAATTATGAACGAAGATGGAACTATGGCCCGATTGCCTGATCTGGAGAAGTTTGCTGAGAAGCATGACCTGAAGATAGCCACAGTGGCCGATATCATAGCGTATAGAATGCGAACCGAGTCCTTCGTACATAAAGCCGCAGAAACGGTATTGCCGACCGAGTATGGAGAATTTAAGGCTATTGCCTTTGTAAACGATATAGATGATTATGAACATCTGGCCCTTATAAAGGGTGAAATAGATCCTGAAAAGGAGATTATGGTACGTGTTCATTCCCAGTGTCTTACAGGGGATGTGCTTGGTTCCTATTGATGTGATTGTGGGGAGCAGCTTAAAAAGGCGATGGAGATGGTTCAAAAAGAAGGTCTTGGAATTATTTTGTATCTCCAGCAGGAGGGTCGGGGAATCGGACTTGCAAACAAATTAAAGGCGTATGCGTTGCAGGATGAAGGCCTGGATACAGTTGAGGCGAACGAACGGTTGGGTTTTGAGGCTGATCTCAGAAATTATGGGGTTGGTGCCCAGATATTGGCTGCTCTTGGTGTGAGAAAAATGCGTCTTATAACCAATAATCCAAAGAAGATAGTTGGGTTGGAAGGTTATGGGCTCGAGGTTACAGGAAGAGTACCTATAGAAATTGAACCCAGGCCAGAAAACCGGAAGTATCTGGTGACCAAATGTCAAAAACTTGGTCATCTCATGGATATTCTTGATCAATAGACGGGAGGGATTGCTATGCCCAGGATATTGGAAGGTCAACTGCTGGCTGCCGGTTTCAGGTTCGCCATTGTTGTAAGCAGGTTTAATGATTTTATTTCATCAAGGCTGGTGGATGGTGCCATGGATGCCCTAAAAAGGCATGGGGGCAATGAAGAAGGTATGGTGTTAGTAAAGGTTCCTGGTGCCTTTGAAATTCCCCTTGCAGCTAAAAGGGTCGCTGAGAGCGGTCAATATGATGCCGTAATATGCATTGGTGCCGTTATCAGAGGGGGCACTCCTCATTTTGAGTATGTGGCTGCAGAGGTCAGCAAGGGGCTTGCGAACGTTGCGCTTGAAGCCAATCTCCCTGTCACCTTTGGGGTGCTTACAACAGATACACTTGAACAGGCTATTGAAAGGGCGGGCTCTAAGTTGGGAAACAAGGGATACGAAGCAGCCATGGCAGCCATAGAGATGGTTAATCTTTTTAAGGAGATAGACCATTAAGATAGATATATTCTCACAGCCTGCATATTTTCGATATGGGTAAAAGACGAAGAGCCCGTGAATTGGCCATGCAGGTCCTTTTTGCCTCGGATTTCGGTCTTGATGATCTTCATGATGCCTTTGAACTAATAACCGAGAACTTCATATCGGATGAATATGAATCGGTTATAGCTTTTTCAAAACAGTTAGTATTCGGTACATATCCAAAGATAAAATATCTGGACAAATTTATCGCCCGGGCATCGAAAAATTGGCGGATAAAACGAATGTCCTGTGTTGACAGGTCAATATTGAGATTGACTACATTTGAAATTCTGTTTATGGGAGATATACCTCCCAAGGTCTCCATTGATGAGGCAGTGGAGATGGGAAAAAAGTTTGGAGGTAAAAATTCCGCTAAATTCATAAACGGGGTATTGGACAATATCTATCATATGTATAATTCGGCACAAAGTGCACGAGACAGTAAATGTATATTGGATGATGAATAAAAACTTTGAATTTGTATTTTTTTTAACGGGTTCAATATAGGGCGGCTAATTATGTTGGTAAGGGGTGCTTTTTTTCATTGCAGATCATATTCGCCTAATCTTTTGCCAAGTTATATTTCTTTTTCACCTCCTGCATAGACAATGAAACTGGATCTCCGGTTTATCTCTCGTCCCATTGAAGAGATATGGTGTAATACCATGATAGTTCTAGTTTTTCAATGTCCTGTTGAAAGAATGGAGGTAATAGCAGGCCTTGACATGCAAATGGCTGGATATTTGAGTCGTCTGTGGAGGAAGGGCTTTTGGTCAGGGACCGGAGGCGAAACCATGCTTGTTCCCTCTAATCACATGGTTAAGGCTCACAAGATATTGATCAAGGGCCTTGGTCCTGCAGACAAATGCACTCGTAAAGTGATTATAAAACGGATTGGCGAGTTAGGTGAGACCCTGAGACGGTTGCAGATAAGAGATTTTGGTATCCATATGCCTGTAGCAAAGGGAGGAGAGATGTGTGTCCTGGAGGCCTGTGCACGGCTTGTGGATTCATTTTTTTTATACTATGGAGGTATGCCTGATTTTTTGTTGAAGGTGAAATTTTCCATTGATAGGGCATATCTTCCCGCTATAGAGGTGGCCTCCGCACCGCTGGTTAGGCGGTTGGATCTGTTACTTGATTATACAATTATTTTTGATAGAAGTGGAAACAGGCCATGAACAACAAATATAATCCGCAGGAGATAGAGTCCAGATGGCAGGCCTACTGGGATCGGGAAGGTCTTTTCAGAGCTAATGAAGATCCTCATAAGGAAAAGTATTACCTGCTGGAGATGTTTCCGTATCCTTCTGGAAAAATTCACATGGGGCATGTGCGAAATTATACTATTGGTGATGTGATTGCCAGATACAAGACCATGTGTGGAAAAAATGTTCTACATCCCATGGGATGGGATGCCTTTGGTCTGCCTGCAGAGAACGCGGCTATAGAAAATAATATCCATCCCGCCAGATGGACGTACGACAACATAGCCGCAATGAAGTCTCAGCTTAAACGAATGGGATTCAGTTATGACTGGGACCGTGAAATCGCCACATGTGATTCGTCCTATTATCGCTGGGAGCAGTTGATTTTCCTGAAAATGTATGAAAAGGGCCTGGCTTATAAAAAGAAGACATTTGTTAATTGGTGTGAGAAGTGTCAGAGCGTTCTTGCGAATGAGCAGGTAGAAAGTGGATATTGCTGGCGACACACGGACCAGGAAGTTTCCATCATTGAGATGGAGAGCTGGTTTTTGAAGATTACTGAATATGCAAATGAAATACTTGAGTATTGTGAGAAGCTTCCTGGCTGGCCGGAAAGGGTTCTGTCCATGCAAAAAAATTGGATAGGCAAAAGCGTCGGCGCAGTAATCCGATTCCCGCTGGTAGGTTCTGATGAGGTTATAGAGGTCTTTACGACACGACAGGATACCCTGTTTGGTGTCACCTTTATATGTTTTGCCCCGGAACATCCAATGGTAAGAAATATAATCAAGGGGCTTCCACAGGAAAAGGATGTCCTTGAATTCGTGGAAAAGACTCTGAAAATGGACAGCTATCTGCGTACAGCAGATTTTACAGTTAAGGAAGGTGTCTTTACCGGCAGATATTGCCTGAATCCGGTAACTGGTGAAGAAATACCCATATATGTGGCCAATTTTGTCCTATTTGACTACGGGACCGGCGCGATTATGGCAGTCCCCACCCATGATCAGCGTGATTTCGAATTTGCAAAGAAATATGATATTCCTCTTAAGGTCGTGATAAAGCCACCTGACGGGGATCTAAACGAAGAGACCATGACAGAGGCATATGTGGATGAAGGTATAATGGTAAATTCGGGTCAGTTTAATGGGCAACGAAATGTGGATGCAATGGAAGATATCACCAATTATCTGGAATCCGAAGGTTTCGGATATAAAAGCATAAATTTTAGACTTAGAGACTGGGGCATATCGAGACAGCGCTATTGGGGGACACCTATCCCTATTATTTATTGTGATAGATGTGGAACTGTCCCTGTTCCGGAAGAGGATTTACCGGTCATTCTTCCGCTTGAGTTAGACATGGAACCAAATGGGGGAACCCCCCTTCCAACTGAGCCATCTTTTTATAAGACCACCTGTCCCAGGTGCGGAGGTGAGGCCAGACGGGAGACAGATACTATGGATACATTTGTAGAGTCATCTTGGTATTTTGATCGGTATACATGTCCGGATTATGAAAACGGTCCCCTTGATTCAACAAGGGTTGATTACTGGATGCCTGTGGATCAATATATCGGTGGCATAGAGCATGCTATTCTCCACCTTCTGTATTCCCGTTTTTATACCAGGGTCTTAAAGGATTTGGGATATCTGAAAATCAGAGAACCCTTTACCAACCTTTTGACTCAGGGGATGGTTTGCAAGGAAACACAGGAATGTCCACAGCACGGCTATCTGTATCCTAATG
This sequence comes from uncultured Desulfobacterales bacterium, assembly GCA_964591255.1. Taxonomy (GTDB): domain Bacteria; phylum Desulfobacterota; class DSM-4660; order Desulfatiglandales; family Desulfatiglandaceae; genus CAZQAA01. Next base: position 6,642 of record CAZQAA010000080.1, on the reverse strand, counting down.
AGGTCAAAGACGGCCAGTGTGTCAAATGTGGTTCCAGTGTGATTGTTGGAAATAGCGTCAAGATGTCTAAATCCAAAAAAAATGTGGTTGATCCCCAAGAATTGATAGATCTCTATGGAGCCGATACTGTACGGATGTTTTGTCTTTTTGCCGCCCCACCGGAAAAGGATCTGGAATGGAACGATCAGGGAGTGGAAGGGTCATTCCGATTCCTAAATCGTGTTTGGAGACTTGTGTTTGATCATTTGGACGAAATAGTGAATGTGCCGGCTTATGATGAGGCGGATCCATTGTCTGACATGTTAAGGCCGCTTTACAGAAAGATTCATCAGACTATTAAGAGAATGACTTCCGATATTGAGGATCGGTTTCATTTCAATACCGGGATTTCTTCTGTTATGGAATTGGTAAATGAAATAAATCAGTTTTTGAATAGTGATAATTATAAGGATGAGATGGCTTGGTCAGTGGTTCGAAAGGCGGTGGAAACCTCGATCATTTTGCTTTCTCCAATAGTGCCGCATTTTACAGAGGAATTATGGCATACGTTGGGACATGAGGAAAGTCTCCTAAGGGTTCCGTGGCCTGTCTATAGTGAGAAGGCCTTGGAGGTTGAAAGCATGTTGATTGTTTTGCAAGTAAATGGCAAGGTCAGGAGCAGGATTGAACTCCCTGTGACACTGGGAGAAAAAGAGATAGAGGAGGCCGCGCTTTCTGATGAGAGGATACAACGTTTTGTGGGCGACAAAGAGATCAAAAAGGTTATCGTGGTCGGAAAGAAGCTGGTCAATGTGGTGGTTTGATTCTAGCCGAGGTCCTTTGCTGGTGGCATTGTTTTGTTTGATAACACTGCCAGGATGTGGATACCATTTACGGACAATGGGTGAGCCTGAGGGTCTGGAGATCCGCAGCTTGGCCGTTCCCATGGTAGAAAGCTGTTCGTCTTTCCTGGGTTTTGAGGCTGATCTTACCAGGATTATCCGCAACGAATTTATAAGCCATGCCAAGGTTCCTCTTGTCTCCAGAGAAGATGCAGCTATGGTCTTGATTGCGAGGGTCTTTGAGATCAGTACCGACCCTTTGAGTTACAAGCTTACTCAGGATTCTTCCTTAGGCAATGCCACGTACGAAGTAACCGATACCCGCTGGTTAAGGGTAAGAATGGCGGCCAAGCTTGTTGACAGGAGTACTGGTCATGTGATCTGGGAGGATAGGTCGATAAGGGAAAAGGCTATGTATACCGTGGCAACAGATCCTCCGGATCCTTTAATTACCAACTACAACAAGAAAAAGGCAGTCCAAAAGATAGCCGAACGTTTGGCCAAGAGGATATATCTCAAGACCATGGAACGATTTTGATGAAAGGTGATATTGCCCCTGAATATGTTTTGGATCAATTAGAAAAGGGGCGGCTGTTCCCATTTTATCTTTTTTATGGTGAGAATAGATTTCTTTTGGAAAAGGTCTTAACTCGTATTAGAGAGACCTTTATTCCGGAAGATGTGAGGGATTTTAATCTCCATATAATATATGGCGATGAGGTGAGAAATGATCCGGGCGGTATAATTGATGTTGCAATGTCTCTCCCCTTTCTGTCTCAAAGCAGACTTGTTATTGTTCGAAGGACTGAAAATGTTTCGGCATCGATCCTTGAACATCTTATTGCATATTTTGACAAACCGGTGGAAACAACCTGTCTGATATTTGTGGCACGTCAGCCTGATTTTAGGAAAAAATTTTACAAAAAAATAAAGGATCAAGGGCGAGCCGTAAATTTTAAAGAGCTGTATGATAATCAGATAATCCCGTGGATACATAAAATCGCAGATGAGATAGGGCTTGATATTAAAAAAGATGCATCTTTATACCTGCAGCAGATTGTGGGGAACCGTTTGATGGACCTTAATTCAGAGCTGGAAAAGCTGTATATTCGCTATGGAGATAAGAGTATCGGGCCGGAGGAGGTAAAAGAGATTGCCACATCCAGCCGAAATTATACTATCTTTGAACTAATGGACCAAGTTTCTCTTAAACAAGACTGTAATTCAGTAGTGATATTGGAAAGATTTTTTGAGGAGGAAGGTAAAAACGGAGTATTAAGAATATTAGGTATGCTTATACGCCAGATGAAATTGCTCTGGCGGTGCAAGGCAGTTATCCGGGCAGGAGGGAGGGCTGAAGATCTGGCCAAAAGACTGAGGATCCATCCTTTTTTGGCCAAAAAAGTTATGCAGCAGGCAAAACTTTGGAGCACCAATGACCTTGAGTATGCCTTTCATATGATGTACCAGGCAGATGAACTTATTAAATCCGGGTCTGAAGGTGAGCTGGTCCTAGAAAACGTGTTGGTTTCAATATGCAGACACTAATGGCAATGTGCCATACTCATTAGGGTTGTTGGACCGTTAGTCGATTCAGCTGGCGTGCCAGGCGGGAAATTTTGCGTGACGCATTGTTTTTATGGATGATTCCTTTATTCGCTGTTTTTTGGATAATTGAGACAGCGCTAGTAAAATTTTCTCTGGCCTTGTCCACTGATCTTTCGGCAATGTTGGCCTTGACTTCTTTTATAGAATTTTTCACTTTTGTCCTGTAACCTTTGTTCCTTATCCTTCGTACCTTGTTCTGCCTTGCCCTCTTGAGGGCTGATTTATGGTTTGCCAAGGAAATACCTCCTGATTAATTTCTTCAATATATTTTAGCAGTTTAATTTTGTTCGTCAAGGATTTTTCGGTATTAACCGTGATATCCATTGACCATTTAAGATAACTTCCCTATACTCCTTGTCAAAAATCGGAGTACTAATATATAAAATGAATTTAGATTTGGAGTCATTCAGAAAAGAGACCTTCCTTTTTATATGTTTTTTCTTCCTGATGGGTTTAATAGGGTGCTCAACTCGTTCATCTTATACAAGATATGATGCCATACCTAAAGGACCTTCGGTCCAAGAGAATAGCGTAGCAAAAGATGAAGTCCCTAATCTATCCAATAACATGGATGTTGTTGACGAGAAGTCTCAAGTGGACATTGCGCCCGCTGAGAAAAAGCTCGAGCAAGAAATGCTCGACTCTGCCCTTGAATTTTGTCAGGCCTCTAATGATTTTTGGGAGCGTGGGGATCTGGACAATGCATTAGCTGCCCTGGACCAGGCATACTCTATTATATTAAAGGTTGATTCCGGTGATGATTCCGAAATCATGCAACAGAAAGAAGATCTTCGTTTTACAATATCAAAGCGTATAATAGAGGTATATTCATCCAGGTTCACGGTGGCAAACGGAAATTCTAATGCCATCCCCCTTGTGATGAACAGTTATGTAAAGAAGGCCATTGATTTATTCAAAGGAAAAGAGAAGAAATTTTTTCTGGATGCTTATCGTCGTTCAGGAAAATATCGCCCTGGAATTCTGAGGATGCTTAAGGAAGAAGGCCTTCCTGAAGAACTTTCATGGTTGCCCCTTATTGAAAGCGGATTTAAAGTCAGGGCGTTATCCAGGGCCAGGGCTCTGGGCCTTTGGCAGTTCATTGCCTCTACTGGTTATAAATTTGGATTAAAGAGGGATCAGTGGATAGACGAGAGGCTGGATCCGGAAAAATCAACCAAAGCTGCTATTGCCTATTTGGTAGAATTACATCAGATTTTTGGAGACTGGACAACCGTTTTGGCTGCCTATAATTGTGGAGAGGCGAGGGTCCTGAAAGAAATACGTGCCCAGAAGATTAATTATCTTGATAATTTCTGGGATTTGTATGATAGGCTGCCTAGGGAAACTGCTTTTTATGTGCCTAAATTTATGGCTGTACTGTATATCTTGAACGATCCTGGATCTTACGGCTTTGTCCTGCCACCGGTGGACGCAGAACCAGAAACCGAATCTGTCACCATCGACAAGCAGGTTCATTTAAAGACTGTTGCCAAGTATGTGGGAGTCTCCTATTCTCTCCTTAAAGATCTCAATCCAGAGTTAAGGTTTAATTCTACTCCCGACAGACCTTATCTTTTAAAGGTTCCTAAAGGAAAAGGGTCTATCCTCCTTTCAAAATTAGGAGATATACCTGTTTGGAAACCCCCTGTTCCTTCCTATGTCAGACATCGGGTGCGAAAAGGAGAATCTCTGTCCGTTATAGCCCGTAAATATCACACGAGTATCCGGGCAATAATGGCCATGAACGGGCTGAAAAGCTCTCGTTATATAAAAGCGGGATGGGTACTCAAGATACCCACTAACAGAAAACGTTATATTTATTCGCAAAGAATATCGGTGGGTTCCAGCCGGTCAAAGGCTCAAGGGAATTTGCGTGAATATGTTGTCCGCAAAGGGGATTCTTTATGGAAACTTGCCAAACGTTTCGGTACGACAACCAAGACTATAAAAGCATTGAATCAGATTAACACACCACGCCTGCAGATCGGGCAGGTCCTTATTATCCCCAAGGGTAAAGGCTTTTCTCAGTTGTTCCACGAGATGAAGACAAAGCATTATACCGTGGCAAAGGGGGATTCTCCATACAGTATTGCCCAAAGGCACCGTATGAAATTGTCGCTGTTTTTGAGGCTTAACAATTTGACACCGAGAAGTACTATATTTCCCGGTCAAATATTGTTGGTTAAAGCGGAATAAACACCTGTCGCCCTTGTCTTTTGTGTCGAAGTTTTTCAAACAATAAAGGAGAGTTAAATACGATAGGCTTGAATGACCTTGTGCAGTTTTTCCGCGGCATTTTTATGGTCAAAGCGGACCCCAAGTGACCTTGCCCTGGAACTCATAGCCTTCCTGATGTTGATATCACGCAGGAGCAGTATTACATACTCGGTAAACTCGTTGTAATTGTCTGTAACGAACATTTCTTTGCCTTTTACCGGGTTTATGCCAAAGGCGGCAAGGCTTGTTGAAACGATCGGCAGTCCACATGCAAGGGCCTCCAGCATTTTTCCCCGAAAGCCCCCTCCCAATTCAATGGGTGCCACAAAGATGTCACTTTTCCAGTAGATATCCCTGACATCCGAATGCGCACCCCCTTCACGCACTATAACACGATCGTTTCTAAGGGCGAGGAGTTCAGGGGGAGGATCAAATCCTATGGCATAGAACTTGGCATCAGGAACCTCACGGGAGACCCTTTCCCAGCAATGAGACATGAAGTTCTTGACTGCATCTACATTGGGGTTATGCCGGAAATTGCCAAGGAATAGGATGTTTTTTGAATCCAGGGATTTTTTCGGGGGAGGAATATAGAAGTTACTGTCTACTCCATGGGGAACAACCTCTATTTTCTCCTTTAGGTCCGGTGACAGTTCTATCATGGCCTTCTTGTCTTCCGGGGTGAGAGAAAGAAGGCAATCCACCGAACGGTACATCTTGAACTCATAAGCAAAGAGTTCCTCTATAGTCTCCTTGTTGATCAATTCCCCTTTTTCCATGCGCTGCTGAAAAGCCCGAGTATAGCACTCGTGTACAGAGATTATGGTCATAGTGTCGTGGGGAATAGCCTTTGCTGCACCCTCCAGGTATTGACCCATCATGGAGTATTCGGCAATTATTGCCATGAAATGTTGCCGGTTCACCAGGTCTTTCATTGTCTTTTCTATTCTTGGATCATACCCGCCATCGCCTGAAAGGAAAAACTCGGGCCTTTGCAGGCTTGACTTGAGCTCTTTGATTTCCGCAGGAGTTCTGCCCTTTGGAGAATCGAACAGTATGATCTCCTTACAGTATGGCTTAAGGCTTTCATCTTTGTGGTCTGTTTCTGAATAGGCAGGGGAAAGCACAGTAATATTATAGCCCATACGGGAAAGATTTTTTATCCTATGGTAGATGAGTATAGGGCCTCCTATTACACTTGCCCTTGGAAAGACTTTTGGCATAACGAGCAGGTTCTTGTCATTTTTTGTATCGCTCATGCGAAGACCTTTCTCAGCCTGGATTTCAGGCCTTTGTCACTGGTGATTGTCATCAGCTGCTCCCATTGATTTTTGATGTGGATAAGATGGTGGAAGGCGTTTTCTTTAGGGACAGCATCATTCTTGGCAATTGTGATATTTTTCAGCGTCTCTTCAACGTCCTCTTCAGTTCCTTCTTGCCGATAGTGATCGGCCAGCACCATACATGCCTTTGAGATTTTATCCTCGAGATCATCTTTTAGGAATGCCCCGGGATAAGGATCAAGCTCTTCCGGAGACACATGAGTCATGCCATCTCTGGCTTCCTGGTTTCGCAATTTTTCCCTTTCAAACACAAACCTGTATATGTCTTCCCGGAGTTGTTTCCAAATTGGATGGGGTTTTGGTGGAGGAAGGTGTTTAATGGAAAGGGTATTGTCAAGAAAAAATTTATATCCGAACATCTTCATATTTATCAGAAAATCTATATCCTCACCGCGTGTCACATTCGGATCAAAGGGTATGCGGGTAAAGATGTCCTTGTGTACAATCATGTTTCCGCCGAAGACAAACGGGGTTTCTTTAAGTCGTGGTTGGGGCTTAATTATTTTTTCAAAGGCCTCATTCATCCTGTCTATTTTGTCCCAAAATTCCATCCATGGCTTTTTTTCGGTCTTCAAATGCCAGTCTCCGTCCGGCTGGAGATAATATCCTGCCACAGCACCGATAAACCATCCCGTTTCTGTCTTCTGTCCTAT
>CAZQAA010000079.1:0-12765 GCA_964591255.1 uncultured Desulfobacterales bacterium | reverse complement strand
GAAGGAGCCGGAAAAACATCAGGACCTGATTGTGAGGGTATCTGGATTCAGCGCAAGATTTGTAGATATTCCCACGTACGGTCAGAATACCATTATAGCAAGGACTGAACAGGAATTCGGACCCGAAGACCTGGAATTCTTGAATGTGAATCTTTGAGATATTATTAAACAGTTGAGATAGCTATATGGAAATGGATTATCAGGCTATCATTATAAATGAGGATGCCGGGGGGCTTCCCCGTGGACAGGGAAATGGAATTCTGCTGGACAGTGAGAGAGGAATTATAGCAACTGTGGCCCATGGTGTGAAACGGGGCAGCAGGTGCAGGGTGTTTTTGAAAGAGAGGGCTTATCCTGCAACTTTCCAATACGATTTCGTTAACTGGCAAACGGATATAGCCCTTGTGACACTGGAAGGGGCAGGGGATGATATTCTCCCTGACCCGCCTGTTATCATTGATGAATTGCATGCAGGTGCTGACATAATGGTCCCTGGATTCTTGCCCCGTGAGGAGGATAGCATAAGGGGAATATTACGCTCATATTATAACCTAAATGTGTTAAAAGAGATATGCCCGGCCTCTGTAAAAGGAAAAGTGGTTGCGATGCATCAAAGCCTGGCGCGTATGGGGCTTGATGCCTTTTTCGAGGAGATGGCCGCATTACAGCAGACAGAAACCGGCTTTTCCGTTCCGCCTGAAAAGACCCGGCTCTTTTATGATGATTACATAATCTTAGAGCTTGAAGGACTTGACCAACATCTGGCGCGAGGACTTAGTGGTTCTCCAGTGGTGGATACAGACGGTCAGGTTATTGGAATTTTTTCCATTGTGCTAAATGGTAAGGATCTTAGCATGGCGGCTGCTATACCTGTCTCAGTATCCCAACGATTGCTTGCTTCTTTTGTTGATAATACCAGGGCCCCGGCCTGATTCAAAACAGGTTTGATTTAAGGAGCAGGAATGATTTTTAATTCAAGGAGGTAGATAAAAATGGAAAACACCAAGGAGGAGTTAAAGAGTTTGATTGCTGTGGATGAATCTGACCTGTCGGAAAAGGCGGTAGCCCTTACAAGTGGATTTGCCGTGAATACAGGGGTTCATCTGACCCTGTTGCATGTGCTTGAAGATGTTATTAGGTACGACCAGGTACCTGAAACCTGGGTCTATCACCTGAGAGAGGAAAAGGCCAAAAAGTTATTGGAAAAGCTGAAGAAACTCGCTGAAGAAAATGGTGTAAAACATGTTGACACAAAAATAGCGGTTGGCCCGGTGGCTGAAGAGATTGTCAGGATAGCAGAAGAAGATGGTTTCAGCACTATAGTTGTTGGAACCGCTGGAGCCGGGGGCTTTAAGAGAATGCTGATGGGTAGCGTGGCCGAAAAAGTGGTCTTACATGCACATTGTCCTGTGGTGGTTATCCGTTGACAAATTTCCATCCATAAAGGGATAGAGGCAAATGGCAGAGAGATGACAAGGACGCATTGTTTTTCTTTGTGCCTTTGCCTGTTATGTTTTCACTGGGTAATGTTATTTATTCAAAAAGATCCTTGCCAAAAGGCCAAGGATCTTCTCCGCGTTCCTTGGGAAGCCATCAAAAATTAAACAACATCCTTAATTATTTATGGATAGGCATTAACAAGTACAATTCCTGAAATGGAACAATCTCATGGATGAATAAGATGAAACTTGTTATTACTAATTTTAGCCTCAGGCATCCATGGTTTGTCTCTGTTTTTGTCCTGATAGCAACCCTGCTTTTTGCTTTCCAGTTCCCAAAAGTACATTTTGACAATGATCCGGAAAATATGCTGGCTGAAAACGAATACGTGCGTGTCTTCCATCACCAGATAAAGGAAAAATTCAGTCTTTACGATTTCGTTATTGTGGGCATTGTCAACAAGGACAATCCGAACGGCATTTTTAATGTGGCGACCTTGGGGAGGATATACGACCTGACCGAGGAGATACTCAGCCTGCATCAGGGGCCGGACGGCAAACCCGTCGTGACCGTTCCTGCGAAAGACGGGGGAGAAGGTAGGTCTCTTAAGCTTGATCTTGTCCCAAAATCTCTTTGGAAACGTTTGCTGGCCACCTTTTTCCGCCGTAACCCTAACAGACTGTTCGATGAAAGTGGAGCAAGCGCCATCATTGGAAGAGAGCTTATAAGTCCGAGTGTCGTTGACAATATTAAGCAGGCAGAATTTGGATCTCTCAGGATCGAGTACTTGATGGAACATCCTCCGGCCACCGATGAAGATGCCCTGACCATAAGATATGACGCCATGCACAATCCCCTCTACAAGGGGACCCTTGTGTCAGAGGATGGCATGGCCTTATGCATTTATATACCTATTATATCAAAGATCTACAGTTACAATGTGGCCAGTCTGGTAAGGGAATTGACCAAAGACTGGCCCAAAGAGGATGAGGTCTATATAACCGGTCTGCCGGTTGCCGAGGATACGTTTGGAGTAGAAATGCTTGTCCAGATGTCGACCTCCGCTCCGATGGCCGCTTTTGCCATATTCATACTCCTGTTAATCTTTTTTAAGCGCATCTTTCTTATTATTGCTCCGATGTTGGTGGCTGTAATCAGCATTATTTGCACGATGGGGCTCTTGATTGGCCTTGGTTTTGATGTCCATATCATGAGTTCCATGATAGCGATTTTTTTGATGCCAATTGCGGTTGCTGATTCGGTCCATATCCTGAGCGAATTTTTTGATTCCTATCACCGGTTCAATGACAAGGCCAAGGCTATAAGACATATTATCGGGCATCTTTTTATGCCGATGCTCTATACAAGTCTTACCACCATGGCGGGCTTTCTCTCGCTTGCCACAACTCCTATTCCGCCGGTACGGATCTTCGGGTTGTTTGTGGCATTCGGCGTGGGCTTGGCATGGCTCCTTACCATGACTCTCATTCCGGCCTATGTCATGATATTTGTTTCAAACAGTTCTCTGGACCGTCTTGATAAGGCTGAAAAACGCCCTGCTGTGCTTAACCGGGGGCTTGAATGGATTGGGAATTTCAGCTATTTCCACTGGAAAATAATTATTTCAGGGACCATTTTGGTCCTAAGTTTTTCCGTTTACGGCATTTCGAAGATAGAGGTAAACGATAATCCTGTAAAATGGTTTGTGCCGAGGCATCCCATCAGAGTAGCTGACAGGATCCTGAACAGCCATTTTGGAGGGACCTACACTGCATATCTTACCTTATCCGCCCGCGTATCGAAGGATACCACATGTTCTGAGTATTTATCTAAGATAGAATCAGAGGCGATAAAACGTTTTGCCCATGTTTTGCCCGAAGAAACCAAAGACTTTCTGAAAGCTTTAGATGGATTAAGGAAGATTCGTCGAAATACAACAAAAAGCGACATCAAAAAATGTTTTATCGACCTGATAAACGAGGCGGAAAAGATTGACCTTCAGACGATCGGTTCATGGAACAATCTGGCTGACACCATCAATTATATTGATCCTGAAGGCCTTACCTATGACAGTTTGGTAACGTCTGTCACGAGGGCTTACAATGTAAAGGATAAAGACAAAGAGACGCTCATTTCCCGGCTCGGGGATGTCCGGGGTCTGACCGGGGAGAGTCTATTAGGCAGGGCCCTTGCAATCTGTGATGAATTTACCCGGCTTTCCTTCAAAGAATTTGTTTTTGACATGGAGACAGAGCTGACAGCGCCTCTTTTCAAACGGCCGGCAGTGTTGAGATATGTGGAGAGGCTTCAGGCCCATTTGGCCAAAAATTCCGTGGTCGGCAAGACCTCCTCTGCCGTAGATGCCCTTAAAAAGGCCTCATACGAACTCAATTATGTGATCCCTCCTTATGATGCCACACCTGCTGAAAAGGCCGAATTTGAAAAACGCAATATGGCAAACTTTGCTGTTCCAGACTCTGCCGCCGCGGTGGGACAGGTTTTTACGCAGCTTGAGGGCATGAAGAAAAAGGACAGTCTGTTTCATCTTGTGACCAGGGATTACAGCGAGGCAAACATATGGGTGCAACTTACAAGTGGTGATAATAAAGATATGGAGTCGGTTGTAAATGACCTGAACAGGTTTATGGAAGATAATCCCCCTCCAGTGGCCCTGAACAAGGGGTGGGCAGGGCTCACTTATCTTAATGTGGTGTGGCAGGAAAAGATGGTAAGGGGAATGATTTCTGCACTCATAAGCAGCTTTGTCGTTGTTTTAATCATGATGATGATTTTGTTTCGTTCTCCTTTGTATGGCATCCTTTCCATGATTCCTCTAAGTGTTACCATTGCCTTTATATACGGGCTGATCGGGATTGTGGGAAAGGACTATGATATGCCGGTTGCCGTTTTGTCGTCCTTAACATTAGGTTTAAGTGTTGATTTTGCAATCCATTTTCTTGAACGGGCAAGGGAGATGCAAAGGAGATTCGGCAGCTGGAAAAGGGCCTGTCCAGAGATGTTCAAGGAGCCTGCCATGGCCATTAGTAGGAATGCCATAACCATTTCTATTGGTTTTATTCCCCTTCTGCTTGCGCCCCTTGTTCCCTACAAGACTGTGGGTTTTTTCCTCGCGACTATCATGGTGATATCATGGGGGGCAACACTTTTTATCTTGCCGGCACTTTTAACTATGCTCAAGGGGTTTGTTTTCCGTGGAGAAGTTGTGGGGAAAACCTAAAGATAAGGAGATATAAATATGGCTGGAAAAATATGGGGTCTATGTCTGGGATTGTTAGTCGGATATGCCACAGTGTCTGTTTCAAGTGCCATGGAAAATCCAGATGCGGACGATATCATAGCAAAGGCCAATGATGTTGCCTACTATGCTGGCAGAGACGGACGCTCTGATGTCATGATGACCATCAAGGATGCAAGGGGAGGGAAACGCATCCGGAAATTTACCATCCTTCGTCTGAATGTCCATAACAAGGATCAGAAATTTTATGTCTATTTCAAGGATCCGGCTGATGTACGCAAGATGGCCTATCTTGTATGGAAGCACGTGGGAAAAGATGATGACCGCTGGTTGTGGTTGCCGGCGCTGAATCTGGTAAAAAGAATTGCTCCAGGAGATAAGCGGACAAGCTTTGTGGGCTCTGATTTTTTTTATGAAGATGTATCGGGCAGGGGAATCTATGAAGACATTCATGAACTGATTGAGACAACAGATACCAGATATGTGATAAAAAACATACCAAAAGATCCGAGTTCAGTAGAGTTTTCTTACTATAATGTGTGGATAGACAGGGATACATTCCTACCCCGTAAGGCCGAATATTATGATAAAAACGGAAAACTTTACCGCAGGGTGGCGGCCACAAAGGTCCAGATCATACAAGGATACCCTACGGTTATCGAGGCTATAGCCTCCGACATAGCGGCAGGGAGCAGCACAACAAATGTTTTCAGCAATATTAAGTATGACATAGGGCTTAAAGAGAGGATCTTCTCAGAAAGATTTCTGCGCCGTCCTCCCCGGGAGGTGACTCGATAAGCCAGGATCATGGATAAACAGGTATGAAAATAAAAGGTCTTGTTCTGGCCATCAGTTGGATTGTGGCGATCATTTCTCAGGTAGGTGCACAGGAAGAATCCTTTTTTGATGGCTTGGGACTTGATGTCCACGGATTTATTGACACCAGATCCGGTACAAGGGTAGAGCATGATTCTAATGAGAAGGATGCCATTCTGGGTGAAGTACGCCTGCAGACCGATATCATAAAGGCCGATGATTGGGGCACAATAGAGCTAAGGGCTGATTTTTTATATGATGGTGTTGCATATCACAGGGATCTGGATCTGGAGGGGACTGAAAGCCCCATTGATCTGAGGGAAGCAAATATACTCTTTTCCCCTTTCAGTTTCATGGATGTGAAATTGGGAAGACAGATCCTGACTTGGGGCACAGGTGACCTTTTGTTTATCAATGATCTGTTTCCCAAGGACTGGCAGTCTTTTTTTATTGGCCGAGACGAGGAATACCTGAAAGCCCCCTCAGATGCATTTTTTATAAGCCTTTTTCCTGCCTTTGCCAACATAGATATAGCATATACGCCCCGTTTTGATCCTGACAGATATGTACGGGGTGAAAGACTTTCCTTATGGAATCCTATGCTTGGGAGGAGGACGGGACGCGGGGATGTGATTCATGTTCGAGAACCTAATACATGGTTTGATGACGATGAAACAGCTATACGAATTTCCCGAAATTTCAGGGGCTATGAGCTTGCCTTGTATGGATATTACGGATTCTGGAAAAGTCCCATGGGAATGGCATCTGATACAAATAGAGCCATTTTCCCAAGGCTTATTAGTTATGGCGGGAGTGTCAGGAGCCCCTTTTTAAAGGGACTGTTCAATATGGAAGTGGGTCGTTATGTGAGCACAGATGATAGACACGGTGACAATCCTTTCATTCCCAACAGTGAGATGAGATTTCTTGTGGGTTATGAAAGAGAACTTGCAAGGGATTTTACTGCAAAATTTCAATACTATCAGGAACTGATGGAGGATTACTCCAGCTACAGAGAGAGTTTACCGGCTGGACAGAAATCACGTGATGAAGATCGCCACCTTTTCACCATGCGTCTGACCAAACTTGCTATGAATCAGAATCTGATTCTATGTCTGTTCACCTATTATTCTCCCTCTGATCAGGACTCATATGTGAGGTCCTTGATCAAATATAAGGTTAGCGACGCGTTGGGTGTAATGGCAGGGGCCAACATATTTGCAGGAAAAAACAAATATACTTTTTTTGGCCAATTTGAAAAAAATAGTAATGTATATGGTGCTATTCGTTACAGCTATTAATAATTTTATATGAGGAAGAATATTATGAGACCTGTCAAAATTGCAGAGGATGTTTTTTGGGTAGGGTGTATTGATTGGAATATAAGGGATTTTCACGGCTATTCAACATATGAGGGGACTACCTATAATGCCTATCTGATTATGGATGAAAAGATAACCCTGATCGATACCGTAAAAAGGGAGTTTGCTGATAAACTGCTGGAAAATATCAGTAATGTAATTGACCCCAAAAAGATAGATTATGTCATCAGTAATCATACCGAGATGGATCACTCCGGAGGTCTGGCCAGGGTAATGCACAAGATCGGAGAAGATAAGCCCATCTATTGCTCCAAGATGGGACATAAAAATCTTTCCATGCATTTTTTTCAGAAGTGGAATTTCAGACCCCTTGCTGATGGTAGTGAGCTGAGTATTGGGAAAAAAACTTTGACATTTATTGAGACCAGGATGCTCCACTGGCCTGACAGTATGTTTACCTATCTTAAAGAAGATAATATCCTGTTTTCGAGTGATGCCTTTGGACAACACTATGCAGGGCTTGAAAGGTTTGATGATGAAGTGGGGGATGCAATTATGCCTCATGCAAAGAAATATTTTGCCAATATACTCCTTTTATATTCCCCCTTGATACTAAAAGTGGTGGATAAAGTTACCTCTATGGGGCTCAAGATTGACATGATATGTCCTGACCATGGCATAATGTGGCGCAAGGATCCGTCCAGGATTATTAATACATATGTGGAATGGAGCAGGCAGGAATCAACGAGAAAGGCGCTTGTTATCTACGATACCATGTGGCATAGTACGGAGAAGATGGCAGAGACCATTGTATATGCCCTTGGAGAGAAGGGGGTTGCTGCAAGGGCGATGCATCTCCGCAACTGCCATCGTAGCGATATTATGACAGATGTCTTGGATGCAGGTGCTATTATTGTCGGTTCTCCAACCATCAATAATGGACTTTTTCCCACGGTCAGCGATTTTCTTACTTATATGAAGGGCCTTAAACCAAAAAATAAGATAGCTGCTGCCTTTGGATCTTACGGATGGAGCGGTGAGGCGGTAAAATTGATAACAGGCGAGCTTGAGACCATGAAGTTTGATATTATTGAGCCCGGAGTCAGAATACAGTATGTACCTGGTAAAGAGGGTTTGGCAGCATGTTACGAGCTTGGCATTAAGATAGCAGAAAAACTGTCCGCAACTGACTGAGGACAAAAGGGCCTTATATACTATTGCATGAGCTCCAGATCACACAACAGATTGTAAACACCGCCCAGAGGCATGCAGAAATCAATCATGCCAGGAAGGTTATGAGAATAACTCTCGCTATTGGTGCCCTAAGTGGTGTTGTCCCTGAAGCAATAGGTTTTTGTTTTAATGTATGTACTAAAGGTACATTGCTTGAGGATGCCAAGCTGAGTATAGAAAATATTCCACCCATAGCTATTTGCAAAGAGTGTGAGAATAGATTTGACCTTGTCCAAAACAGGTTCCTGTGTCCATATTGTGAGGGGAAAAAATGGGAGCTCCTGTCCGGAAGAGAACTCCAGATTAAAGACTTGGAGATCATGTAAATGTGCAACACCTGTGGATGTGGCCTGAACAATATTTCTGAAGATCATATTTCTACTGGCAAAACTGTCCAATTGACCCAGGATATCCTTGGACAGAATGACCGACTGGCTGGAACTAATCGCCGTATATTTGACTCCATGGGTGTCGTCACTGTGAATTTAGTTAGTTCACCCGGAGCGGGGAAGACAACTCTTCTGGAAAGGACCATCAGAGATTTAAAGAATAACATCCCAATTGGTGTTATTGAAGGGGACCAACAGACCGATAGGGATGCTGAACGGATAAGGGCAACTGGCGTACCTGCCTATCAAATAAAGACCATGGATGCATGTCATCTGGATGCACATATGGTGAAACATGCTCTTGAAAACTTCCAGATGGATACTTTAGAATTACTTTTTATAGAGAATGTGGGAAACTTAATATGTCCTTCTGCATTTGACCTTGGAGAAGACCATAGGGTAATTATTTTGAGTATAACAGAAGGGGAGGATAAGGCTTTAAAGTATCCTGGAATATTTTTGAGTTCCCAGCTTGTAATTTTGAACAAAATAGATTTGCTGAATGTATTAAATTTTGATCTCGATGAGTGTATTTCATATATAAACAGGGTTAATCCTGGAGTGGAGATCCTTTGTGTTTCTGCTGAGACAGGTGAGGGAATGAGCAAATGGTATAATTGGCTCAAACAAAAAATAGATAACAAGAGGAGGAAAAAATGACAGACGTGTATGAAAAGCTAAGAGATCATATAGACAAGAGCATGCCTATTCCCACACCTTCCACGGACAGCAAGGTGGAGATAGAGATCCTCAAGAGGATTATGGAGCCGGATGAGGCTGAAATGGCCTGTAATCTTTCTGCACAACCTGAGGATGCCGCAACAATCGCTGAAAGGTCTGGCGTTTCTGTTGAGGCAACCAGGCCTGTTTTAGAAAGGCTTGCAAGGAAAGGGGCTATTTTTAAGGTGTATATGGATGAACCTCTTTATTCCCTTGTGCCCATGATGCCGGGTATCTATGAATTTCAGGTGAACAGATTAACGCCGGATATGGTAAATCTTTTTGAAAAATACTATGCAGAGAAGCATGGGGAGGCTGTCTTCAGTAATAAGACCCCTTTTGGTCGTGTGGTTCCAGTAAATGAATCCATTACGCCGGAGATGAAGATTCTTGTATACGAAGAGGTGGAAAAGATCATAGAAGAGGCATCTGCTATTACCCTTGCTGATTGCCTGTGCAGGACGAATAAAAAGATGGTCGGTGAAGGATGCGATGCCCCTAGTGATGAAATTTGCATTCTCCTGGATTCCTGGGCGGATTTTTACGCAGAAAACGGATTAGGACGTAGAGTCAGTAAAGAAGAAGCCAAAGATGCCTTGATGCGGGCAGAAAAATCAGGGCTTGTCCATAGTACCTTTAATGTTCAGTATGGCTCCCTGTTTATATGCAATTGCTGCGGGTGCTGTTGTGCCCAACTCAGGGGAATCACCCAGCTTGGTCTTCCAACTGCCGTGGCCAAGTCAAATTTTATCGCTAATATATCAGAAGATGACTGTGTTGGATGTGGCGAGTGTGTCGACCTGTGTCAGATCAAGGCCATCGAACTTGATGATGATATTGCCAAGTTGATTGAGGGACGTTGTATAGGGTGTGGGGTATGCGCATCATCTTGTCCTAATGAGGCCATTAGCATGATCAGAAGAGCGGAAGAAATTGTACCCCCTGAAGATATAAATGATCTTATGGAAAAAATTGCAGAAGGACGGCAATAGGGTGGCCTGCTTGGTTTATGCTGTAGCCATTTATGGCGTATGATGCACAATGGATATTGATGAACTTTTGAAACAAGATCATTTTCTCCGGACCATATTTAACGCTATCCCTTGTGGCGTGCTGGTAGTGGATCGTGACAGGCGGGTTTATGTGGTAAATGATGGTCTAAAACAGACTTTTGGCGTTACCGATGAAGATATAATAGATAAACGCCCCGGTGATGCCTTAGGATGTGTTAATGCATTTAAAAGTAAGGGAGGATGTGGTTTTACCGAAGAGTGCAAGACCTGCGAGGCCCGTAATACTGCCTTAGATGCCCTTTCTGGAAATCAGATATCCAGACATAAAGCAAAGGTCCAGTTCCTGGTTGATGGTAATGCCCGGGAATTTGTACTGCTTATAAGCGCTGCGCCCTTTGATCATGCAGGGGAGAGATATGCGATTATCATGCTTGAGGATATCACTGAACTGAATAGCCTGAGGAGGCGGCTTAAAACTGAACATTCTTTCAGGGGGATTGTCAGCCACGATTCCAGGATGCAGGGGATATTTGAAACCATAAGGGAAGTTGCCGAGTTTAATGTCCCTGTTCTTATTCAGGGGGAAAGCGGTACAGGAAAGGAACTTATCGCCTCTGCCATACACACTGAAGGCCCGCGGGCACACATGCCTTTTGTTCCTGTTAACTGTGCAGCCCTTCCTGAAGGACTGATAGAAAGTGAGCTGTTTGGTCATGTAAAAGGGGCATTCACCGGGGCCATGCGAGACAAAAAAGGCCGTTTTGAATTGGCTCATGGCGGAACCCTCTTTTTAGACGAGATCGGGGATTTGCCGAAAATGGTACAGGTGAAGCTTTTAAGGGTGCTTCAGGAAGGTAAGTTTGAACCGGTGGGCTCGGAAAAGACCTTATCCGTGGACGTGCGTATAATAAGCGCAACAAACCGAAGCCTTAAACAGGAAGTGGAAAAGGGGGTTTTCCGCGATGACCTGTACTATCGTCTTAATGTGGTACCAATTAATCTGCCTCCCCTTAGGGACCGCAAGAACGATATCCCCTTTCTGGTGGAGCATTTTCTTGATAACGCCGCCAAGGAAGGGCAGGATTCCCAGGGCATTTCCAATGAGGCCCTCTCATTGATGGTAGATTACACCTGGCCTGGAAATGTACGTGAACTCCAAAGCGCCATCCGGTATGCCCTTATAAAATGTAAGGGTGGACTTATAAGACCTGCGGATCTTCCTGATGAAATTAAGAGATGCAGAATGGATCATGCTGCAAAAGGTCCGCCCAAGAAATTGGACAAGGAGCGTGTGCGTGTGGCTCTTACAAAGGCTGGAGGCAATAAGGCCAAGGCCGCCAGGCTTCTTGGAGTAGGGCGTGCCACCCTGTACCGCTTTTTAGCTGATTCAAACTAGTCCCTTGTGTATAAGCGGAAAATTTTCTTACCGGATATATTTTTCCAAGGCATCGTTTGCCATCTTGGCCTTTAGCTGAACATATTAAAATTTGACCTGCAAGACAACTTGTGTCCTGTAATCATCTCCCAGGTTGTTGCCTGCTATGGGGACGTTGTGTTTTGTGTTTGCATCATGCCCATAGTCTGTTTTCTCAAAGTCCAGTATCAACATGTTTTCTTTATAGATCTCGCATGCAAGACCAAATAAAAACATTTCATAATCCGTATCTTTTGCTATATCATCATCATTATCCTGGTCAAAATGGTCGTATCGGCCAAACAGATGGAGCCTTTTTTGGGAAAACAGCACAACCGGGAGCCTGTAGTCAGCAAAGAAGGAATATCCTATCGTATCCAACGCATTTCCGTTTGCATTAACCCATGACCCTTTGGCATTTCCCTTTGTCTTGAAATACTGGCTGGTAAATATGAACATGGGATTCTGATAACTCAGCATTAAAAGATTGACTTTGTAATCGGGATAGTTATTATTTGTCGCCTTTTTGTTTCCCTCACCATAAAGGCCTAGATAACTCAACTGAAGGCCGGGAATGAAATGAGGCATGGGTCTTATGGTAAGGCGACCTTCAAGTACCTTGTTGTTATTTCTTTCTCCGGTATGATATCCTGGTCCATTATATATGCCAAAATGCCAGCTCCCGTATCTGCCATCGTAATGGTGGTTTCCTGTCCTCTTTTTGGCATTTTCCAGAGTGCCGCCAAAATATCCCCTTAGACTGATACCCACATCTGCGGAATTGAACACACCGGCCCGCTCAATTGCCATGGTCCCCTGGCATCGGTATGGGTTTACATGCTCTTCGAAGTCCAGCCATGGAATGTGACCCTGACCGATTTCTGCCTTCATGCTAGTAAAAAAAACAAGGTCCGGTGGTCTTAACTCCGCATACAGGTACTTGAGTCTTTCTTTGTAATCACCTGTGCTGTCCCGATGAATGTCAAAGGTCATACGGGTATGAATCCATGGTGTTATCTCTTTTTTGACAGTCAGATAACCGCGGGTAAGGCTGAATCGATTATAATCTTTTTCATTGCCACCAGGTCCGGGAGATTTTCCAATGGAATAGTCCACATAGCCCAGCAAATCGAATTCAAGGCCCTTAAGGGCGTAGGGTACC
>CAZQAA010000078.1:0-22405 GCA_964591255.1 uncultured Desulfobacterales bacterium | reverse complement strand
CGACAACTTGATGCTTCTTAAATCTGGAAAGCTTCCAGAGATTACCATGGACATGACATGCGCCGGGCATGGTCGCCAGGGAGGATGTGTACATTAACAAAAGGAGAATAAAAATGCCTTTATTTGAATATCTTTGTCTTGATTGTGGCAAGTTGAGTGAGATTCTTATCACCGGATCGGCAAGGGACCAACTGAGATGCCAGGCCTGTGGTGGCGGTAATCTCAAGAAGATGCTTTCTGCACCTTCATCTCTTTCCGGACCCAGGACAAATAGCATGCCCGGCCCAGGTGATACGGCCTGCTGTGGATCCTCACCTGCTCAAGCTGGTTGTGCCGGGCCTGGAAGTTGCTGTGGCAAAGGACCTTTTTAGGTGCTGCTTCCTTATTTGCGATCCAAGACCTCCCTTAATGTTTTGGATAACGCCATAATGTTAAACGGTTTTTGGATGTATTGGGTGTTGCTCTCCTTGATGAGTTGTATAGTGTCTTCGTCTATATCGCATCCGGTTGAGACAACGACGTTAATATCAGGGTTGATCTTTTTGAGTTCCCTGTAAGTCTCTTTGCCGCTCATACCAGGCATGACCAGGTCGAGAAGCACAACATCAATATTATCTTTGTTTGAGGTGTAGATTCTGATAGCCTCTTTGCCATTCCTGGCGCATAATACGTTATATCCCAGGGCCTCTAAAATTTCCAAACCAATTTCGATAATCATCTCTTCATCATCCACAAACAGCACCGTTTCAGGGCCCTTAACTATTTTGCCAGGAGAACGCTTTTTTTTCACCATCTCCTTGCCTGAGACAGGGAGAAATATGTTGAAGGTGGCCCCTTTTCCTTCTTTGCTCGCCACATCAATGAATCCATTATGCTTTTTAATGATTCCGTACGCAGTGGAAAGGCCCAGACCTGTACCCTGACCTATCTCTTTTGTCGTAAAAAATGGTTCGAATATCCTTTGGCGGGTCTCTTCGTCCATTCCCATGCCAGTGTCGGTAACGGATAGTTTTACATATGGGCCGGGTGGCAGGTCAAAAGGATCGACTGTGGATGAGTCAAGCACTACATTTTGCGTTTCGATTGTCAGGTCTCCCCCATCTGGCATTGCATGGGAGGCGTTCACAAAAAGATTGAGCAACACCTGTTCAATTTGTCCCTGATCGGCATTCACGGTCGGAAGATCTTTTTCATATCGTTCATGGATTACAATATCCTTTTTTGTACGGCCAAACATCTTGACTGTCTGGCGGACAATAGAGTTGAGGTTAACCGGCCTGATTTCACTTTCTCCTCCTCTCGCAAAATTCAGGAGTTGCCTCGTAAGGCCAGCACCTTTCTCAATATATTCTTCTATATTTTTTAATTTATCATAAAAGGGATGATCTTGATCGGTTTTTAACAACATTATGGAAGTATGGCCTTGGATAACCATGAGTAAATTGTTGAAATCGTGAGCGATACCCCCAGCCAATGTGCCGACGGCTTCCATTTTTCGGGCATGTCGCAACTCTGATTCAAGACGTTTTTTTTCACTGAGATCTCTTATCACGCCATAGATCCTCAGACGTTTTGCCGTACCTCCTGAGGAGAAGCTTAAAGGGGCATTCCCATGGTTTGATTGCAGCCTCAGGTGTCTTACTTCACACTGTTTGAAATTATCTTTCTTGTCTTTAACCTTTAAGTCTAATTCAATAGTAGAGGTGTTTGTGTCAGCTGGTGTTTCCTCTTTTAGGAACTGTTGTGCAGTTTCAATATCCCTGTCGCGAACGATGGTGACAAATGGCCTTCCGATCAATTGCCTGCTCTCAAAACCCAGGAGTCTGTCTGCTGCGTCACTCACAAAAGTAAAATTTCCCTCATCATCAAGTGTATATATTATGTCTGGCGAATTTTGTACCAGATATCTATAACGCTCCTCGGAAAGGACGAGCTTCTCTGAAATCTTTTCTTTTTCTCCCTTCAGTATTTTTTGATTAATGGCGTTTTGGATCGTCTTCAATAGTTCTTCATACTCAAATGGCTTTCTAACATAGTCATATGCGCCTTTTTTTAAGGCTTTAATAGCAGTATCTACAGTAGCATGACCTGTAATAAAAATAATAATAGTATCAGGGCTGATGTCGCTGATATAATCCATTAATTCGAGGCCGTTCATGTCAGGCATCATAATATCCAAGAGTGCCAGATCAAACCGGTGCATAGCCAGAATATCCTTGGCGTTCCTGCTGGAATTGGCCGTAAATACATGGTAGCCTTTACTGCCCAGAAGAGTCTTGAGGCTGTCGGTCATACGAATTTCATCATCTACAGCTAGGATCTTAATTTGGCTAGACATCTTCGTCTTCCTGTATCATGAATCATAAAAACTTAGGTGTGTGAAAATTTAGAATGAATAATGACACCCTGAATTAATTGTCGGATAAGATAGCGGGCAAATCTATCTTAAAGGTAGTGCCTTTTCCCTCTTCACTCTCGCATGTAATGACGCCGTTAAACAATTTTATAAGATTATGGACTATAGATAATCCCAATCCGGAGTGGTCGTCCTTGGAGCTCACAAAGGGCTCGAAGAGTCGGGATTTGACCTCAGGGGGGATGCCTGGGCCATCATCGCTGAAGATGATCTCCACGTATCCATGGCTATTGTCTTTTGTTCCGCCCTTAATCTGATTATATATGTGCTGGGTCTTGATATATAGATTCCCTCCTCCAGGCATTGCTTCTGCTGCATTTTTGATGAGATTTATAAAAACCTGTTTGAGTTTCCCCTTTTCTGCCATTACGGCAGGGAGATCTTCATCAAGATCCAGGTAGATATCAACCCCTGCACGTTTTGAGAGTGGTTCCTTAGTAATCCTAACAATATCCGATAGGGTAGTATTTATGTCTACCGGCCTAATATCAAGGATTTTATCTTCGGAGAAAGTGGTTAACGTCTGCAAGATATGTCCGATGCGATCAATCTCTTCGTTGAGGATTTTGATTTCCTCCTGGGCTGTATCCTGGCTGGAGAGCTTCATACTGAGTATCTTCAGGTAGTTTTTAATGATTCCCAGGGGATTATTAACTTCATGTACCACCTTGCGAGCTATGTCGGATGAGGCCCCCAACCTCTCGACCTGGATTTTTTTTGTCTGGGCTTCCCGTACTTGCCACGCGTAAAGAGCTATGGCAGACTGGTTTGTAAACATTTTGAGTAAATTAGAAAATTTTGTCAGATGAGAAAATTCAGCCCTGTCCAGTCCCAAAACAATGACTCCCACATGATTCCCATGGGCGATAAGCGGGAGACACAGGATCCCTTCCTTGTTAATCAATTGAATTATCTGGCTATCTATAATTACAGGTCTGAAATCCTTATATGTACTAAACGAATCAACCGTTTTTCCCTTGATAAGGGATGTAATAAGTAAACTTTCTTTTGATTTCATAGGGATGATCACATCCCTTATTATAGAGAATTTGTTGTCATCTCCCAAAGCCTCACCTATAAGCCCATCTTTATCCTGATCATGGAGAAAGAAGAGAATATCTCTTACATCGAACAGTATTTGAAGACCTTGGTGAACTACATTCAATATACCCGTTTTATCATTGACTTCCAAAAGACTCTGGAGGGTCCCGAACAAAAGAGAAGTATTCCTGACTTCACGGAGGAGTTCCTCCTGGTTTTTACGGTCTGCCTTGGTTTCAGACCCTTTTTTTTCGGAAGGAGGCTCAATCTCTATTCCCAGTAAACGGGCCACATCTTCGAGCTCGTCGTCCGCTCTGGATAAAAGCTCGTCAATTTCGGCCCTGTTGAATCCGTATAATTGTTCTATCTCATTGTAGTCAGTTTCCTGTAACCCTGGATGGCTATAAGATAATATATTTGCTGCAAATACAATCTGTACAAGGGAGAGGGCATTCAATATTTTTTCCAATGGTTCGTGGTGGTAGAGTACTGAGTCGGCCATGAATGATTGAAGATCCCATCGACGGAGTAACCATGCCCCAACTTCACAATGAGTGGCGCCGAGCTTAATCTCTCCTGCGAGCAATAGGTCGGGCCGGCCTCTATGTTTTTTCAACAGTTCTGCATATTCCTTTGAGAAATTGACCCACAGGACCAATCTGCCGATGTCATGTAACAGGCC
This sequence comes from uncultured Desulfobacterales bacterium, assembly GCA_964591255.1. Taxonomy (GTDB): domain Bacteria; phylum Desulfobacterota; class DSM-4660; order Desulfatiglandales; family Desulfatiglandaceae; genus CAZQAA01. The sequence goes on along the minus strand of CAZQAA010000078.1, from coordinate 18,266 downwards.
TGCCAAAAAGGCGTCATCCGGGTTATTGTATTGGACATTTTTTGCAAGTAATTTGGCTAAAACCGCACATCGAATGGAATGCCACCAAAAAGTTTTTAGGTTGAACAGGCTCTTGTCTCCTCCGGCAGGGTGAAAAGATTGGCAGATAGAGGCAGATATGGCAATATTTTTTATGGCATTAGTGCCAAGGTAGGCAACGGCCTGATGGATACCCTCGATTTTTCGGGACAGACCGTAGTAGGAAGAATTGATCAGCTTCAAGATCCTGCTGCTTAAAGAGGGATCTTTTTCGACTATCTTAGAGACTTCTTGTAGGTCTATTTCGTTCTTACTGCATACCCTGATAAGTTTTACAAGGATACTCGGTAGGGTAGGCAGGTTTCTTATGGTGGAAATCTGTTCTAAGATAGGCTTATTGGTTTTCATCTGTTTTTACTTGATAAAGTTGGAAAGCTTGGCAAAAGACTCCTGAAAAATTTTTTACCGGTTTGCCTGTTGCTTGTTAACAGTTTAAAAGACAAGAGATATAAAAAAGTTAAATAGTTACACCTTAAACCTACTATAGCTCAAACCCACCACAAGTCAAGCCGATTTGATTCGGCCTTCTTCTGGAGAAGTCGTTATTTTGATAAAAAGATTCCATTTTTAACTATCTTTTATTATATTATTTATAATCGGCAAAAATCAGAAGTTGCTTAATAGAAATAGAGCTCCACGGATTTAGCCGAAGGAGGTGAAATAAGTATGGCGACAATCACCATATCAAGGCAATTCGGGGCAGGGGGCGCTACGCTTGGAGAAAGGTTGTCCAAAAGGCTTGGATATCGTTATGTAAGCGACCATCTGATTAGGGAAGTGGCGAAAAATATTGGGATTTCATTGGCACAGGTCCGAAGAATTGAAAAGATAGAAACGAGTAAGCTGATGAAGTTGTTTGAAAAAATCATAAACACTAATATTATAGAACGTCAGATTCCCAAAAAATATAGGCCGTTGGATGAAAAACGCTTAGTAGAGGAAGTCAAGACCGTTATCCGTAAACTTCACGACGAGGACAATGTGGTAATCGTTGGAAGGGGAGGCAACTATGCTCTCAAAGACGATAAGGATATAATACATATACTGCTTGTGGCCAGTATGGAGCATCGGATCAAATTCCTGACGGATAAATACAGGATGAGCAAAAAACAGGCGGAAAGGGCAATCAACCGGGCTGATGCTATAAGATATGCCTTTTTGGATTATTTTTCAGAGGGGGGAAATCACGATGATCCTCTGCTCTATACCATGGTACTTAATATGGACCAGGTTAGCATGGAAAAGGCTGAGGATTTGGTGGTTGGCCTGATTTTATAATATGGCTTTCCAGGTTACGCTATTATACCATGACAGGGAAGACGAAGACAGGACAGAGAGGAGCCGGATCATACGATTATGGGGTGAGTGAAGGGACTCGAACCCTCGACAACTGGGGCCACAACCCAGTGCTCTACCAACTGAGCTACACCCACCACAAGATTAATCACATGGTACCATAAACCACTCCACATCTTCAAGCTTGTTTTTGCTGAAATTCCATCTTATGTTTTCTGCCGACCGCCAGGTCGGCAGTCATCAGGCTTGCAAACTTTGTGTATTAACACAAGTTATGACGCGATTGCCAACCGCGGGTGTTTGGAAGACTTAGCCGCTTTTTTATTGCCAATTTTTTAAAAGGTGTTAATATTTTTTACTTGGCTTAATAAGAGACATATAAACATATAAGTGGAGACAGCGTGCTGGTGAATGATCTGATAGAGACATTTTTGGACAATCTCAGGAATTACAGAAATTATTCTCCCCACACACTTAGGAATTATAGAATAGACCTTTACCAATTTTTGGACTTTTTGATAAGCAAGGAGGGAAAAGATTATTCCTTTGATCTGACAGGGACAGATTTTCAGATGGTAAGGGAGTTCTTGGGCTCCCTTTTTGGGCGCTATAAACGGACGACCATTGCTCGCAAGCTTTCCTCTGTCCGCTCATTTTTCCTCTTTCTGGAAAAAAGAGGCGTAATTACATGGAATCCCGCCTGTGATATACTAACGCCCAAGTTAGAAAAATATTTGCCTAACTATATGTCGGTGGATGAAGTATTCAGATACCTAAAAAGACCTGATCGCAAAAAAAAGCTCGGTCTTAGAGATCTGGCCATTTTAGAAGTATTATATTCCTGTGGGCTTAGGGTGAGTGAACTCCAATCCCTAAATATAAGCAGTATAGATTTTGATGAGGGCCTGATTAATGTCATAGGGAAGGGAGATAAGGAGCGAGTTGTGCCAATTGGCCGTCAGGCATTACTGGCCGTCAGGGAGTATCTGGACGCTACGTGGAATTTAAGGAGAAATCAGGGTGAGGATTTACATGAAGACCCCCTTTTCATCAATTCCAGGGGGAAGCGTCTTTCTACTCGCAGCATCGGAAGGATTGTAAAGAGATATGCCATTGAGAGTGGCCTTACTTCAGAGATCAGTCCCCATTCTATCAGGCATACCTTTGCCACTCATCTCCTGGATGGAGGGGCAGATCTTCGTACGGTTCAAGAGCTCTTGGGCCATGCCGGACTTTCCACGACCCAGAGATATACCCATGTAAGCCTTGACAGGCTGATGGATGTCTATGATAAGGCACATCCGCGAAGTCATTGATTACACTGTTAACATAAGCTGTTAATATGATGAATATAATGTTTAATTCAGAAAAAAATTATTGCTGATAAACTGGAGACAGACATGGTAAATAAAACTGGTATTGCAAGGATTAGGTCTACTACCATACTTGCAGTAAGAAAAGAGGGACGGTCGGTGATGGCCGGTGATGGCCAGGTGAGTTTCGGTGATACCATCATGAAACACAAGGCGACAAAAGTTCGTTATATGTATAAAGATCAGGTGCTGGTGGGGATTGCAGGAGCGGCGGCTGATGCCTTTAATCTCTTCGAGAGGCTGGAGTCCAAGCTTGAAACCTATAACGGAAATTTGGTTAGGGCCGCTGTGGAATTGGCCAAAGACTGGAGAACGGACAAAATTTTGAGACGTCTTGAGGCCCTGCTGCTTGCGCTGGATGAGGATCATATGCTCATGATTTCCGGCACAGGGGATGTGATAGAACCTGACGAATCCGTTGCCGCTATTGGATCTGGTGGGCCGTATGCCCTTTCCGCAGCACGTGCCCTTGTGGCGTATTCTGATTTGGATGCCGTGGCTATAGCCCGTGAGGCCATGAAGATAGCAGCTTCCATATGTGTTTATACCAATGAAGAGGTGGTTATCCACGAACTCGGGCAAGCGGAGTGATTTTTAGTTATGAAACATGATGAAAAGAGGGAAGAGAGGTTGGTGGAGGTCTTGACACCAAGAGAGATAGTCGCTGAACTGGATAAATATATCATTGGGCAGCATCAGGCAAAACGGTCGGTGGCCATTGCACTCAGGAACAGGTGGCGGCGTCAGCAGGTTCCGCCTGAGCTGAGAGATGAGATTGCTCCTAAAAATATCATTATGATAGGCCCAACAGGGGTTGGGAAGACGGAAATTGCCAGGAGATTGGCTCGCCTTGCCAATTCTCCTTTCCTGAAGGTAGAAGCCACCAAGTTTACAGAAGTGGGTTATGTGGGGCGTGACGTGGAATCCATGATAAGGGATTTGACGGAACTGGCTGTCAATATGGCCAAGAAAGAAGAGCAGAAAAATGTTGAGTCCAAGGCCCTTGAACTTGCTGAAGAAAGGATGCTTGACATATTGCTGCCGAAAAAGAGGGAAGATGATCAGGAGGTAGAAGAGGGAGAGAAGGAAAGGGTTTTAGAGGTGGTCAAGTCGGAAAAAACAGATGGCGCATCCACCCGTGAAAAGCTGCGGCGAATGTTAAGGGACGGAAAACTGGATGAGCGCTATGTTGAGTTGGAAGTGACAAACAGTAATGTCCCCATGGTAGAAATATTTTCTGCGGCAGGGCTTGAAGAGATGGAATTTAATGTAAAGGAGGTTTTTGGCAATATTTTTCCTTCAAAGAAAAAGAAGAGACGTGTGAAAATTCCGGAGGCAATGGAGATAATATTTCAAGAGGAATCACAGCGGCTTATCGACATGGATAAGGTGGTGGATCAGGCTATCCGCATAACGGAACAGAACGGTATAATTTTTTTGGACGAGCTTGACAAAGTAGCAGGATCCGAATCTTCTTACGGGCCGGACGTATCCAGGGAGGGAGTTCAGCGAGATCTTCTGCCGATTGTTGAGGGGTCAACTGTCACTACCAAGTACGGAATGGTGAAGACGGATCATATACTGTTTATTGCCGCAGGTGCGTTTAACGTCAGCCGACCTTCGGATCTCCTTCCGGAGCTGCAGGGGAGGTTCCCTATCAGGGTAGAGCTTGATTCTCTTTCCATGGAAGATTTTATCAGGATCCTTACGGAACCTAAGAACGCGCTTATTACTCAGTACAAGGCCCTTCTTACCACGGAAGGGATAGATTTAATATTTGAGGATTCGGCCGTAAGAGAGGTGGCTGCCATGGCCAGTATGGTGAACGACAGGACGGAGAATATTGGTGCCCGACGATTACACACGGTTATGGAGAAACTTTTGGATGATATCTCTTTTGATGCTCCGGACATGGCGGAAAAGGTAGTAAGGATCACCAAAGAGGATGTGGAAAAGAAATTGGAAGGGATTTTAGAAGACGAGAACCTGAGCAGGTATATCCTATGACAAGCCGGATAGAAAGGGCAAAAATACTTATTGAGGCGCTGCCTTATATCCAGAGGTTTAACGGAAGCACCATTGTAGTGAAGTATGGCGGTCATGCCATGGTCAATGAACGGCTGAAACGGAATTTTGCCCTTGATATTATACTGATGAAGTATGTTGGGATGAATCCCATTGTGGTTCATGGAGGGGGGCCTCAGATAGGCGATTTTCTGAAGAGGCTGGCCATTGAATCAGAATTTGTAGGTGGTATGCGTGTGACCGACCAGCAGACCATGGATGTAATCGAGATGGTCCTGGTAGGGAAGGTCAATAAGGAGATCGTGAACCTCATCAATCAGAATGATGGGCGTGCTGTTGGCCTGTCGGGGAAAGATGGCCGGCTTATAACGGCAGAGAAAATGAAGTACATGAAGAGTAAAGGTGATGACCAACCGCCAGAGATTATAGATATAGGTATGGTAGGAGAGATCGTTTCAGTGGATACAGGAGTAATAACGGGCCTTATAGAAAGCAACTTCATTCCTGTTATCGCCCCGGTGGGGGCGGGCAAGCGGGGAGAGACTTATAATATCAATGCAGATCTTGTAGCGGGCCGGATCGCATCATCGCTTAAGGCCAGGAAACTTGTCCTTATCACGGATACAAAAGGCGTACTCGACAAGGACGGCAATCTGATCTCAACTCTAAGGAGTGATGAGGCTCGCCAATTAATGAGCGATGGGACCATAAAGGGAGGTATGCTTCCCAAGGTAAACTGTTGTATTCATGCCCTTGAGACCGGTGTGAAAAAGGCCCATATTATAGATGGTCGTGAGGATCATGCCATTTTGCTGGAGGTCTTTACCAAGGGTGGGATCGGAACGGAAATAATATCTTGACACAGGAGCCGCAATACAGATCGTTTTGACATTGGCAAGTCATAAGAAGAGATTTAAGCCATGGAAAATCATTTAGGAAAAGAAGATACTATAACCCAGGCAGACAGATATATGTTCCGGACTTACAGCCGGTTTCCTATAACACTTGTGAGGGGAGAGGGCTGCCGGGTCTGGGATGAAGATGGGAATCAATATCTCGATTTTGTGGGAGGTATTGCCGTATGTGCCCTGGGTCATTCCTCTCCGGTTGTTGCAAGTGCAATTTATGCTCAGGCAAAAAAACTGGTACATGTCTCAAACCTCTATTACACCAGGCCCCAGGTGGAATTGGCACGGTTTCTGGTGGAAAACTCTTTTGCCGACAGGGCCTTTTTCTGTAATAGCGGGGCCGAGGCCAATGAGGCTGCCATTAAGCTTGCAAGGCGATGGGCAAATGATAAATTCGGATCTCGCAGAAACACCATCATCTCCATGGTGGGATCATTTCACGGGCGGACCATGGCCACCTTATCTGCTACAGGGCAGAAAAAGATACAGAAGGGGTATGATCCTCTCTTAGGGGGATTCAGTTTTGTCCCTTTTAATGACTTCTCTGCTCTTGTCCAGGCTATAGATGAATCGGTATGTGCGGTATTGCTTGAGCCGATCCAGGGAGAAGGGGGTGTGGTATGCCCTGATCCGGATTATTTGAAAAATGTCCGGCAATTATGTGATGAGCGGGATATACTTCTGATTTTCGATGAGGTTCAGGTAGGTATGGGGCGTACAGGTAAGCTGTTTGCCTATGAGCATTATGGGATCAGGCCGGATATCATGACCCTTGCCAAGGCACTTGGAAACGGCCTGCCTATTGGTACTATGCTGGCAACAGAGGATTTGAGTGGGGCATTCGGCCCTGGCAGCCATGCAACCACCTTTGGCGGTACACCGCTTATAACTGCCGTTTCATTGCAGGTTATAAAAAGCCTTGTTGAAGATGGATGGATTGAGCATTGTCGCAATGTGGGCGCGTACTTCAAGGAAAGGCTTGAGGATCTTTCACAACAATATGATTTTATTATAGATGTTCGTGGATTAGGCCTTATACTTGGTATGGAATTGCAGGTCCCGGGAGGTCCCTTTGTGGATGCCTGCTTGAAAAAGGGGTTTTTGATTAATTGTGCACAGGAAAATGTGCTTCGCTTTCTGCCTCCTCTTATTGTAGGAAAAGAGGAGATAGATAGATTAATAGATACGCTTGATGAGATATTTAAGGATAAGCCTTAACCGAGGGTGAGATTTCAACCTCTAACAAAATTTATGAAACTTTGAGACCTTAATTGGTGCTGAATCATGAAGAAAGATGTGCTGACCATACGGGATTTAAAAAAGGATGAAATCCTTGCCTTGATAGAGAGAGGGCTTGTGATAAAAAAGGGTGGCCGAGCCACTAAAAGACCGCTTATGGGATATACCCTCGGCCTTATATTTGAGAAGACTTCTACGAGGACACGTGTCTCTTTTGAAACGGCCATGTTTCGGCTCGGGGGACAGACTATCTTTCTGAGCAGAAACGATACCCAGCTTTCCAGGGGCGAATCGGTCAAGGATACTGCCAGAGTCCTGTCACGATATCTTGATATACTGGCTATAAGGACATTTTCGCAGGAAATTGTTGAGGAAATGGCCGAGTGGTCGCATATACCGGTTATAAACGCATTGACTGATATGTATCACCCATGTCAGGTATTGAGCGATATAATGACTGTTAAGGAAAAGAGGGGGAGCTTGGCTGATCTGAGGGTAGCCTGGATAGGAGACGGAAACAATGTTGCCCACTCATGGATCAATCTGGCCAGGATCATGCGGTTTGAGTTGATCCTCGCATGTCCGCCTGGTTACTGGCCTTCAGAGGAGGTCCTGCAGGGTTCGGATGAAAACGTCAAGGTAGTGGAAGATCCTGAGGAGGCGGTCCATGGATCTCACGTGATAAATACTGATGTATGGACCAGCATGGGGCAGGATGCCGAGAGGGATCAAAGGGTTAAGGACTTCCAGGGCTATCAGATCAACGAAGAGATGGTGAGACTTGCTGCACCTGATGTCCTTGTAATGCACTGTCTTCCGGCCCATCCGGGGGAGGAAATCTCAGAGGAAGTCTTTGAGGGCCCCCGTTCCGTTGTTTTTGATCAGGCTGAAAACAAGATGCACCTGCATCAGGCACTTTTAGAGAGTTTATTGATACAAGGGAGATAAAGGGAGATAAAAAATTGAGTAAAGGAATCAACAAGGTCGTGTTGGCCTATTCCGGAGGTCTTGATACCTCTGTTATCTTGAAATGGCTTAAGGAGACATATGAATGCCCCGTGGTTGCGTATGCCGCAGACCTGGGACAGGGGGAAGGGGAAATAGGAGGGATAGAAGAGAAGGCGTTGGAGACAGGCGCGGATGAAGTAATTGTGGAAAATATGAGAGAGGAATTTGTACGCGATTTTGTCTGGCCTGCCATGAGGGCAAACGCCATTTATGAATCCACTTATCTTTTAGGGACATCCCTTGCAAGGCCTCTTATTGCAAAAGGTCAGGTAGAGGCTGCCAGAAGGACCCATGCTGACAGCGTGGCCCATGGTGCTACGGGAAAGGGCAATGATCAGGTGAGGTTTGAACTTGCCTATATGGCCCTGGAGCCGGATCTCAAAATTATTGCACCGTGGAGGTTATGGGATTTTGGAGGCAGGGAAGACCTCATGAAATATGCACGTTCAAGGGGTATCTCTGTGCCTGTGACCAAGGAAAAGCCTTATTCAAGTGACAGGAATCTCTTACATATCAGTTTTGAGGGAGGCATCCTTGAAGACACATGGAATGAGCCTCCGGAAGAGATGTTTGTCTTGTCTGTTTCACCTGAAAAGGCACCTGATAAGGCCACATACGTGGAAATTGAATTCAGAGAGGGCGATCCTGTATCGGTTGACGGCCAGTCCATGACACCCGCTGAACTCCTCGCCTGCCTGAACGAACTTGGCGGAAAAAATGGCATAGGCAGGGTGGATATGGTTGAGAACCGATATGTGGGTATGAAGTCGAGAGGAGTATATGAGACGCCTGGGGGGACCATACTGAGGATTGCCCATATGGCTATGGAGACCATTACTCTTGACAGGGAGGTGATGCATATTCGTGATGGACTCCTTCCCAGATATGCCGAGATGATTTATTACGGTTTTTGGTTTGCCCCTGAAAGGAAGATGCTCCAGACTCTTATTGACGAGACTCAGAGAACGGTGAACGGGATTGTGAGACTAAAGCTCTATAAAGGTAACTGTACGGTGGTGGGAAGGAAATCCGGGACATCTCTGTATGATCCCGATTTTGCAACATTCGAGGATGACCAGGTCTATAACCAGAAAGATGCCGAGGGATTCATCCGGCTTTCCGGTTTGCGCCTCAAGATAGCGAGGTTGCTGGAAAAAGCCCGCGGATGAGGATTGTTGTATGAGCAAAAAGGTTTGGGGAGGACGTTTTCAGGAAAAGACTGATGCCCTTGTAGACAGATTTAATGCCTCCATACGGTTTGATTTTCGTCTTTATCCCTATGATATCAAAGGGAGTATGGCCCATTGTCGGATGCTTGCAAAACAGAAGGTCATAACGGACGATGAGGCGGCGAAGATCATCAAGGGTCTTGAGGAGATAAGGAGAGAATTTGATGAGGGGAAGTTTCCTCCTTTGGATGACTACGAGGATGTACATAGCCTTGTGGAGAGGTTGTTGATCGAAAAGATCGGCGAGGTCGGGGAGAAGCTCCATACAGGGAGGAGTAGAAACGACCAGGTGGCCCTGGATGAAAGACTTTATGTCAGGGACGCTGTTCACCGGCTGGTCAGTTTGATCAAGGAGATGCAAATTGCCCTTGTGGAGCTTGCTGACAGGAATTTTGATTTGATTATGCCCGGTTATACCCATCTGCAACGTGCCCAGCCCGTGCTCATTGCCCATCACATGTTAGCATATTATGAGATGATGAAGCGGGACAGGGACAGATTTGAAGATGTCATAAAGCGAATAAATATTCTTCCACTGGGTAGTGCCGCACTGGCTGGAACCACCTTTGATCTGGACCGGGAAATGGTGGCAAAGGAACTGGGCTTTGACCTTATCAGCCAAAACAGCATGGATGCGGTAAGTGACAGGGACTTCATCATAGATTTTTTATATGCATGTTCGGTCTTGATGATGCATTTAAGCCGTCTGAGTGAGGAAATTATCCTCTGGTCAACCCAGGAATTCGGATTTGTAGCCATCTCGGACGCGTTTTCCACCGGTAGTAGCATAATGCCCCAAAAGAAAAATCCCGATATGCCGGAACTTGTCAGGGGAAAAAGCGGCAGGGTATACGGCCATCTGTTTTCTCTCCTGAGTGTAATGAAGGGGCTACCCCTTTCCTATAATAAGGATATGCAGGAAGATAAGGAGGCCCTTTTTGATACGTATGATACTGTGCAAATTTGTCTTGAGATCATGGCGAGGCTTCTAGGAGAGCTTTCTTTTCAGGAAGATCGTTTGAAAATTGCCACTGAAAAGGGGTTCCTGACGGCTACCGACATGGCCGATTACCTGGTTCGAAAGGGGATATCTTTCCGCCGGGCCCATGAAATAGTGGGAAATATGGTCCTTTTTGCAATGGGGCAGGGAAAGGAGCTTCATGATCTCACGCTGGAGGAAATGAAGGGTTTTGCAATCCAGATTGATAAAGATGTTTATGAGTGGCTTGAGCCAATTTCGTCTGTTAAGAAAAGAAATATCGTGGGCGGGACGGGACCTGAAATGGTAAGACAGAGTCTGAACAAGGCAAAGGAGGAGCTTGGGCTTTGAAAAGGTGGGAGGCGGTTGCCTCATGTATGATATGTTTGTACGTTTTTGCATTTGCAGGATGTGGCAAAAAGGGACCTCCCTCTTTGCCCAAAGTAGTTATGCCCTTTGCCGTCACGCAGTTGACGGCTGAACTGGAAGACAGCACTGTTTTTTTTAGGGGCAAAATTGTGGGGCAGAAGGGCCAGGAAGTCAGCTTGCAGGATATTGTTGGATGCAGGATATATCATACCCGTTATGCTGCAGATAATCCTCCTTGTGAGGCTTGTCCCATTGAATACCGGTTGTATAAAGAGATAAAAGGGGAGGTCATTGAAGACGAAAACTTTTTCTGCCGGGTTGCATGCCCGAAAAAGGAGGGGCTCCACTTTTTCCGTATCCGTCTGATTGGTCCTGATAATTCAGTAGGTCCACCTTCAAATATGGCAAAGATCGACCTGTACCATTAATAACAGATGCACCATTTTAATTATATCAACAATGAACTTTACTGTGAAGATGTCCCTGTTTCAAGGATTGTTGAGGAAGTGGGGACCCCGCTCTACCTTTATTCTAATGCCACATTGTTGCAGCACTTCAGAGCAGTTGACGGTGCCTTTGAGCGTGTAAAGCACCTCACCTGTTTTTCCATGAAATCCAATTCAAATTTGGCGATTCTGAGACTTTTTTCCAGAGAGGGTAGTGGCGTGGATATTGTTTCAGGAGGCGAGCTCTACCGGGCCCTGAAGGCAGGATTTAGTCCTGAAAAGATTGTATATTCAGGTGTTGGCAAAAAGGTTGAAGATTTAGAGTATGCCCTGAAATCCGGTATATTGATGTTCAATATTGAGTCAACACAGGAAATTTTGAAATTAAACGAGGTGGCTGGCAGGATTGGAAAGAAAGCCGGCATTTCCATCCGTGTAAATCCGGATGTTGATCCCAAGACCCATCCCTATATATCTACCGGTCTTAAAGAGAACAAATTCGGGATAGATATCGATGAAGTCCCTGAAAAATACGCTATGGCCGCATCGTTAGGTAATCTGTTTGTCTTGGGTGTATCCTGTCATATCGGCTCCCAGCTTACGGAGCTCAGCCCGTTTGTGGATGCACTCAATAGGCTTACGGCACTAGTAAAGACCCTGCGTAACATGGGAATGCATATTAAGTATCTTGATATTGGAGGCGGACTTGGGATTACCTATAACAATGAAGATCCTCCCCACCCCGCAGAATATGCCCGTGGCATTCAGGAAGAACTGGGAGACAATAGCCTGACCCTGATTTTGGAGCCGGGACGGGTGATCGTTGGTAATGCGGGAATTTTGTTAACGAAGGTCCTGTATAGTAAGGTCACGAGGGAGAAGACCTTTTTTGTTGTCGATGCCGGGATGAATGATCTTATGAGACCCAGCCTATACAACTCGTATCATGCCGTGTGGCCGGTGAAAAAGGAGGACCGTGGAGAAATTAAGGCTGATATTGTGGGTCCAATATGTGAGTCCGGTGATTTTTTCGTAAAGGACAGGGTGATTCCCGTCTTGAATCCCGGGGAATCGGTGGCGATAATGAGTGCAGGTGCCTATGGATTCAGTATGTCTTCCAATTATAATTCAAGACCGCGTGCCTGCGAGGTGATGGTTAAAGGGGATAGATTTTATATCATCAGGACAAGGGAGACCTTTGAGGACCTATTGCGGGGTGAGATAATCCCGGATTTTTTGGCTGGAGACTGATTTGAAATGAGGCCTGTCGAATTCTGGAAGATGAGCGGAAGCGGAAATGACTTCATCCTTATTGACAACAGGGATGGACAGGTTAAGAATGAAGAGATGGGTTTTTTTGTAGAGAGGGTATGCAGGCGCAGGGAGTCCGTGGGTGCCGACGGGGTGATTTTTATTGCAGACTCAAACGAATATGATTTTGTATGGCGATTTTTTAACCTGGATGGCGGGGAAGTTGAAATGTGCGGGAACGGTAGCCGTTGTGTTGCCCGTTTTGCATACATGACCGGCATTGCCGGATCCCGAATGACCTTTGGAACTTTGGCAGGGCCTGTTTCAGCCGAAGTAAGAGGTCGGGTTGTCAAGGTTCTGATTCCTCCGCCCAAAGATATAACAATGGATCTGGATATCGAACACAAGAAGGGGTGGCAGGATGTGAATTTTATCAACACATCTGTCCCGCATGTGGTGATCCGTGTCGAGGATATTTCGAATCATCCTGTCAAGGAACAGGGAAGAGCCATACGGTATCATCCCTGCTTTAAGCCCGAGGGAACAAATGTCAATTTTATGATGAAGAGCGGACACAATCTGATTGATATAAGGACCTATGAAAGGGGAGTGGAAGATGAGACTCTGGCCTGCGGTACCGGTGCAGTTGCCTGCGCCATGACTGCAGCTCTTAAGGGAGAGGTAACATCCCCTGTGAAGACAAGAACGCTTGGAGGGGATACACTGACGATCTATTTCAAGAAAAGGGAGGATGCCTCTGGCTTTGACGAGGTATGGCTTGAAGGCAATACGACTGTTGTATACAAGGCCAGACTTAGTGATGAGGCATTGGCATAAATTTCATAATAAATCAATACGGAGGAGCGTATGTTTAGAGGGTCTATAGTTGCCATTGTGACACCTTTTAAGGATGGAAAAATCGATGAGGAAGCGTATCGTGAATTGATCGAATTTCAGATCGAAGGTGGTACCAGTGCGATTGTGCCGTGTGGGACAACCGGTGAATCCGCTACCCTGAACATGGAAGAGCATAACAAGGTTATTGACATTGCCGTTGAGGCAGTCAACAAAAGGGTGCCTGTTATTGCCGGTACAGGGGGTAACAGCACCGGCGAGGCGATCGAATTGACGGAACATGCCAAGAAGATCGGGGCAGATGCTACCCTACAGGTGACTCCCTATTATAACAAGCCAACCCAGGAAGGTCTGTACCTACATTTTAAGGCAATCGCAGATGCAGTTCCATTTCCCCAGGTTTTATATAATGTGCCGGGCAGGACCAGCGTCAACATGCTTCCCGAAACCGTTGCACGCCTGGCGGAACTTCCTGAAGTGGTGGCCATCAAGGAGGCATCAGGCAATCTTGGACAAATGACAGAAATTATCAGGCTCGCAGGGGATAAGATAACCCTCCTTTCTGGTGATGACAATATCACCCTGCCGGTACTGTCCATAGGTGGAAAGGGGGTTGTGTCCGTGATCGCCAATATTGTGCCAAGGGAGACAGCCGAGATGATAAATGCATGGGAAGAAGGCCGGATTGAAGAGGCCAGAGAGCTGTTTTACAAACTCTCTCCCCTGTGCCAGGCCATGTTTTATGAGACGAACCCTGTACCGGTCAAGACATCCCTTGCGCTGATGGGAAAAATCAGGGACGAGATAAGGCTCCCCCTTGCCCATATGGCCCCTTCTAATTTGGAGAGGCTTAAGAAAGTACTTAATGAGTTCGGTCTTGTAAAATGAGATATTCGTATGACAGTTGAAGATTGGAAAGAGGAGTTAGGGCAGTTTCTTGAATCGTGGAAAGATACGCCCAGTAGTACCAGGAATGTGTTCCTCAGGCTTAGAGAACATCTGGAGTCAAAAGGGGATGTTATTTTCAATTTTCATTCCCGGCCGGGTGTGAGCTATTCCTTGCGTGCGGCCCACCCACTTCAAAAAGAGAGACAATTGTTCGCCATGATAGATGTTATTGATGATGATCCGGAAAACAGGTGGATATCGGTATGTTTTTACGGGGATTTGATTACCGATCCTGAAGAGAAGGGGGATCTCATTCCCCAAGGATTGCTCGGTGAAGACGGCTACTGTTTTGATATGGAAGAGTGGGATGAGGAAAGATTGAACTATATCAAGGACCGCATTGATGAGGCATACCGGCAGGCGGCAGTCTTATAAGGCAGTAAACTGTCAGATATTGATGACCCTGTCTGCCAACTGCATTGCCGTCACAATATCGAGCATGTTGGTGGTTTCACCGACCCCTTTTTGATCGAGCAGATCAAAATGGGCAAGGCATGTCCCACAGACAAGGATTTGTACCCCTTCTTTCTCCAGATTTTTCAAGATAGATATTACCTCTGAGTCCTTGATGGTAAGTTTCACACCATTATTCAAAAAAATCAGGAGCCATAGGTCCTTTCCCATCTCCAGGAGGGTTTTCAGGAAATTTTCCATGAGCCTGCTGCCCAGTCCATCGTCCCCGTGGCCCATCCTGTCTGTGGAAATCATTACCATTATCTTTTTATCTCCATGTTCAGCTGCCTTGGCAGGTACGACTTCGGGCGGGATATCATTCTGTCTTTCACCCACAACCTCAAATCCATCCCTTTGTTTAATGGCCGTAACCGCAAATTGTTGAGATTCCAGAAAGCGGGTCACGTTTTCTTTTGCCGCTTCGTTGTCCACTATGACCCTGATTAAGGCGGGTCTTTCTTTCTCTATTGTATCCTTTGTTCGTAATACAGGAGCAGGACAGGCCAGTCCCCTTACATCTATCTTTTTTTCTCTTTGCATAGCGATTTCCTCAAGTTACAATGATCCGGCCCTCAGGTTTCTCAACCACTTCACCTATTACAGCGACATCTTTTATCCCATTTTTTTTCAGGCGGGTGAGCAGGTCGTCTGCACTCTTTTTCTCTACGGCGATCAGTAATCCTCCAGAAGTCTGTGGATCAAACAGGATATCCTGAAAGACTCGTTCCACAGAGGGCCCGAAATCTATAATTGACTCACGAAATTTCCGGTTATTGTAAGTTCCGGCCGGCACAAGTCCCGTGCTTGCATATTCGATGGCTTGAAAAATAAGAGGTACGGATTGGCAATACACTGTAATTCCCAACCCTGAATTTTCTACCATCTCCGCAAGGTGTCCCAGCAGGCCGAAACCCGTGATGTCGGTACAGGCATGTACAGGAAAATCTTTCATCACCTCTGCCGGGATGCGGTTTAGTGTGGACATCAGGAGTGTCACCTCTTGGATTGCCTCAAGAGAAGCAAGCCCCGCCTTTATGGCCGTGTTTATTATACCCGTACCCAGGGGCTTGGTGAGGATAAGCCGATCTCCCTCTTTAAAGCCCGATTTTTTAAGTATCATATCCGGATGAACAATTCCTGTGACCGATAAACCATACTTGAGCTCTAAATCCTCCACACTGTGCCCCCCTACGAGGACCACTCCCGCCTCTTTTATTTTGTCCAGTCCACCCTGAATTATTTCTCTGAGGATGGATATGTCCATTTTTTTGGAAGGAAAGGTAACAAGGTTCATGGCTGTTTTGGGCTCACCTCCCATGGCATATACATCGCTTAAGGCGTTTGCCGCGGCGATTTGGCCAAAGGAGTATGGATCATCCACAATGGGCGTAAAGAAATCCACCGTCTGGATTATGGCAATGTTATCGGTGAGTTTATAAACACCTGCATCGTCCAGACGGTCCATACCCACAATCAGGTTGGAATCAGACGGGAATTCCATGCCACATAATACCCTGTCCAGGTCCCCTGGAGGTAGTTTTGAGGCTCATCCTGCCCCTTGAACAGTCTGTGTGAGTCTCAAATCCTTCTGCTCAGTCATCTTTTCTCCTGTAAAAAAGCAAATTTTGCCCGGGTAAATTCAAATCTTATGTCCTGTTCTCCTTTTTGTCAAACAGGGATATCCGATAAAAAATCGTAATTTCACAGGATTAAACCGATATAGGCTGCCTAAATTTTGTCTGGTTCACCAATTCATGATGCAATATCCTTGGTGGGAACACCTGAAAAGTCCAGGAAGAAATTGGGGCTTAGGCGAAAGATGCTTACGTAAATTACTTCCTTTTAAATGTGCCATGCCTTAAAAAGGCTGTTGTATGGTCAATTGCATGACGGTTTTTCATGATGAATGGGTGTGATGAATGAATTATTATGAACTCTTTCATTCCATCTACTTTCGCGTTGGTTACGGAAACCTTTCCATCATTTGTTCCTGGTATGATAATAGATAATAATAAATTAATGGATCTGTCTCCGGTAATAACACCTAATTCAAACGCTACGCTGCCTAATTTTTTTGGCAAACTGTCTTTGTCTGTGCCAAGTTGTTGCCCGGCCGGGCCATTTAACCATTTGAAGATGCAATTCCGGCGAAATTTGTCCACTATCTCACTGCCGCCGTTTGGAGGACTGAGCATTACAACCCTTCCGAGCTCTGAAACATGGTGATGTTTCAGATAGTATCGTACTATAATCCCCCCCAACGAATGAGTTACAAAATGGATTTTTCTGGCGCCTTTCTCATGGCAGAGCATGATTGAATGCGGGATTATCTCTTCGGCGAGTTCTTCGATTGTTTTTGATCTTGACGGGTATCCCATGTTTAATACGCCAAAACCCTCGGCATATAAGTGCTTCTCCATTTTAGTCATTGATCTCTTGGTACGTGCCAGGCCGTGAAAAAGCACAACATATTCTAATGGGTCATTTGCAAACATGGGGACCTGACCAAAAGAGGAAAAATGATGACGAACGATATATTATCCTTTGTTTTTTTCGCATGACTGGATTGTCGAGGAACTATTGTTCGGATTATTTTCTATTTGCTAAATTAGTTGTAAAAATCAACCTCTTTCCGGACAGTCAACCCCTTTCCAGCGACTTGTTAAGCCCCAATTATTTCATTAAGGCCATCAACAATGAGATCCAACTCGCCAGATTGTACCGTTCCAAGCTTTTTCCGAAGGCGTTTAACCGATAATGTGCGAATCTGGCTTATTTTTGCCCATGACTTTTTAGGGAGTTTTGTTTTTTCAAGCTCAAGAGTCAGAGGGAAACCTGCTCTTTGAGGTTGACTTGTAATAGCGACGGCTATAACGGTACCTGAACTCATATTAAACACCTCATGACTTAACACGAGTATAGGTCTCAAGCCGGATTGTTCATGCCCAATGGTGGGGTTAAGATCTGCCCAAATTATATCCCCCCTTAATATTCTGGCCATTCATCAATCTCCATTTCTAATCCTTCCTCAGCCAGAGCTTGTTCAAATTGGGGGTTCAATTTAGCACATTCCCGAGCAAGTCTGCTTTTTTCAAGCCGTTGAAGTTTTTCCGCCACAGCTTCTTGAATGGCACGGCTACGGTTGGGGAATAAATTTGATTTTACTAATAAATCTAATTTATTCAATGTGTCCCGATCTATCGTTATTGCAATTTTTGATGTAGCCATAATTTCACCTCTGGTATTACAATATATCATACCCTCAAAATTTTCAAGATATTTTTGGCGTGGGTTAACGAGACTGTCGAAAAACTATTGTTCAAGTTCGAGATCGCATAGCTTTTTCCGAAGTTCATGATCTTTTCAATATTGTGAACCAGGCAATAAGGCATCCCTTGAAAGCTGACCTTGATATGTCCTCTCAAGGTGAACCGACTTCTGCATCATCTCATCTGTAAGGCTGCCCGGACGCTTACCATAAAATACATGGACCTGGCATGATGCCGCAAAAATGCTTAAGTCAAGACATGTCCAACAACATTATGGATGGCATATTCTCTAATATCCCTGGCTGCAGATGTTCTTCCAGAGACACGGGCACCATCATTCATCCGGCTGCAGTCATAATGCCTGTATCTCGCCATCTGCGGCTCTTCTCATCCCAGATAGTTTTTACTGCTACATGATAAATTTACCACAACTGACTCTTTTTACAATTATAACTTATCACTCGTTATACTTTTTAGACAGTCTCAACGACTGGGGTTGCCTGCCCCCTACCAGCTTTAATCTACTACTAAATTCGCCGA
>CAZQAA010000077.1:0-3254 GCA_964591255.1 uncultured Desulfobacterales bacterium | reverse complement strand
GGTGTCAAGGAGGGTCATAAAAATACCGAACATGAGCACCACCGAGGCTACCCACTTATACTTGATCCCCAGGACCGGAGGCTGTTCCCTGGACATTTATTCGTCCCTTTTTATTCTGACTTCCACGGACATTCCAGGAGAGAGAATCATATCATCAGGTATGTCAAGCTCGATCTTGATCGGAACTCTCTGGACCACTTTTGTAAACTCCCCTGCAGTCACGTCCCTTGGAATAAGGGCGAATTTAGCAGCCGCCGCAGGGGTGATTCTCACCACTTTTCCCTTAATAATGTTGCGGGGAAAGGCGTCTACCTTGATTTCCACCGGACAGTTTAATTTTACTCCGTCAATCTTGGTTTCTTCCAGGTTAGCTATGACAAAAAGATTTCCGGGATCATAAATAGAAAAAAGGGGCTGGCCAGGTCCCACAAAATCACCTGGATTTATAAATTTCCTGGCCACAATACCGCTTAGAGGAGCCTTAATTGTCGTATGGCTTAAGTTTATTTTTGCCTGGTCAAGCTGTCGTTCAGCTACTTCAACCGCTGCCTTTGCAGCGGATAACTTTTGTTGTGCTACAGCCAGGTCTTTTTTGGCCAGGACAATCCTTTTTTTCTGGGCCAGGGCCCTGTCAAGACCTGCCTTTCCAGCTTTTACAGCCGCTATTGCCTGGTCATAGGCCGATTTCTGGGCATCATAGCGGCTCTGGGAGATGACCTTTTCGTCAAGTAGAGCTGCAAGCCGTTTCTCATCCTTTGCTACCACCACAAGCCTTGCCCTGGCAGCTGCAAGCCGGGCCCTTGCTGTACGAATTCCTGTTTCTACTTCTCTCTTGATAAGTTCAAAGGCCGTTTGTGCCTTGTCAACTCCGACTCGGGCCCTGATTTTGTCCTCTCTGACCTTGTTTAGAGCGCTTTCCGTTATCGCTTTTGCTGCCTTGTAGTCTATTGGCATGATTCGGGCCAGCACCTGGTTGGCATCAATTTTGCTTGATTCGTCTACCAGCACTTCCTGGATATGACCGGAAACCAGAGATGAAATGTAAGTGAAGTCGGCTTCTATAAAAGCGTCATTGGTAATTGAGCGAGTCAATCTGTAGTGGATCCAGCGACCTCCGTATATTATGGCAGGTATTGCTAGGAGTAACAGTACGGCTCCGATAAGGACATGCCGCAATGAAAGGCCGGCAATTCTGTTTTTTTGAGAAGCTTGTTGTCCTGACTTTTCATCCATATGCTTTTCTGGTTTGTCTGGAAAATCAACAAGAACTGTATGAAAAATTAGTATTCAGAAACTGAATTGTAAT
Organism: uncultured Desulfobacterales bacterium; assembly: GCA_964591255.1. GTDB lineage: Bacteria > Desulfobacterota > DSM-4660 > Desulfatiglandales > Desulfatiglandaceae > CAZQAA01. The sequence continues at coordinate 1,948 of CAZQAA010000077.1, read as the reverse complement.
TTCTCATATAATTAATTTAGGAGTCAAGAAAAAAAGCTGGCAATTTTTTCATGATAATGATGTTGAAGAAGCCATTGCTTCTATAGTATAGAAAAATGGAAACAGCTCTTTATCACACAAATAATGATGAGGTAATTATGACAGGAATAGTGTTGGCTGCCAATTTGCCAGCAGCCGTTTCAACGGAGGCTGCCTTCAGCCATGATATTGTCCAGATGATCATACATGCAGGCCCTATGGTCAAATTCGTCCTTTTGATCCTCCTCTTTTTTTCTGTTGTCTCATGGGCTATAATATTTTCTAAATACAGGCTGTTGAGCAAGGCAAAGACTGAAACGGAAGATTTCTTGGAATTGTTCTGGGAGGAAAGGGATCTTAAGATGATCTACAGGATCTCCAGGGACCTCACCTTTAGCCCCGTGGCACGCCTTTTTAGTTCCGGTTATGACGAGTTTAACAAGATACGGAAGATTAGAACCTCAAAAAAATCAGGGGATGCTTTAACGAATGATTCTGCTCGGTCCAAACAGATTATTATGGATAATCTCGAGAGGTCTTTAAGAAAAACGACCATCGACCAGACAGGTAGGCTGGAGAGGGGCATAAGTTTTTTGGCAACCACAGGAAACACCTCCCCTTTTATAGGTCTTTTTGGTACTGTCTGGGGAATTATGGAATCATTTCGTGGTATAGGTCTAAAGGGATCTGCCAGCCTGGCCGTGGTTGCACCCGGTATATCCGAGGCGCTTATAGCAACTGCCGCAGGTTTGGCGGCTGCCATACCTGCCGTTGTGGCATTCAATTACTTTAATCGTAAAATATTTGCACTGAGGGCAGAAATGGATATTTTTGCTTCTGATTTTTTGAGTACGGTAGAAAGACAGTTTTTCAAAAGGGCCCTGGTTGGTAAAGAGTCATGAATTTCAGGGATAATGACAGGAATTTCATGTCTGATATAAACGTCACGCCTTTTGTTGACGTGATGTTGGTCCTGCTCATCATCTTTATGGTGACAGCCCCCATGATGATGCAGGGTGTGGATGTTAATCTTCCCAAAACCACATCGGCCGCCATTAAAAGTAAGGAAGACCCTCTTATATTGACTGTCAACAAGAAGAAGGAGATTTATCTGGAAAACCACAGGATTAAGCTCCAGGGATTAGAGACAAAGATCAGGAAAATATTCGAAAATCGGCGGGACAAGGAGATCCTGCTGAGGGCTGACAGGGATGTCCCGTATGGATTTGTCATCAAGGTGATTTCGAGGGTCAAAGGGGCGGGGATAGACAAATTAGGGATGGTTACTGAGCCCCTTAAGTGAAGGAAATGGCCGTATTCCTAATTAATTCTGGTCCTGGCAATACGAGTGGTATGGCCTGTACAAGGATGATTATCCTTTCTGTCCTGTTTCACTGCATGATATTTTCTTTTGTCCTGTTTGTTCCTGGGTATACCCCTGACAGAAAGATCGGGGATGCGGTGTACGAGGTGAATTTGGTGGAGTTGCCGCCAAAGACACCTTTAAAAAAGACCGTAAAGGCAGCAACAAAAAGGCGGGTTGCCAGGAAAAAGCATGCTCCGGCAAAGAGAATCACGAAGCCAAAAAAGAAAGAAAAGCCGGTTGTGATCGCCAAAAGGAGCGTGACGCAAAAAAGTAACAAGCTAAGGAAACGCAAAAAATCTTCATCCCGGTTAATAGATCAAGCCGTTGCCAGAATTGAAAAAAAGGTGAGGGCGGAGAAAAATAATGTTGAACAGGAAGTGGCCAGGCTTGCAAGCCGAGCAAAAGATAGAGATGTAAAACAGCTGTTAGGCCGTGGGTCGGAGAATGGTATAACTATACGGATATATAAAATGGAGGTTGAAGACAGGGTCAAGAGCAACTGGTCTTATCCTGTCGCTCTTGTGAATTCCGGTAGCCTGAAGGACCTTGAGGCCACAGTTGTTA
>CAZQAA010000076.1:0-5099 GCA_964591255.1 uncultured Desulfobacterales bacterium | reverse complement strand
ATGATTTATTTCATCTATGGGGTTTAGATGCAAGGAGGTCAAATATGGCGATAATAACCATATCACGCGGTTCATACAGTAAAGGAAAAGAAGTCGCAGAAATGGTAGCAGATCAATTGGGGTATAACTGCATAAGCAGGGAAGTCCTTCTGGATGCCAGTGAACATTTCAACATCCCTGAAATAAAACTTGTGCACGCTATACACGACGCACCATCCATCCTGGACCGTTTTAACCACAAGAAAGAAGTCTTCATTGCCTATATAAGGAGTGCCCTTGTCCAACGCGTAAAAAATGACAACGTAGTGTACCACGGCTTGGCAGGACATTTATTATTAACGGGAATATCTACTGTGCTAAAGGCAAGGATTACAGCCAAGCTGGAAGATCGTGTCGCGGCAGAAATGGAGAGAAAATCTATAACACGCAAAAAGGCCCGGGAACTTTTACTCAAGGACGACCTTGAACGTCGTAAATGGACCAAGAGTTTATATGGAGTCGATCCCTGGGATAGTTCCTTATATGATATCACAATCAGGATAGGCAAGCTAACGGTGAATGATGCAGTAAACTTCATATGTCAGGCGGCTACGCAAGACCAATTCAAACCAAGCGATACCTCAAGACGCAAACTGGAAGATCTTGCCATCGCATGCCAGATAAAGAGCGCTTTGGTAATGCAATTTCCAGATGTGGGTGTCAAATGCGACTACGGCAATGTCATTATATATATCAAAGGGGACGAACGATCTGTTAAAAATATAAAAAAGAAGGTCATCCCCCTTAAAGAAGAGATGGAAGGCATAAACAACCTGGAGATACATGCAGGAACGCATTATCCCCCTGACACTGTTTAACAACATTAATACCACACAAAAACAGAGGATGACACAATGCCTATTATAATTTTCTTATCAGATTCTTATGAAAAGGGGAGAAAAATTGCCAGCAAAACGGCTGAGAAGCTCAATTATAAATATGTAGACAGGGAAATCCTGGGGAAAATAGCGGAGAAGTATAATATCCCGGAGGCCAAACTGGTTAAGGCCTTGGATGAAATGCCATCCTTGTTTAGCATGTCATCTAAAACATGGCGCCAATATCTGGCGTACATACAAGAAGGCACACTTGCTGAAATTCTGGATGACAAAGTAGTGTGCCACGGGCTTGCCGCACATATGTATGTTTTGGGTGTCTCTCATGTCCTAAAAGTAAGAATACTCCTTGATCATGATAAAATTGCACAGGAAATAGCATCACAAGGAGGAATCCCTATTGAAAAGGCCCGTGAAATCTGCAAGCGCCAGATAAAATTTCGTAGCCGATGGTCCCTTGGGGCTTTCAATATGGATGAAACTGACCTGTCCCGTTATGATTTGGTAATTAATCTAAGCCAAATCGATGACGAAGAAGCTATTAAGATGATTAGTGAAGCAACTACTTACCGAAAATTTCAACCCATGACATATTCTATAAAATGTCTTCATGACAGAGAACTGGCAATCAGGGTAAAAGCAGCATTATTGAAAAAATTCCCAGACGTGAGAGTTACTGCCAACAATGGTACAGTAGTGATTGAGATCAATGCCATTAAACGCGAAAAACACAAAAAAACACAATTTATTAAAAAGTTGGTTGGAGATATGCCCGGTGTGAATTATGTTGAAGTCCATATTATCAATGATATCTTTAGACAGGCCATTGAAACATTCCGATAGGATTCTGTATGCAGCCAAGAATATCCAGAGTATATTTGTACTATATACCTGCCGAAAGGACATATTGGTAAACAAAATAATTGCAGGATACAGGGAAATCAAAAAGGAAGGAGGTTCTCATGTCTGATAAACTGGAGGTCCTGATTTTGGATGATGAACCCATAGTGGGGAAAAGGCTTAAACCTGCCTTGACAAAAATCGGATGCAGTGTTGAGGTGTTTCAGGATCCAAAAAAGGCCTTGGAGCGAATCGATCAAAAGGAATTTGATATTGTTGTTACAGATATTCGTATGGACGAAATCGATGGTCTACAAGTCCTCGATCGGGTTGTAAAAAAGTCTAGCCATACAAAAGTTATAATGATTACCGGTTATGCCATGATGGCAGTCGCCCGTGAGGCCATGGAAAAAGGCGCCTTTGATTTCATTGCAAAACCGTTTCGGCCGAATGACCTGAGAGAAGTTATTGCCAAGGCAGCCAAGGCACTTGGGTCTAAAATAGATTTTGAGGCAACTATTAAAGATGAATGATAATGAAACGCCCAGAGAAGAAAAGCTTAGGGGAAAACCTATCCCTGCCAAGCACTGATGAAGAAGCCCTGCATTCCGAAACAGTTGAAGGTCATAACGACAAGCTTAAAGCAATAGAGTATGCACGTGAAGCACTGCTGTCCCGCAAACGCTTTAGCGTGCGCTGGCAGCTTTTTCTGGCCTTTTTCATAGCTTTCCTGTTTGTTGTGGGTGTCGCAACAATTCTTATCCTTACCACATACCAGGTAAAAGACAAGCTCCAATTTATGGAAGTTGTTGATGACTATCTCATGGAGATTCAGCAAGCCCGACGTTTCGAAAAAAACTTCTTCCTGTACGGCACAAACCTAAATGATGCGCTTGAAAACATTTACAAAGCAGAGGATATCATTAATTCTAACACTGAAAGCGCCGACAAGGTACAAAACGAAAAGATCCAACAAATGATGGAGAGTTTCGAGAGTTACAAATCAGAATTGAAACATCTGCTTGAATTAATGCAACAAAAAGGAAAAATTCCAGAAACGGAATATGAAAGCCGCAAAAATCAGATTGAATTAGGGCTTCGGAAGTATGGTCATAAAACAGTTTCATTTGCACAGCAATTGGTTAACAAGGAAAAGGCCTCTGTTGCCAATGCCCTTTCACTGTCTACCAAAATCCATTTCTATTCTCTTATCTTTCTTCTCATACTCCTGCTCATTGAAGCATATTCCCTGGGCAGTCTTATATTGAAAACCATTAAACGGTTTGCCACTTATTCACATCGGATTGCTTCGGGAGATTTCACTCCCATAACCCCGGCCAAACGGTTTCAGGACGAATTTACAGACCTGGCTATTGCATTTAATTATATGATCCAGGAATTGGAGCACCGTGAAGCCGTGCTCATCCAGTCCCACAAGATGCGTGCCGTGGGTACCCTTACCGCAGGCGTTGCACATGAACTGAACAATCCCCTAAATAACATCACACTCACTTCCCATATGCTGTTAGAGGATTACGACGTTCTGTCAGATGAAGAACGCAAGGAGATGATAAAAGACACGGTAAATGAAGCAGAACGCTCCAAGAAGATTGTCAGCAACCTTCTAGACTTTGCAAGGGAAAGCCGTTCTCAAATGGAACCACTTAATCTCAAAGAATTACTCCAAAAGACCATTGATCTTGCAGCTAATCAAATCAAATTAGAAGGTATTAAGATAGAGTTTCATGCAACAGAAAATCTGCCCCAAGTCCATGGGGATAGTCAACAGCTTACACAGGTTTTCCTGAATCTCATTATAAATGCCATAGACGCATCTCCCAAAGGGAATAAAATTCAGGTCCTTGTACTACCGGCCGATGAGGCCAACTATGTGGCTGTAAAAATTATTGATTTCGGCAGCGGAATCCCGGAACACATCTTACCCTCCATCTTTGACCCATTTTTTACTACAAAAGACAAGGGAAAGGGTACAGGGCTGGGCTTGAGTGTTTCACAAGGCATAATTGCGAAACATGGTGGACGTATCATGGTAAACAGCAAAGAAAATCATGGCACAACTTTTACTGTTATATTGCCTGTAACCACCTTTCTGCCGCTTGTCAATAAGACGTAGGAACAGCGGCCTAGATATAAAACATAATACAGGTTTGTCCCGGCGGGAGAATTATATTAACAAAATTTGAATTGGAATAGGGATTTTTGAGGAGCTGTTTATGTTGAAGCGTATTTTCCCGTTTATCGATTGGTTCAATGATTATGGACTAGAAGATTTAAGAATTGATCTTATCTCAGGGCTTACCGTAGCCCTGGTGCTTATTCCCCAATCCATGGCATATGCGCAACTGGCTGGGCTGCCAGCATATTACGGACTGTATGCCTCCTTTCTTCCACCGATGGTTGCAGCTTTGTTCGGTTCAAGTCGACAACTCGCCACTGGACCAGTAGCGGTTGTTTCACTGATGACCGCCGCCTCTCTTGAACCATTGGCAACAGCAGGAAGTGAAGGATATATAGCCTATGCTATTCTTCTGGCCCTTATGGTTGGTATATTTCAGTTGTCACTGGGAATATTGCGGCTGGGTCTCCTGGTGAATTTTCTTTCACATCCGGTGGTAAACGGTTTTACGAATGCTGCCGCCCTTATCATCGCATCATCCCAGTTGTCAAAACTGTTTGGTGTATATGTGGATAAGGCTGACCACCACTATGAGACCATTCACCGGGTTATCCAGTCAGCCCTTCACTATACACACTGGCCCACATTTTTCATGGCTGTGTTTGCCTTTGTTATCATGTATGGACTGAAACGTATCTCTCCCAAAATACCAAACGTTCTTGTTGCTGTTGTGCTGACAACCATCCTCTCTTGGGCCACAGGTTTTCAGCACGATAAAATTGTGGACATTTCTGCTATCCAGTCTGCAAAAGTCCACAAATTAATTAGGAAGTTCAATGAAGCCATCAATACGATAGATCAATATGCAAAAGTCAGGACAGAGGTAATGAATGCACTTGAAAAGGCCAGCAGTTCCCATGACATCCTGGCCGTGTTGGATGCCGAGCATGACGCAAGTGTACTTATCATCAATATGAAACGCGCCAAAAACGAGGTTCGAACCTATCGAAAAGAGATCAGATCCCTCCTCTTTTCAGGCATTAAAGAGGCCGATGGAATCAAATTTTATCTTAAAAATGAACTTTCAAAAAAAGACCAGAGCGATGGGCATACCTGGCGTATCAAAGTGGGTAATAAAGCTCTTGATACGGACAGACTGTTGATGATGGGGGGTGGTGCGGTGGTAGGCACTATACCCCGGGGGCTTCCATCACTCACCATACCAAAGATAGATTTAAAAGTGGCAC
>CAZQAA010000075.1:0-11365 GCA_964591255.1 uncultured Desulfobacterales bacterium | reverse complement strand
TATGCCGCAGGCCACGATATGTTACCAAATCCATCAATCTTTTTATATTCATTGAGACCTCACGTCTCAAATCTCCCTCCACTTTGTACTTCTCGTCGATTATTTTTCGTATAGAGCTTACCTGTTCACCAGAAAGATCATCTGATTTTACATTCCAGTCTATACCCGCCTCGGTAAGAATTTTTTGAGAAGACGTCCTGCCAATACCATATATATATGTCAAGGCTATCTCTATTCTCTTACCTCTGGGCAGATCGACACCTGCGATTCTGGCCAATGTCCAAACTCCTTTCTACCTAAATCTTACACCATGGACTAAAAAACATGGCACACATCTTGTTGTTAGTGTTAACACGCCGGTTGATGATTAACCTTGTCTTTGTTTATGACGGGGATTCTCACATATAACCCGCACATTTCCCTTGCGTCTTATTATCTTACATTTATTGCATATCTTTTTTACAGACGGTCGTACTTTCATAATCCAAAACACCTCCTGATCAAACCGGCTAATGCCACCTGCAATCTATCTTATCCGGGCAAAACCACTCTTTATAAATCCATCATAATGACGGGTCAGCATATGTGCCTCTATCTGCGTCATAGTATCCATCGCCACACCAACCACGATTAACAGAGCGGTCCCCCCGAAATAAAAGGGAACATTTAACTGATAAATTAATATCTGAGGTAAAATACATACAGCCGAGATATATATGGCACCCCAAAATGTCAATCTTGTGAGCAACCGATCAATATATTCCGCCGTACTTTTTCCTGGTCTGATCCCAGGAATATATCCGCCTTGTCTTTTCATATTATCAGCAACGTCTACAGGATTAAATTGAACAGCGGTATAAAAATAACAAAAGAAAAAGATTAACGCCACATAGATCAAGCTATACACTATATGTCCAGGGCTCAGGTATCTTACCACCTGTTCAAGCCACGGAATTTCTTTGACATTGAGAAAATTGGCTATAGTTGCTGGAAACATCATGACGGATGAGGCAAAAATAGGAGGAATAACACCCGCCGTGTTGACCTTTAAAGGGAGATGTGTACTCTGGCCTCCGTACATTTTTCGTCCCACTATTCTCTTGGCATATTGGACAGGAATTCTCCTCTGCCCTCTTTCAACAAAGACAATAACACCTACAACAGCGATCATAAGCGCAACGATCAATACCATAAAAAAAGCAGTGAGCTCACCTGTACTCATCAATCTGAAAGTGTTTCCCACCGCCATGGGAAAGCGTGCCACAATACCGGCAAAAATAATCAGAGAAATCCCATTTCCGATTCCCCTTTCAGTAATCTGCTCGCCTAACCACATCAAAAAACAGGTGCCCGCTGCAAGGGTAATGGCTGTAAGGAGTCTAAAACCCCATCCCCCCATCGGCACAACCATCCCCCCTCCAGGACTTGACATGTTCTCCAGGCCTATTGCAATACCAAATCCTTGGACAAGACTTAAAACAACTGTGCCGTATCTAGTATACTGGGTAATTTTTTTACGTCCCTGTTCACCCTCTTTTCTTAATTTTTCAAGATACGGAACTACAATAGTAAGTAGCTGCAGGATGATGGAGGCGCTTATATAAGGCATGATACCCAGAGCCATCACGGACATCCTCCGCAGGGCACCCCCGGTAAACATATCAAAAATACCAAAAAGAGTCCCCTGTTGAGCACCGAAGAAGGCAGCAAGCGCAGTCCCATCTATCCCCGGAGTTGGTATATGACAACCCAGTCGATACACAACAAGCATCAACAGAGTAAAAACTATCCTCTTTCTCAGCTCAGGTATCTTGGGGATATTTTGAAAACCGCTTATCAATTAATCACACCTGCTCTTATATGATCTCAACTTTTCCTCCTGCACCCTCAATTTTCTCACGTGCCGCCCTGCTTACCTTATTCACCCTGATAAAAACCGGATGAGAAATATCCCCATTTCCAAGGAGTTTAACCTTATAATTTCGTCCTTTAAAAAGTCCGGCCTTTTCAAGATCTTCTATCTCAAGTTTGGAATCAGAGGAAAATCGCTCCAGATCTCCGATATTGATTATCTCAAAATGTTTTTTAAATATATTGGTAAAACCACGTTTCGGCAACCGTCTATGTAAAGGCATCTGCCCTCCTTCAAAACCAGGCCGAGGGCCGCCTCCAGAGCGAGATTTTTGTCCCTTATGCCCTCTGCATGCCGTCTTTCCATGACCAGATCCAGGACCCCTACCTATCCTTTTCCTGTTTCTTTTTGCCCCTTTTACCGGTGAAAGTTCGTGAATTTTCATTTCCACAATCCTAAGATATCAGCTAATTTTAACAAGAAAGGAAACTTTCTTGATCATTCCCCTGATGGCCGCAGTATTCTCTAACTCTACCGTCTTATTAAGCTTAGTAAGTCCCAAGCCTTTCAACGTCTGCTTTATCCTTTTACTCTTCCCTATTCCGCTTTTAACAAGGGTGACCGTAATAGTCTTTACCATACCAAGATTTCCTTACCATACCTTTTTAGTTTATTAGTTCATCGACCGTCTTGCCCCTTCGACGGGCAAGATCCTCAGGTGACCGCAATGACCGTAATCCCGTCATAGTAGCCCGTACGATATTATGAGGATTATGAGAACCAAGACATTTAGTGAGTATATTCTGAATACCCGCCACCTCGAGTACCGCACGAACCGCTCCTCCTGCTATCAACCCGGTACCTGCTCCGGCAGGTTTCAGAAGCACCCGTCCAGCGCCTGCCTTACCAATCACCTGGTAGGGAATAGTCGTATCATCAAGAGGAATCATTTTCATATCCTTCTTGGCTTTTTCTACTCCCTTCTTTATGGCCTCCGGAACCTCTTTGGCCTTTCCAAGCCCGCTGCCGACGGATCCTTTACCATCACCAACCACAACAATCGCACTAAAACTAAACCGCCTACCACCCTTTACTACCTTTGCTACACGGTTAATATGTACGACTTTTTCGATCAACTGAATATCATCATCTTCCATAAGCACCAGACAGCTCCCACACCCTAAAATTATAATTTTGCGCATTCAGAGGTTTATACATTCTTCCTTTCTGAAGCCTCAAAATTCCAAACCATGTTTACGTGCAGCCTCAGAAAAGGCCTTAACACGACCATGATACAAGAAACCGTTTCGATCGAATACCACCTTTCTTATATCCTTTTTCAGGGCCTCATCAGCAATTGCGGCTCCTACGATTGCAGCTCCTTTCTTGTTTCCCCCATTATTTACAATCTCGGCATCAAGTCCCTTTGACAAAGATGAGACTGACACTAAAGTCCTTCCCTCTGTATCGTCTATTACTTGCGCATAAATATGTTTGGAACTCCTGAAAACACACAGACGGGGCCTTTCAGAAGTCCCTTGGATCTTTTTGCGTACTCTTTTCTGTCTCCTGAGCCTGGCCTTCCCTCTGCTGATCGCTCCCATAAAACAAGTCCTCTTAAATATATTTGATCTTCTTATTTAGCTGGCACCGGCCTTACCGGCCTTTCTGCGGATGACTTCGTCTTCATACTTGATTCCCTTGCCCTTATAGGGTTCAGGACTCCTCAGACTACGAATCTTGGCCGCAGTCATACCCAATAATTCTTTATCAATGCCGCTTAGATATATCTTCGTCTTATCTATACGGGCTTCAATCCCCTCAGGCAATTCGAAGTTTATCGGATGAGAATACCCCAAATTAAACACTGCAGTCCTGCCTTTCAACTCAGCTCTATATCCGACCCCTACAATCTCAAGCACCTTTTCGAATCCCTTTGTAACTCCGGATACCATATTCCAGATCAATGCACCGAAAAGGCCATGAAGAGCGGCGACTTCCCTTGTCTTATCTTTTACTGAGACAAAAATATTCTGATCATCAACTTTGATCTGAACCTTGGGGTTTATTCGCCTTTCAAGTTTTCCCTTTGGGCCCTTAACAGTTAAAAGATCTCCATCAAGTTTAACCTCGACACCTTTTGGTATCGGAATAGGCCGTTTACCTATACGTGACATTTAAAATCTCCGCCTCTCTACCAAACCGAACAGAGTATTTCCCCGCCTACACGCATTTTCCTAGCCTCTCTATCTGTTAAAATGCCTTTTGACGTAGAAATCAAATTAACACCATAACCATTTAAGACCTTTGGAATATCATCATATCCTATATAAACGCGCCGGCTGGGCTTGCTTACCCTCTTTAATCCCTCTATAACTGGGGTCCCTTTTTCATCATATTTCAAAAAAATCCTTATAAATCTATGCCGACCATCTGAAATAACCCTGAAACTCCTGATGTAACCCTCGGACTTCAGGACTTCTGCAAGCTTGGTCTTTAGTTTTGAATGAGGAATATCTACTGCCTCATGAAAAACCATCTGTGCATTCCTGATTCTCGTCAACATGTCGGCAATAGGATCGGTCATAGTCATGTTCTACACTCCCAAAAATTGCCAAAAATAATCATATATAACTACCAACTTGACTTTACCACTCCAGGAATTTCTCCTCTCGAAGCCAAGTTCCTGAAACAGATGCGACAAATACCAAATTTTCTAATAAATGCCCGGCTTCTTCCACAAATAGGACATCTATTGTACTGACGAGTCGAAAATTTCTGCTTCCTCTGTGCCTTGATAATTAGTGACTTTCTTGCCAAACCCCATCCCCCTAATTTCGAAAAGGCATTCCCAGGTATTTTAATAAATATAACCCTTCTGCATCGGTATTGCCCGTTGTACCAATGGAGATATTCAGACCTTTAATTTTTTCAATTTTGTCATAATCGATTTCGGGGAAAATAATATGCTCTTTTATACCTATGGTACAGTTGGCATGACCATCAAAAATCTTGTCAGATATACCCCTGAAATCGCGTACACGCGGCAAAGCCACATTAAAAAGTTTATCAAGAAAATCGTACATCCTGTCGCGGCGTAACGTTACCATACAACCAATCGGCATTCCTTGTCTAAGTTTGAAGCCGGCAATGGACCTTCTCGCCCTGGTTATCACAGCCCTCTGTCCCGCTATCAGGCTCAATTCTTCAACGCCAGCGTCTAAAATCTTGATGTTTTGTATTGCCTCCCCCAAACCCATATTCAAAACGACCATTTTTATTCGGGGGACGGCCATAACACTCTTATACCCAAACTCTTTCATCATTGCCGGAACAACCTCTGTATGGTATTTTTCCTTCAGTCGAGACAATGCTACCCCCTCATCCTAATCCTTACTATCCTTGTATATTCCATCCATCAACTATCCATCGGTTCCTTGCACTTCTTGCAAACACGGACTTTTGCCCCATCTTCCAGAATACGCATCCCTATTCTCGTAGGTTCAGCGCACTTATTACAAACTATCATTACATTAGAAATATTAAGAGGGGCCTCTTTCTCCACTATTCCACCTTGAGGAACTTTGGCACTAGGCTTGGCATGCTTCTTCACCATATTAATCTTCTCGGCCAAAATGGACCCTTTTTCGCAATCAATATTCAGAACCGTACCTATTTTACCTTTTTCTTTCCCTGCAATAACAATAATTTTGTCATTTTTTTTAATTTTTGGATGTTTTTTTCGCACTTCTAATACTCCTGACCCATCATAGTACCTCAGGGGCTAAAGAGATAATTTTCATAAAATTTTTCGCCCTTAATTCTCTCGCCACAGGTCCAAATATTCTCGTACCTAAAGGTTCTCCCTGGGCCGTAATCAAAACAGCCGAATTGTCGTCAAACTTTATGTAGGAACCGTCGGGCCTTCGAATCTCTTTAGCTGTCCGCACAATAACAGCCCTGACAACATCCCCCTTTTTTACCTTTGAATTGGGCATTGCCTCTTTAACCGAAACTACTATTATATCTCCCACACCGGCATATCTCCGCTTTGAACCACCAAGCACTTTTATGCAAGAGAGTAATTTAGCCCCAGAATTGTCCGCCACCTTTAATCTTGTTTGAGCTTGTATCATTTCTTATCAGCCCCGAAGAACTCTTATCTATAACTTAACATGTAAATTTATTATTTATTAGCCTTCTCAATAATATCAATTAGTTGCCATCGTTTTCTCTTACTTATAGGCCTACTTTCGATAATCCTGATCCTGTCCCCTACCTGACACAAATTCCCTGGATCATGCGCCATATATTTAGATCGTCTCCTGACAATTTTTTTATAGACTTTATGCCTTGTCAATCGTTCCACTAGGACCAGAACAGTTTTGTCCATCCGGTCGCTCACAACAGTTCCCACCAGCTTCTTCCGAATTCCACGTTCTCTCATGCCCACCTCACCTACTTGACACCTTTTGATATTTCCATCTCCCGAATAACAGTCTTAATACGGGCTAAATTTCTCTTTGTTCTGGATATGACAGCAGTGTTTCCGAGCTGACCCGTGGCCTTCTGAAACCTCAAATTAAACAGTTCCCGCGCCGCCTCCACGGCCTTTTCTTTGAGTTCTTCTTCTGTAAGGTCCCTCAAATCACTTGCCTTCATAGACCTAATATCTCCTGGTTACAAATTTTGTAGCAAATGGGAGTTTATGACCGGCAAGACGAAATGCCTCTTGCGCCATACCTTCGGCTACCCCTTCCAACTCATACAACATCCTTCCAGGCTTTACTACTGCTACCCAAGTTTCAGGGGCCCCTTTCCCTTTTCCCATTCTCGTTTCAGCAGGTTTTTTGGTAAGAGGTTTGTCGGGAAATACGCGTATCCACATCTTTCCGCCACGCTTAACATGCCGGGTGACTGCAACACGGGCCGCCTCTATCTGCTGAGCCGTCATTAGCCCGCACTCCAAGGCCTGTAACCCATAGTCCCCAAACTCAAGACTATTACCACGATAGGCTTTTCCTTTAAGCCTTCCCTTCTGTCTTTTCCTGTACTTAATTTTTTTTGGACTTAACATGAAGACAACCTGCTACTATACATTCTTGTTTTTATCCGGCAAAACTTCACCCTTGAATATAATTACCTTGATTCCAATCACACCATAAGTTGTAAAGGCCTCAGCAAAACCATAATCTATATCGGCCCTTATGGTATGAAGGGGCACTCTGCCTTCACGGTACCACTCACGGCGTGCCATTTCAGCTCCACCCAACCTACCACTGCATGCTATCTTAACCCCTTGAGCACCAAATCTCATGGCCGAACTCACACTCTTCTTCATTGCCCTCCTGAAAGCCACCCTTCGAACCAACTGCATGGCCACATTTTCGGCAACCAACTGGGCTTCAACCTCAGCTTTTCTGACCTCTTGGATGTCAATAATGACTTCCCGCCCTATCTCTTTTTCCAGTTCCCGTTTTAATCTCTCAATATCCGCCCCTTTTTTACCTATTACAATTCCTGGCCGGGCTGCATGCATACGAATACGAATCTTATTTGCAGCCCTTTCTATCTCTATTTTTGCAATACCTGCCTGGAAGGCCCTCTTTTTCAAGAATTTCCTAATCTTGTAATCCTCCAGGACAAAGCTGCTATATTCCCTCCCAGCAAACCATCGCGAATCCCAATTCCTGTGTATACCCAGCCTAAAGCTTATCGGATGAACTTTTTGTCCCAATATACACCTCCAAGTGGCCAACTGCTTGAATTATTTTCATACCGTTGTCTATGACTTTCAATTTACAGTTCCCTTAAAAAAATTATATTTCATCTAAAATAACAGTCAGATGGCTTGTCCTTTTCAATATACGTGTTGCACGGCCCCTTGCTCTAGGACGCCACCTTTTCAATGTAGGTCCTTCATCTGCAAAAACCTTACTAATACGGAGAGAATCCACATCAATCCCAGAATTCTGTTCAGCATTTGCTACTGCAGAATTAATTAACTTCATCAACATATGTGCACCCTTTTTGGGTGTAAAAGAAAGGGAGTTCAAGGCATCCTCTACCCTTTTTCCTCGTATCTGGTCCATAAGCAAACGGACTTTCTGAGGTGATATCCTGACAAATTTTGCAGTAGCTCTTATTTCCATTTTCTATCTCAAATCACCACTAATTATATTGTTATTTCTTTTTACCCTTTAACTTGGATTTCTTATCCCCTGCATGTCCATAAAAGGTACGTGTAGGAGAAAACTCTCCTAACTTATGCCCCACCATATCTTCCGTCACAAATACTGGCAGAAATTTCCTGCCATTATGGACAGCAAAAGTCATTCCCACGAACTCGGGGAGAATAGTTGATCTACGGGACCATGTCTTGATCACCTTCCTGCTTGATGTCTCGTTTGCCTTTTCAACCTTTTCCAATAAATGGCTGTCGACAAACGGTCCCTTTTTAAGAGATCTAGGCAAAACTATTCCTCCTATAAAATAGGATTTCTATCTTTTTCTTCTCTTCACAATCAATTTATCGCTGGCCTTCTTTCCTCTAGTCCTATAACCCTTAGTCGGAACACCCCAAGGGGTGACAGGATGACGTCCTCCAGACGACTTCCCTTCTCCTCCACCATGAGGATGATCGACAGGATTCATAGCCACACCTCTTACACGCGGTCTTTTCCCCAGCCAGCGATTCCTTCCCGCCTTTCCGATAGATATATTCTCATGCTCCAAGTTACCTACCTGACCAATAGTCGCCTTGCACTTTTGAAGAATCATTCGAACCTCACCCGAAGGGAGTTTGACTTGGGCATATTTTCCCTCTTTTGCCATCAACTGCGCATAGCTCCCCGCACTTCTGACAAATTGGGCACCGTGTCCGGGATGCAACTCGATATGATGTATGTATGTCCCTAAGGGTATGTTCTGCAAAGGAAGTGAGTTCCCCACCCGTATCTCTGCCTCTGGACCAGAAACCAGTTGGTCTCCTACATTTATATTATGTGGAGCCAATATATATCGCTTCTCCCCATCCACATAATAAAGCAAAGCTATATTGGCTGAACGATTCGGATCATACTCAATAGAAGCCACACGTGCTGGAATCCCTTCTTTATCCCTCTTAAAATCAATCATGCGATACAATCGCTTATGGCCACCTCCCCGATGCCGTACAGTTATTCGGCCCAGGGAATTTCTGCCGCCACTCTTCTTAAAATGCCTTAGAAGACTTTTTTCAGGTCCTTTTCGCGTCACTTCACTGAAATCGGAAAAAGTCTGAAATCTCCTTCCGGGTGAAGTTGGTTTGTTTGTTTTAATACCCATGATTTACTCCGCCATGCCCCCATTTCATAGAACAGGTTACAGGCCTTCCAGCACCTCCATATTTTCTCCAGGTGCAACCGTAACAATTGCCTTTTTCCAATCTGGTCTCTTACCTATATTTCTTCCCACACGTCTACTCTTTCCTCGAACGTTTATGGTTCTCACCTTCAGGACCTTTATTCCCAAAAGACTCTCCACGGCCTTTCTTATCTCAATTTTATTCGCACTCCTGTGGACTTTAAATGATATCTGACCCAATTCGCCCTTTTGTTGGCTCGTCTTTTCAGTAATATGTGGTTCTTTGATTACTTGATATATATCCACTACGCAATCAAGGCCTCCTCTATTTTTTCGAGAGCAGCCATATCCATTATAAGATGATCATGCCTTAACACATCATATACATTAAGTCCCTGATATGGCATCACCTTCACCCATGGAACATTTCTGGAAGACTTTTCAAGGGTTTCAATTCGGCCACCCGTGATGATCAATGCCTTCTTTACATCAAATTTTTTCATTAGCTCCACAAAAAACTTTGTCTTAATTTCTGGAAGATTCAAATCTTCCACCACAATAAACCGTTCTGAATTGACCTTGTCTGTTAACGCCATTTTCAAGGCACCCTTTTTTATCTTTTTTGGTACCTTCTGGATATATTTCCTGGGACTTGGTCCAAAAGTCACACCTCCACCCCGCCTCGTGGGTGAAGAGGCAGGGCCTACCCTCGCCCGACCTGTTCCTTTCTGCCGCCATAGCTTTGCCCCTGAAGACTTAACATCCGAACGCCCCTTAGCAGAAGAGGTCCCGGCCCTCTTAGAAGAAAGCTGACCAACGACGACCTGATGAAGAACATGAGCCTTTACCGGAACATCAAATACATCGTTTTGCAGTTCCACTTCAGAAACTTTATCTTTTTGGAGATTATATACAATTGCAGCCGTCATTACACGCCTCTAGCACCAACTCATACCTTGCAAATTTCAATAAAACCGTTACGCGCCCCCGGTACTGCACCAGATACCAAAACCAGATCTGCTTCCGGTCTTACATCCACTACCTTAAGATTTTTGACCGTTACCTGTTGATAGCCCATTCTGCCAGGGAGTTTCCTGCCTTTCTGAACCCTTCCCGGAGTAGCACTGCATCCTATGGAACCAGGAATACGATGTGAGCGGGAACCATGTGTCTTTCTTCCACCCGAAAATCCCCATCTTTTCATAACCCCGCTGAAACCTCTGCCCTTGCTTATCCCGCTTATATGCACCATATCCCCAATATCAAAAATATCTGCCTTAATCTCCTGCCCCAGTTCAAAACTATCAGGGTCATCTACTCTCAATTCTCTTAAATAGGCAAAACAACCTTTTCCCGATGCTGCCATGTGTCCTTTAAGAGGCTTGTTAGTTCGCCTTTCACTTCGAGATTCAAACCCTACCTGAAGTGCACCATACCCTTCCTTTTCTACAGTCTTTTTCTGGATCACTACACACGGTCCGACCTGCAAAATGGTGACAGGCACACTTTTTCCTTCTTCCAGAAAATATCTAGACATACCCAGTTTTTTGCCAAACAGCTTTTTGACCATAATTATCTAACCTCGAATACAAAACCTGCCCGATTCGAGAGCCACACACAATTCGTTGTTAATAAGATAACCTATCCTGAAAAAGATCTACCAAGACGTGTTGATCCGGAATACCATAAAAATGATACGACAGGAAACCCACGATCAAAGCTTGATCTCCACATCAACCCCTGCAGCAAGATCAAGCTTCATAAGTGCATCGACAGTCTGCTGTGTGGGTTCTAAAACATCCAATAAACGTTTGTGCGTCCTTATTTCAAACTGCTCTCTTGATTTCTTATTTACATGAGGCGATCTCAACACACAATACTTATTAATTTCTGTGGGCAACGGAATAGGACCAGCAACTCTCGCACCCGTATCCCTGGCTGTTTCGACAATCTCTTTCGCCGACTGGTCAAGCAACCTGTGATCATAGGCCTTTAAACGGATCCGGATTTTCTGGTTTGTTATCATGATTTATTTCACCTATTCTATAATTTCACTGATAACGCCTGCGCCGACAGTTCTCCCGCCCTCACGAATGGCAAACCGTAATTCCTTTTCCATTGCTATAGGCGTTATTAAGTTCACCTCCATCGATACATTGTCTCCAGGCA
>CAZQAA010000074.1:0-25647 GCA_964591255.1 uncultured Desulfobacterales bacterium | reverse complement strand
GTGTTCCTCCCAATATCTACGAATTTCACCTCTACACTGGGAATTCCACTCTCCTCTCCCATACTCAAGTCTGGCAGTTTCAAATGCACTTCTTCCGTTGAGCGGAAGGATTTCACATCTGACTTGCCAAACCGCCTACACGCTCTTTACGCCCAGTAATTCCGAACAACGCTTGCACCCTCCGTATTACCGCGGCTGCTGGCACGGAGTTAGCCGGTGCTTCCTTCAGTGGTACCATCAGCACTCCCGACTATTAATCGCAAGTGTTTTTTCCCACTTGACAGAGCTTTACGACCCTAAGGCCTTCTTCACTCACGCGGCGTTGCTGCGTCAGGGTTTCCCCCATTGCGCAAAATTCCTCACTGCTGCCTCCCGTAGGAGTCTGGACCGTGTTTCAGTTCCAGTGTGGCTGATCATCCTCTCAGACCAGCTAACCATCGTAGCCTTGGTAGGCCATTACCCCACCAACAAGCTAATGGTACGCGGGCCTCTCCCTAAACGGCAACTTTCACGAAGAGGTCACCTTTCATCTCAAAAGCCACGGCTTTAGAGACAATATCCGGTATTAGCTACGTTTTCACGAAGTTATCCCAGATTCAGGGGCAAGTTACCCACGCGTTACTCACCCGTGCGCCACTTTACTCCTCCGAGCAAGCCCGGAGTTTCTCGTTCGACTTGCATGTGTTATGCACGCCGCCAGCGTTCATTCTGAGCCAGGATCAAACTCTCCAGTTAAACTGAAGTAGAAGACATAAAGTCTTCATTATTACTAATCATTTTAAAGGGCCTAAAACGGGCTCACTATTTAGTTTTCAAAGAGCAACACTTCGATTCCAAAGTTAAGACTTTAAATGCCAAAAGTCAAGATATTTATTTTGATTTTCATGTATATATGAATACCTGAGAAAAAGGCTTTTTAAGCCATGACCACACTAAATGTCAAGAAAATATTTCTTATTTTATAAAATAAAAATCATTTCAGAAAAGAATTTACAAATTCCCTTATCATATCCACTACATACTCCATCTGCTGAAATGTAAGTTCCGGATAGACAGGCAAGGCCAATGAGCTCTTGGCAGCCTTCAGGCTTTCAGGAAAATCATTGGATCTATATCCAAGATATTCGAAACAACGCTGCATATGAAGAGGGACAGGATAATACACCTCGCAGCCAATCCCCTGCTCATGAAGAAATGCTTTAAGTTGATCTCTTTTGTCCTTGATGCTGATTACAAACTGGTTATATATATGCCTTCTTTCAATCTGTTGCGGCAAAGCAACCTGATCTATGCCGGCCTCTTTAAATAATTTTCTATAACAGCGAGCGTTATCTATCCTTTTTGTCGTCCATTTATCAAGATGTTTAAGCTTAACAGCTAACACGGCAGCCTGGAGGGAATCCAGCCTGAAATTTCCTCCAATGACACTATGGTAATATTTGGGCTCGGCTCCATGAACACGCAATATTTTTAGCCGCTCATAAATATGTTTTTCATTAGTGGTTACCATGCCTCCGTCACCAAACGCGCCTAAATTCTTTGATGGGAAAAAAGAAAAACAGCCAAATTGTCCCATAGAACCTGCTTTTTTTATCGAACCATCCTTAAACGCATATTCGGCTCCAATGGCCTGGGCTGCATCCTCAATAACTGTCAAGCCATACGGCTTAATCACCTCTAAGATAGGTTCCATAGCAACACATTGGCCAAACAGGTGAACAGGAATAACAGCCTTCAATTTAGACTTCTCTTCTTCATTCATAGATTCCAGTACAACTTCAAGATTCGCCGGGTCCATATTATAGGATTCCGAGTCAATATCCACAAAAACCGGCCTGGCACCTATTCTTGCGATTGCCCCGGCAGTGGCAAAAAACGTATAAGGGGTTGTAATCACCAAATCCCCAAAACCGACTCCAGATGCCATTAAAGAAATCAGGAGGGCATCTGTACCCGATGACACACCAACAGCATATTCACATTGGCAATAATCAGCTATCTGTCTTTCAAGGGCATCAACCTCAGGGCCAAGGATGAATCTTTGTGAATCAAAGACATCTTTGACCGCTAACATCACCTCTTCTCGAATACTCTCATATTGCTTTTTTAAGTCCAATAATGGGACTTCCAATTTCAGACCTCCAATTCACTAATTAATACAAGTTATTCAACTTACCATATCAGAAGCACATACTGCTTTAAATTCTGTCTTTATACTCGGCTGATATTCTTTCAGAACCTCTAAAGTCTCTTTATAAGGATGAGCGATACCTATAGCACTCCCCTTGTGTCTTGCCAAACTCAAAAGCCGTTCCATCTGTATCCGGATTGCCTTAAAATCCAGTTCATTATCAAGGAATACGTTTCTCTCTGCTGCCGGCAAGCCTATTTCCTCCGCCAATTTAAATCCAACTGTCCCACTGGTGGTTCGGCTATCAATATAGAAAAGGTGTCTTCTTTTCAACTCCTTTAATACTACAATCATTTTCGACCTGCTCTCTGTAAAAGAAGATCCCATATGATTATTTACCCCACAGGCCAATGGTACTCTCCCCAAATCCTGAGCCAGCGTGCCTCTGATCTGATCTGCACTCATGGACAAAAATAACGTGCCCGGGCCAGGATTGATGAATGGATAGTTTTTTGGTTCCATAGGCAGATGTAACAAGATCTCTCTTCCCGCTTCATTCGCCATTTTAACGATATCATCTGTATAAGGAGCAACAGGAAACACAGAAAATGTAATCGGGATATCTAATTGCATAAAGGAAAATGCCATATCTTTATCGTATCCCAAGTCATCAATAATAATGGCTAGTTTAGGCCGGACATGTGTTTTGGAATCATATATATTAGCAGACTTTAAAAAAATCCTGTGGGTATGATAACCATTCACAAACACATGGCAGACAATCCCATTCTTGCCAACTGCCTGTTTACGGAAATCAACCCCCGTCCCCACATCTGATAATGTTCGAAAGAGTAATGCGACAACATTCTGAGCAGACATAACATCCCTGCACCGTACAGTAAGTTCGGCAAAATCCCAAGCATAACCGTTGATTCGTCTAGGCTCAACATCCTGAAAAAATACGTCTTTCTCTCTAATACCATTATTATAAAACGCATCATAAATAGCATAATCGATCTCTTTTATCTTCTCCTGAAAAGATGTTTTAGAGGCATAAATCTCTTCATACACAGGAAGGATTGTCTTGCTTGTTTTATGGAAAAAGGAATAATAAATAATTGAAAATACAAGGCCGGCAATACATATAAAAAACAGGCTGATAAGGATCATCAAGCCTTTTCTGTGATTCACTCTCCATTTATCGAATATCATTTACAATCCAAATTTTGTATGACAACGATCATAGAGATGGATAACTTTCACAAATCAACACTTCATTTTACTGAATCACCTGTAATCTGAGAAAAAATATTCCATGTTTGGAGCAACTGCATGGCATGTCGCACCTGATTATCACTTTTCAGCAACATCTTAGCGCGCTCATTATTTTTCGTATCAGAATTTTCTTTTTCGATGTGACTGTCTTCAACCCCTTCTCCTGGCATGTGGCCCTCTAAGTCCTCTTCCCTCAAAAAATGACTCATCTTTCTATCATTAGCATCTTTATCTTTAGGTGGTATATATTCCAATTCAATATCAGGTTTTATACCGCTTAGTTGAATCGATCTGCCGCTTGGTGTATAATATCTTGCCGTGGTCAAACGCAATGCAGAGCCATCAGAGAGAGGCAAAACTATTTGGACAGATCCCTTCCCAAACGTCCTTGTCCCCAAGATAAGGGCCCTTTTATTATCCTGCAATGCACCAGCCACTATCTCGGCAGCACTGGCACTTCCGCCATTAACCAAAACAATAATGGGATAATTACGCTTCTTCTTGTTCCTATGGGCCATCATTTCACTGTTCTCTGAGTCATTTCTTCCCTTTGTACTTACAATCAATCCTGAATCAAGGAAAAAATCCGACACCTTAACAGCTTGGGTTAAAAGCCCCCCAGGATTGTTTCTCAAATCCAATATCAGCCCTTTTAAATTATGGCCCCTTTCCAACTCATCTAAAGCAGAAGACAATTCATTCGCTGTTTTGTTCTGAAAATTGGAAATCCGTATGTAACCTATGTCAGGACTTAAAAAATACCACCTAACACTTATCAAGGGTATTACATCACGCATAATAGAAAATTCCAAGGGTTTGTCTTCACCCTCTCTCACGACCGTCAGTCTAACTTCAGTACCTTTCGCCCCTCTAATATGTTTAACGGCATCCATCAATCCCATGTCTTTTGTAGATTTACCTTCCACCTTGATTATTCTGTCTCCAGCCTTAAGCCCCGCCTTATATGCCGGAGTATCCTCAATTGGAGAAACAACTGTCAACACATTGTCTCTAATAGTTATTTCAATACCAATTCCTGTAAAACTGCCGCTTGTCTCCATCATTAACTCTTGATACTCCTCTTTTGTCATAAAAGAAGAGTGAGGATCAAGGCAGTGGACCATACCTTTTATAGCTCCGTAAATCAGCTTTTGGGAATCCTCAGGTTCAACATAATTTTTTTCTATTTGCGTCAGCACTTCTGTAAATATCTCGATGTTTTTATAGACATCCTTCGTGCCTGCCCTGACCTCCCTTTTATCTCCGCCCAGCAAAAAAAGAGCACTGCTGGCAAAAAGGGCTATAACAATAATATTGACAAATCTTCTTTTGATAGCCTCCATATCTGTTACTCCTAAAAATCCTATGGCGTTCCAAGGCCGAATAGCATGTCCTACAAGCCTTAACATACTGGTTTGTAATTCATTATACTTTTAATAACAACTAAAAAATTAAAATACCATCTTGTATTTCCCTTGCATAGTCGGCAATCCATTTTGTGGCATCTAGATGGATATACCAAGCTGAACCTTGAATATGTCATCTAAGTCATGTATCGTGACACATAATAGATAATAATACCTATTACAGCTTGATAAAAAGGGGGATTTTTTTAGATAATACGATTTGATCGTTTTAAATTTAAATATATTTTGTTAAAAGGAGCAGACAATGGAACAGATTATAGAAGGCATTTATTTCATCCCAGGACAAGATGAATTTATCCCAGACTCCCATGTATATATAGTTGGCAAACCATCCTCAGGAGATCTAACACTTATAGATGCTGGTCTGATTGGCAAATGGCAACACAAAATCGAGTCAATACAAAAATCGGGCATTCAACTTGCAGATATTAAAAGAATAATTATGACCCATACCCATTTGGACCATATAGGATGCCTAAAGGATATATTGAATAAAATTCCGCATGCTGAACTATGGATACATACGGATGAGGCCGATCTCTTAGAACAAGGCGATGAACAAACCGTCTATGGAATGGATATGTTCAAAAACATGTGTCAGACACAATTTGGCATCAAACCAGGGGCATTCACATTTAAAGCAGATCGCAAACTCAAGGGAGGCGAAACTCTCGAAATAGGCTCTATGATATGGAAAATAATCCATATTCCAGGCCACTCACTCGGAAGTATAGCCCTTTACAACCCTATGGAAAAGGCCCTAATTCCTGGTGATGTAGTATATGCCGACTATGCCATAGGACGCTTCGATCTTTATGGTGCAAACGGCTCTCAGCTAAAAAATTCTCTTTTTACACTCGCTGATCTAAAAGTAAACATACTTTTGCCCGGACATAACCGCATTGTAACAGACCTCCCACCAGATTATATCCGTGAAACTGCAAAACAATGGGAATCATATCTCACTTGATCATGTATAATTTCTATTCTATATGCAATAGATCAATAAAACAAAAAAGGAATATTTAGACTTGTGAGATTATCTATGCATAGGGAAATCAAAGAGATAGCAAACCTTACTGTATCATTAACAAGATGAAACATTGTAGTCAAAAAACAAAAGAAAAAATTTTTCCCAAGATTATAGGGCTCGCATTATGCTTATGCCTTTATC
This sequence comes from uncultured Desulfobacterales bacterium, assembly GCA_964591255.1. Taxonomy (GTDB): domain Bacteria; phylum Desulfobacterota; class DSM-4660; order Desulfatiglandales; family Desulfatiglandaceae; genus CAZQAA01. The sequence continues at coordinate 19,640 of CAZQAA010000074.1, read as the reverse complement.
CCTTTTCCCAACAAGGAACGTGCTCTCCATCACTTCAAGCGCCACCTATAAATGAAACCAATGGCAAATCGATTCCTGGATCAATAGTTGATTATAAGCTGTTGTCCAGAGATAACCAAAGTGATTTTCTTATACAGGCAGATAGGGATTTGAAGGATTACACATCGTTTTATCTGGATTCTCCTCCCCGTTTTGTTTTGGATATTCCCAAGATAAAGGCCCCAAAAAGATATGAACGGATAACAGTAAATCGGCCTGAGTTGATTCGCATCAGGATTGTACAACGCGAAGACAAGAATAAGGTACGCATAGTCTTTGACTTAACAGAAGAGGGTGAGGTAGAATGCCGGGTAAAAAATAAGATACTCGGCCTTGAAGTATCTATCCAAAAGAGGAAGAAAAAACAGATCGTATCATCCCCACCTGTAATGGGAAATCGCCCTGCGGTCCGGATATCAAAGATCGACACAGATTTTAAATCACAAAAACATGATAGTATAAAAAGAAAAATCTCTATCGATCTTGTGAAAGCAGACATAAGGGAATTCTTTATGTTGGTATCACGTGTAAGCGGCATTAGCATCCAGCTTTCACCTGAAATTCATGAAAAAATCACTTTGAAGCTTAAAGACATCCCTTGGGATAAGGCAGTAAAAGCTGTGGCAGATCTCTACAGGTTAAAAATCGAAGAAAAGGGAAATTCTCTTTACGTATCGTATTCAGAATCTCTATAGGCCCTTCTTCTCTAAATAAAACAAACATGATCAGCATCCTAACACAAAAAGATCTATCATGAAAATAGACCAAGTATCAGCTGAGCCCTGACGGAAATTTTCTCTCTGAGCCTTTGTCATGATGCAACCACCTACATGGTTTGTTATTTCTATGTCAAAACCAGTTGGTCAACCAAAAGGCCACCAAGAATAGCTAAGGATTCCATATCAAGATATTTTTCTGCCTTCCGTTCAAATAAAAGAATACATTGCGCAGGGAACAACTCCTCCGCATCATTAAAAAGTAAAAGTATCGGTATCATGGGCAGGGCATTGAATTTCATACATAGGTGATAGTCCCATTCACAGTTTAATATGCATCCCCCTGCCCTAAGACAGACATTTCTGAGGAGATCTGTTTTCCCGATAAAGTGCCCCGCAATCTTTTGTTCGACGTTGTTGTGGAACGCATACACAAATGGGGCGGCATCTCTGAAATCCTTATAGGAAACCCAGGTGTTATCACTCGGAAAACATCTCGGATGCCGAAGAACATATTGACACAACACCACCTTTACATGGTGACCCGGTTCCTTACCATATTCATCGAATATACCACTTTGAGATATCCGGTAATAAATCCCAAAAAGTGGAACCATAATATCGTCTCCCGTCCATTCACATCCTATATATTTAGCAACAACCTGAAGGTCAAGTTTTGATAATAGTTCCAAATAATCACTATAAGTCTTTTTAAATATTGGTGCATTCGTCATTACATATTTCTCCTACATCGACAGGTATACTGCATCAGCAATTAAAAATATGCTATTTTTAAATTATGTTATAATAAACCAGTAAAAAAAAGTTTGGGGAATTCTTTGGCAAAGAGTAGATGCTTATGCTAAAAGGTTGGATTGAAATTTTGCCAATGTCATGACATAACCACCGTAAAAAATGGATATCATCGCTACAGGTCTTGACCATCTCCGGGAAGAAAAATGGAAGAAATTGACAGGATACAGGCTGGGCCTTGTTGCAAACCAAGCCTCTGTCGATAAAGGATTGACCCCGGCAAAGGAAGTTATTTCCAGAGTGCTGCCAGGACAACTTAAGGCACTTTTCGGTCCCCAACATGGATTTGGCGGAGAAAATCAGGACAATATGGTGGAGACCAATCACTCCTATGATGACAGACTGGGAATCCCCGTCTTCAGTCTTTACAGCCATACAAGGATCCCCACTCCTGAAATGCTTGATTTGATTGATGTGCTTATTATAGACCTTGCAGATGTCGGCACAAGGGTTTATACGTTTGCTTCCACCATGATCAACTGCCTAAAGATAGCTGCGGCTGAAGGCAAGAAGGTATTTATCTTGGACAGACCAAACCCTTTAGGCGGAATTGCAGTGGAGGGGAACCTTCTAAGTCCAAAACTCTATTCATTTGTTGGTCCTTACAGCCTTCCTATACGCCATGGCTTGACTATGGGAGAAATGGCACTCATATTCAATGATGTTTTTGCCCTTGGCTGTGACCTTGAAATTATTCCGATGATTGGATGGCATAGAGATATGTTGTGGCATGAGACAGGCTTAAGGTGGATTATGCCCTCTCCCAATATGCCCTTACCTGAAACGGCTTTTGTATATCCCGGCCAAGTATTGTGGGAGGGAACCAATGTCTCTGAAGGAAGAGGCACCTGTCGCCCATTCGAAATTTTCGGTGCGCCCTATCTGGACACAAGGGCAATAAAACAGGTCCTTGAACCGGAAGCCAGACGGGGATGCCATCTGCAGGACTACTCTTTTCGGCCCACATTCCAAAAGTGGGCGGGAGAAATTTGCCATGGATTCATGATTCACATAGTGGATCCCCACGTCTATCATCCATATTTCACCTCTATATCTTTATTAAAGGCCGTTCTGGAGATCCACAGTGAAGATTTCAAGTGGAAAAACCCACCTTATGAATATGACTATAAGAGGATGCCTATTGACCTAATAAGTGGAAATTTGTCCCTTCGAAAAGATTTAGAGTCCGGTATGCCTGTTAAGCACATCAGAGAAAAATGGGCAGAAGACCTCACCTCGTTTGCCCTTTGGAAACAGGCCTATCATATATATGATGCATAAGGGGAGTGAAAAGAGAACAGCTATTCTTGCTTTTTGTTCCCCTCCGAGATCCATTTGTCTATTGCTTCTTTGTCAAAACGCCATACCCGGCCGATTCGGATGGCAGGGATTCTTCCTTCCGCAGCATATTTGCAGATGGTAATCTCGTGCAACTTTAGATATTTTGCTAATTCCTTGGTAGTCATAATTTGCGGCATTATATACACCTCTATTATATTTAGATAGATTTAGTAAATTTTAATAAACAACCTGTATCTTGTATTACTGTGCAAACTATTTTTTACACAAATAATTTTAACACAAAAATATTTCAGAGTCAATATAGAACTTGCAAATAACATATAAATATTTTTTAATCTTTCCAATTTAATCCGTATTGCATTTTTACAATCTCGATTCTGTAAAAATCATGAATGGAGGGAGTCATTATGCCTAAAAAAATTATACTGCTCTGCTTAATTGCAACCGCTCTTTTTACTTTAACCATTGCTGGTCAAAAGTCTGTTGAGGGGAAAGAGAGACTTTTCAGAGTAAAATTCGTTTACGACGGCGATACCATCCTGATTGATAATAACGAAAAAGTAAGATACATCGGAATTAATTCTCCCGAAATAGGCCATAAAGGCAGAAAAAGTGAGTTCATGGCCCATGCCGCAAAGGACCTCAATTCCAGATTGGTACACGGCGTTCAAATAATATTGGAATATGGCCCAGAAAAAAGGGATTCATATGGCCGACTGCTGGCCTATGTGTTCCTTAAAAATGGAGACATGGTCAATGCAATTATGGCAAGAAAAGGCTTGGCATATATTATGCTCAAAAGACCCAACGTCAAATATAAAGAGCTTTTCATGGAATGCCAGCAGAAGGCAATGAAAGAAAAGCTTGGGATCTGGAGCAGACCCTTCAAAAAAGACGAAAATTTATATTTAGGTAATCAAAACTCTTTTCGTTTCCATAGGCCAAGCTGTCCCTTTGCCAAAAAAATATCCAGAAAAAATATTATCAGATTCAATACATGCTATGATGCCTTCTGGGCAGGTTATAGCCCTTGCAAACGGTGCTGTCCTGCGCAAAGGTAAGCTGCATCTTGCTCTATTTCCCTTCAAATTTAGGCCCTCTCTTTTCTTTGAAGGCCTTTACCGCCTCCTGATGGTCTTTTGACTTGATGCAGATGTTCTGGGCCTGTACAGCGTAAACCATTCCGGTACGGTTATCGCTGTCTATAGATTTGTTGACCATTACCTTTGAAAGGCTCATAGATATAGGTGCCTTGTTGCCAATAAAATTTTTGGCCTCTTCCATTAACCTGTCTTCACTAACTATCCTGTTTATTATCCGCAAAGCAAAGGCCTCTTCCGAGTCAATTAATCGCCCAGTAAAAATCAGTTCTTTTGCCATACCTGAATTGGTCAATCGGGTAAGGCGCTGTGCCCCACCAAGATCAGGAACCAGTCCAAAGTTGACCTCCGGCAATCCAAGCTTTATCCCTGGCACAGCAATACGGATATCACACGCCAGTGCTAATTCAAAGCCTCCGCCTATGGCAGCCCCATTTATAGCGGCTATTGTAGGTTTTTCCATGTCTTCCAAAAGATTGTAAATTTTTTCCTGTGTATGTCTTAACCATAGTTGAAAATCCTCATCATCCATCTTGTGAATGGCATCCATAACCGACAAATCAAGGCCACTGCTAAAAGCCTTTCCAACACCGGTTATTATTACAACCCGTATTGACTTGTCTCTGGCCACCTCTCCAACGACCTTTCCCAAATCTTCAAAAGTATCCATATCCAGTGAATTCATGGTATGTTCCCTGGTAATACGCACTATTCCGATAGTCCCTTCTTTTTCCAATGATACATTATCCATTTTCAGATCAGACCTCCTCAATTAAAATATTACTCCCACATATCCTACGAAACTTGATCCAGGGCTTTTATCATAACTAGAGGCATACATCAATTTTTCCCCTGTTTTTGCACCCAGTTCCTTGCACACGGTAATGGCCGACGCACACGCGCCCGGACAGCATGCATTATGGTTTGCCAATGCCTCCTCCATTACCAGTGAAGGCTCCATGGAAATCATATGTTCAATCACACGCTCATCGTTATTAATGCTCCACCTTGTTGCCTCCCTACCAATTCCCGCCGGCACAAAACCATACGTTGGCCCATAATGGGTAAGATCCGTGGAACCCACAGCAATAGCAGTTATACCCATTTCATGGCAAAGCCTAGCACATCTGCTGGCAATTGAAAGGCTTTCCTGAGTAGGCGGCAATCCGACCGGCAATAATTTTGCTTCAGGAAAAAAATATTTTATAAATGGTAGCTGAAGCTCTATAGTATTATCCTGTTCAAAACGGGAAGCTGTCTCTATTGTGAAATCGAATTCCTTTGTTAATACAGATCCAAGGGTTGTATCAATCTCTATATCTCCTAATGGTGTTTCCCAAAGGCCTTCCACCATAATAGTACGAGGCGAAGACACTGATAGGTGCTTTCCGAAAACAATAACCAACTGCGGCTGAATGGGCTTCAGACAGCGAAAAACCGTACAGGCAATCTCCCCTGAAAAATACCATCCTGCATGCGGCACGATCCCTCCCAGGCGCATCACATCCGTGGCCTTGACATCTATGCCATTGCCGCTCCATTTCTGGATAAGTGTCAGACACTCCTCCCTGTCTTCAGGGTACCATCCCATTTTTGCAAATATTGCCGGTCGTACATCCATATCATAACCATCTCTCAATTTTTTTGCACAGTTCCATACTGGAAAACATGACGTAACAGATTGATACTGAGAAGGGAAGCGCAGGAACTTCACAATATGATCTTGTCTTTTATCCTTTTATAAAATAAAATTAAAAAAAATGCACGAACAAATCATATTTTGGATCAAACTGTAAGAGAACGCACAACAGAAAGGATTTTATTGGAATGAAGGTATTGGTTTACGGTTCCGGTGGCAGAGATCACTGTCTTGCTGACAAATACGGGGATAGCCAGCATGTAGACAAAGTCTATTTTGTACCGGGAAATCCTGGAATATCCTATACACCTAAAGGCCAAAGAGGACTTATTGAAAGAGTTCCTATTAAAAATATCCATCATGTGGCCGATTTTTGTATAGAAAAGGATATATGCCTGGTTGATGTTGGTTCTGAAAATCCACTTGAGGAAGGGTTAATCGACATCCTTAATGAAAGGGGGGTCCGCACGATCGGGCCGAAAAAAGAATATGTACGGCTCGAAAGCGATCGCGCATTTACTGATGATCTGCTTACAAGGATAGGGGTATCTAAGCCAGAATACAGGGTATTTGATGACGCCAATGAAGCCAGAGCATATGTGCGAAACATTGGCTACCAAGTGGTAGTAAAGACAAACGGTCTTGCTGCAGGCAAAGGCTGTATCGTGTGCAATGATGTTCCAGATGCAGAGGCTGCCATTAAAAAAATAATGGTTAAGAAGGCATTTGGTGATTCCGGGAATCGAATTGTTATTGAAGAGCGAAAATATGGCACAGAAATTTCATTTTTTGCATACTTAGATGGCACACATGTCCTACCATTAAAGATGCTTGCACAAGATTACAAGCCTGCCTTTGATGCTGAAGACAGGGAAAAGATTGACCAATTCGGAGGAAATCTCAATACAGGAGGAACAGGTTGTTATTGTCCTCACAGACTCCTAAGCCCTTGGCTTGTCAACCGTATTATAAAAGAGATTGTAAACCCCACGGTTAATGCCATATATAATGACTTGGGATGGAATTACAAGGGAGTTCTTTACTTTGGTCTTAATCTGGATCCTTACAACAAGCTGGACGTATTTGAGATAAACGTAAGACATGGAGATCCGGAATGGCCGGTAATTGCCAGAAAATTGAGCACAGACCTTTTTGAAATAGGGAATGCCGTATGGGACGGCACTTTGGACAATATAGAACAGACATGGAACAAACAGTACTATGTGGATGTAATTGCCATGGAAGGCCGATCAAAGGCATCCAGAGGATGGAACAAGGGATATCCCGGCCGTTACGGGAAAGGGCACAGGATTCTGGGCCTTGATGAAATTGAGCCAGGCATAGCCATTTATTTTGCAGGCGTTGATGAAGATAATGAAAAGGGGTTAGTCACATATGGGGGAAGGGTCCTTCATGTTGTTGCCGGTGACTCTACTCTGGAAAAGGCAAGAGATAAGGCCTATCGTAACATCAAACGTGTGATCTTTGAAGATCATAACAATAACGGCGCAAACTGTCTGCGTTTCAGAAAAACAATCGGAATATAAAAACCATCATTTCTGTCTTATTTTATTTATGTATGGATATCCCCTACCGAACAGGCTGATTGAAATAACCAATTTCCAGATCAGGAAATTCTTTTCTCAACATGTACGCCAGATTTTTCATACCGACCGCAGGAGAATCGCCCGCGGGGAGACTCCTTATATAAAGGTGTGGATCAATACACAAGTTCTTGAAATGCAAAAAATTTACGCCTGTTTCTTTAATCACTTCTTTTAATACATCTATCTCCTCTTTCTGGTCGGTAATTCCTGGAAAAACCAGGTAATTTATCATTGTATAAATACCCATCTCTCTCGCCAGAGAAATGGATCTTATAACATTATCCAAACCGTAACCTTTCGGACGGTAATAGGCTTGATATAACTCCGGCCTAAAACTGTTTAGGCTTATTCGAATGGAATCCAGACCATTTTCGATAATCTCTTGAATACGGTCAGGCATACTCCCATTTGTATTGAGATTGATTGTCCCTTTTGACGTACGCATCCTGATCTCTCTGATACTATCAGCTATGAGCCTGTAACAGGTCAAAGGCTCTCCTTCACATCCCTGGCCGAAGCTGACAATGGCCTCAGGAGCACGCTCAAGATGCCCCACGGCCAGGGATACAATCTCATTTTTTGACGGAACATGGGATATCCTTTCATGGGAAGGGCACGAGGAATCATCTGTTTGCATGGAAATACATCCAAGGCAGTCTGCATTACAGCTTGTACTTACCGGAACAGGGGCCTCCCATCTGACAAGAAACAGGTTTTTGGCAGCAAAGCAGTGATTATTAACGGCACAATTGATCAAATGCTCTACAAGCCGCCCATACGGACGCCTTTCCTTGTATTCCTGGATAGCGGGAAGCAAATCATTGTCGTCAAAATTGCGGGGATTCCATCTATGGCTTTTTTCCACCCAAAAGGCTGTTGCCCAGTAACGGCCATCCTTAAATCCAACTGCCGTATATGCCCAAGCAGGCAATATGTACGATTTATGTCCGTAATCCACTGCTGGCAAATGGCTACGAACAAGACCCGGCTCTAGGAAAGCCGCTACTGCGTAAACTTTTGTGGTGACATCGTCAATTGATATTTCTGGTACCGTTATATATTCACCCGTAACAGGATCAAGACCTATGGGGGGACAGTCGGGGATGTAAAAAAGCTTGCTGTATGAGGGCATTTGGACAAGATCGTTTTCCCTTATAACTGCGGGAGTGCCGGCAAAAAATCCTGCCATACGCAAATAAGGGTGTTCATATACATTTCCATCATCATCGGCATAAAGCATATATGGGAGATTATTATTGGAGTTATCCATAACCCGTAATAGTAGACAAAAAATAAGGAATAAGGCTGATGATTTTAAAAAAAAATGATATCATCGCCATGTATTGCAGTCAAAGAAATTTGCTTAACAATAGAAACAACCTCCTTGGCATTATCCGGCACAGCGAACTCAGGGGAATCATCCCATGACGGCACATAAAAAAAACTCTCAATCAGAACAAAAACCGTTCCGTCTCGTAAAATTCTTTGCATATGCCAGTTTCATCGTACTGATAATATTCAGTTTTCCGTTTTCAATGGTAATCTCGAAACAGGCAAAAAATGTACTCATGAAAAGTTATGAAAATTATGCACTATTGCTGGGTGAAAATTTGAACTATCGAGTCTTTCGGGATTTTGCCATCCCTGTTATTAGACGTTTTGGAAAAATAACTTTAAGTGAAAAATGGCAATATGAGTGGGTAGATGAAATTGTAAAAAATACTATCCACGGGCTTAATATAGAGACAGTCACCATATACGACATAGAAAAAAATGTCATAGCTTACAGCACTGATCCCAAATTAATCGGGAAAAAAACTATTGAGAGCCCAGGATACAAAAGTGCTGTTAAAGGCCGCCATTATTCCCGGATAATATCGATGTCAGAGGCTGCCCGCACATCTGACAACCAAGGTAAGACAGACAAAAAAGAGCTAAGGACATATCTTCCTATGAACAGCCTGAATCCGGTCACCGGTGAAAGGGGAGTGAATCCATTTACAGGAGAAAAGGGCGAAGTCATAGGTGTTCTTGAGCTGATCCAAGATCTTACCAGGGAGTACCACAACATAATAAAATTTCAGTATCTCGTATTTGGCCTTTCAATACTAATTATGAGTTTAATATTCGTTGCCCTGTTATTTATCGTTCGTAAAGCAGAAAAAATCATAGATACACGTGCCAGTGAACAGAGAGAACTTGAGGCCCAACTGAATCGTGCGGAACACCTCGCAGCCTTAGGACAAATGGTTGCAGGAGTTTCTCACGAAATCCGAAATCCCTTAGGGATTATAAAGAGCACGGCCGAACTCTTAGGCAGCATGCCTGACAGCAAGGGCACACAAAAAAAATTATCGGGTGTGATTACAGAGGAGGCAACGCGTCTTAACAATATTGTGACAGAATTTTTAGATTTTGCACGGCCCACGAAACCCAATATTCAAGATTGCCGCTTGGACGATATCCTCAGAAAAAACATCTCCTTCTTACAAACTGAATTAAAGAGGTTAAATATATCTGTCAGTCATAATTTAAACGGAAGAACCCTGAAATTAAGGGCAGATCCAGAAATGCTTTATCGGGGATTTCTCAATATTTTAATCAATTCCATGCAATCTATGGAAAATGGTGGTAGTATAGTGATCAAGGTGGAAGAGAGTGAGACGGCTTATAGGGTAATAATTGGGGATACAGGATGTGGTATCAGCAGTGAAAATCTTAGAAAGATATTTACTCCCTTTTTTAGTACCAAGGATAAAGGTGCAGGCCTAGGGTTATCCATAGTCAAAAAAATTATTGAAGAACATGGGGGTGGCATGCAGATAACAAGTAAGGGAGAAGAGACCATTGGTGGAAAAAATTCTGGTACTACAGTCATTATGGATTTACCAAAGATATATGAATAGTGGGCTATTTAATGGAAACAGTGCTTATCGTAGATGATGAAAAAAATTACCTTGTAGTCCTTGACGCACTTTTAGCATCAGAGGGTTATGAAATCGTTACCGCTACAAATGGAGCCGATGCATTGCGCCTGGTTCGGGAAGCAGATTTGGACCTTGTTGTTACAGATATGAAAATGTCTGGGATGAACGGCATAGAACTCTTGGAAGAGTGCAAAAAAATAAGACCTGAACTCCCGGTCATCATGATGACCGCCTATGGAACAATCGAAATGGCCGTAGAGGCTATGAAAAAACATGCCTATGACTATATCACCAAGCCTTTCCAGAATGAGCAGCTTAAATTGACTATCAAAAAGGCGCTTGAGAATCATCGACTCATAAAAGAAAATCGGCTCCTGAATGAGGCCCTATCAGACCGTTTTAGGCATGGCAATATTATTGGCAAAAGCAAATCAATGCTTACAGTTTTTGACACTATCACTAAGGTGGCCAAGTCCAAGGCATCCATACTTATTACTGGCCCTTCCGGTACGGGCAAAGAACTAATTGCCAAGGCTATTCACTATGAAAGCGAAAGAAAGAATGCCCCCTTTATATCTATAAATTGCGGTGCGTTGACAGAAACACTCCTGGAAAGCGAACTGTTCGGACACGAAAGAGGCGCATTTACAGGAGCTGCTGTCATGAAAAAAGGGCGTTTTGAAATGGCGGATATGGGGACATTGTTTTTGGATGAAGTAGGTGATATGCCCCCTGCTCTTCAAGTGAAGCTTCTTCGTGTTCTGCAGGAAATGGAATTTGAGAGGGTCGGTGGAACCAGAACCATAAAAACCAATGTCCGTGTCATCTCTGCATCAAACAGGGATATCAAAAAGGATGTGGCAGAAGGCGTTTTCCGTGAAGACCTGTTTTACAGACTTAATGTGATCAATATTGAGGTTCCCCCCTTACGGGAAAGGATTGATGATATTCCCCTGCTTGTTAAACATTTCATAGAAAAATACCGTGAAGATGTGGGGGTAAAACACGTAGAATTGAGACCTGAAGTATGGAAAGTTTTTTACAATTACTCATGGCCTGGAAATGTGAGGGAACTGGAGAATACTATTGAAAGGGCAATAATACTCAGCCCAGACGGCGTTGTGCGACTTGAAGATCTATCTGTCGAACTTACAGGCGGCGAGTCCGACTTTGATGTGGAGAGGTTTATCCCCCCAGATATGCCACTTTCTATGGCATTGGCACAGGTGGAAGAAAAATTAATAAAAAGGGCACTGGCACGAAACAATTATGTCCAGGCGCACGCTGCAAAGAGCCTGGGGATTACCAAGAGCCTTATGCAACACAAAATCAAGAAATACAATATTGCCATTTAACGGTACAATTTTTTGTACTTCCAATTCAACTGTAATTTAAACATGTTATAAAGCAAAAGCTACTTTTTTAAATCTTCTGGTACAAAAAATTGCACCAACCAGAAATAAATGAAAAGAAAAGCCCCTGTCTATTACCTATAAAAACTCCTTTCTTATCAATCTGTTATAGCTTTTACCGATAAAATTATTCGTTTTGGCAAAGATGTTGCATAATATTAAAGTGCAAAACAAAAACCCTACTCTTTCCTCCTAAGAAAAACCGGCCGCTTCTCCAGCGGTTGGTTTTTCTTTATTAAAAAACATCAAGCCAACCTTATCAATACCCCAAACGCCTCAATGCCTTGGCGTCATGACTCCAATTTTTTTCTACCCTCACAAAAAGATCTAAATAAACCCGCATACCAAATATCCTCTCCAGATTCTCCCTGGCAGACTTTCCTATGGCCTTTATCATATGCCCTGCCTTTCCGATAACCACTTTTTTCTGGGATTCCGTCTCTGTATGTATTATTGCAGTAATGTAAATCAAGTTTTTTTCCGGTCTCTCCTCAATTCTGTTTACAGTGACTGCTGATGAGTAGGGAATCTCCTGTCTTGTATACAGATAAATTTTTTCTCTCACAATCTCTGAAACTACAAACGATTCTGTCTGATCGCTCTTCATCTCTTCCGGATAAAACCTGGGACCTGGCTTTAACCTCGATTTCAGCTCGCACAAGAGACTGTCTACACCATCACCTGTCAAAGCGGAGATAGGAATAACTGCCTCAAAAGGATATAGATGTCTTAGGTGATCAATAGCAGGAAGAAGCTTTTTTCTTGAAAGGATATCGATTTTGTTTATAGCAAGGATACAGGATTTATTTATCTCCTGTAACTTGGTAATGATATCTAAGACCTCATGGGCATCATAGCGACCTGCTTCCACCATAAGTAAAACCAGATCCACTTCCTGAATAGAGGCCAAAGCCGAATCGACCATACTTCTGTGCAGGGCTGTTTTGCTCCTATGAATCCCGGGGGTATCTATAAAGACTATTTGAAAACCATCTCCATGATAAATCCCGAGAATACGGTTCCGAGTGGTTTGGGGTTTGGGGGTTACTATCGCAATCTTTGCACCCAAAATGCGATTCAATAGCGTGGATTTCCCCACATTGGGAGGGCCTAATATTGCTGTAAATCCTGAGAGAAAATTCATACCGTTACGACTCTAATACTTCCTGCCGAAAGGGTCTCATCCGTTCCGATCCCTATGATTCTTGTCTGTGTAGCAGCCTCGATTTCCCTGATAGCCTGATTCCTGTATCCTCTCAAAAGGGGAATCTCCTGTTTCAACGCAAATATCTTGATCAAGGATGCCTCTCCAGGGAGGGGCAGACAGTGTCTGATATTTCTCTGATATATCATTGAACGCACAAGAAAACCGAATGCCGGATGCCACGGTCCTGCGATAATCCGGCCTTTTTCCAGAAGCTGGGGAGAACTCATAAGTCCGATACGGATAACCGGAATCCCTTTTGACTCAAGAAGGACACAACTATCGGCACAAATCTCAACTGCCTCATCAAGATCCAATGCCCTATATTCGCCTGTTTTATACAAACGCTCAAGGTCTGTGCCACGTATAACCACGGCAGGATACAACCTGACCATGTCAGGATGTATACCTATAATTTTCTCTGTAGTCTGGAAAAATATCTCCTTGGAATCACCTGGCAGGCCAGGCATAAGCTGTATACCAACTCTGAAACCGTAATCCCTCAGGAGTTGAACTGCATTCACCGTATCATCTGCCGTATGTCCTCTGTTTGACAACTTCAATACCATGTTATCCATCGACTGGGCACCTAACTCCACGGTCTCAACCCCATATTCTTTCATTATTTCCAAACGTCGTTTGTCAAGGGTATCTGGTCGAGTAGAAACCCTAATGGATACAACAAGGCCGTCTTTGATATATGGGCTAACAGCTTCCAGGAGCTCAAGCATCCTATCATAGGAAATTCCAGTAAATGTACCACCATAAAAAGCAACTTCCGGTTTACGTTGCGGATCAAAACACTTGGAGTCCACAGCACTATTCAACACTCTTTCCACATAATTCCTGTCAACTTCTCGCCCTGATTGAGAGGTTATTTTTCTCTGATCACAGAAAACACATCGGTATGGACATCCTAAATGGGGAATAAATATTGGGATAATAAGGGGTTTTAACCGTTTTTCAGGCAAAAATAGGACTCCTCAGCCGCCTTTTGTTCGGCTTCTTTTTTGCTTTTACCTTCTGCCTCGGCAATGACTTTCCCATTCAGGCTCAGGGCCACCTTGAATATCCTGTCATGGGGGGGACCATTCTCTTTGACAAGACTATACTCAGGCAATGTCTTGTAAACCTGCTGTGTATACTCCTGGAGCAATGACTTATAATCATGGACCAACGCTTGGGTGCCAAGTTTTTCTAATAATGGTGCAAACAACCTGCGGATAATTTTCAGGGTCTTCTCGAATCCAGCATCAAGATAAATAGAACCTAAAAGGGCCTCCAAGGTGTTTGCCAATATGGACGACTTCTCTCTCCCATGGCTTCGTTCTTCACCCTTTCCCAAAAACAGATAGTCGCCTAATCGCAATTTCGAGGCCACATCACATAGCCCAGATTCATCTACAAGCATTGCCCTATATTTCGATAAAAAGCCCTCTTCCATATCAGGAAAAAGATTCATCAGGATATGGCTGATAGCAAGATCCAGCACAGCATCTCCCAAAAATTCGAGACGTTCATTATCTTTAAGAGACGGATCATCCTGCTCATTCACATAAGAGGAGTGCCTGAAGGCCTGAAAAAACAATTCAGGCCGTTTGAATTTGTACTGAAGCGCCTTCTCCAGGTTATGAAAGGAATCTCTTTGCAGCAACGGGTCTGTTTCTCCGATCAATAGGCCAATTACAGGTTAATCTCAAATGTTACACAATAGTTACATTATTTTCAACTTATTGATCAATGAGCCTGATCTCTTGAATCTAAACATATAAAAAGATAACATCAAGATTACAAGGAGATATCATGCGACGATTTATTATAAAATTTTCCCTGATCGTAGGTATGCTGATCGGGCTCCCCTTACTGGGTCTCGTACTGGCCGGGAGGCCTGTCAAAGTATATCTGGAGTTTCCACCTGAAACCAGTTATGTGTCCCACGCCCCTTTTTCCTGTGTCATTTTCGTGTTATATGCACTTATAGCACTTTCACTAAGCACTCCAATTATTGTTAGATGGATCCAAATAAGAGGCCAAGTAAAATCCTATCATAGAAAACTCCGCTCTTTTCCATGGTGGGGCCGGGTCGGCATCCTTACTGGCTTGGTCTCCTGGTTTCTTGCGTGGACACGTTTTGACTGGTTCTCCATGCTTCAGCCTCATACTTTCATTCCCCTCTGGATATCATATATCCTTGTAATTAACGCCCTTACCTATCAACGGGATGGGTGCTGTACGATGACCAGGCGACCTATGCAATTTCTGTCCCTTTTTCCGGCAAGTTCCGTCTTCTGGTGGTTCTTCGAATACTTGAACCGTTTTGTCCAAAATTGGAATTATACCGGTGTGACTTTCGGACCTTTAGAATATTTCTGTTATGCTACCATTTCATTTTCAACAGTCTTGCCTGCGGTACATGGAACATATGAATGGATACGTGGGTTCTCATGGATCGATAAAGGCCTTGCACACCTTCCTGCCATCCGATTCTCCCGACCAAAAGCAGCAGCATGGACAGTGGTTATTGTATCTGCTTTAGGACTAATGGCAATGGCTATATGGCCTAATCATCTTTTTCCATTAGTCTGGCTGTCACCGCTTCTAATTATCGTAGCTATCCAGACATTACTGGGAGAAAAGCATATCCTATCTGATATTGCAATAGGCGACTGGCGTACACCTGTCTCATACTCCCTGGCTGCACTTTTTTGTGGAGTATTCTGGGAGATGTGGAACTATTACAGCCTTGCCAAATGGAAATATGTCATTCCGTATGTGCATCGATACCAGATATTTGAAATGCCTCTTTTAGGCTATATGGGTTACCTCCCTTTTGGCCTTGAGTGTTCACTGATTGCAAAAATGATAGGGCTATTTGAGAATAAGAGGTGACTATTTCTGCTTGATTTATATCTTTTTGATTCTTATATTTTTTCAAAAATATCAGGGAGAAAAAAATGGGAAATTGGTTTAAAACGACACTCCTTCTGGGCGCTATGACAGCCCTTATCGTATTTATCGGGCAACTTTTTGGCGGAAGGCATGGAATGATCATAGCATTTGTTGTCGCCCTGGGGATGATTTTCTTCAGCTACTGGTTTTCAGACAAGGTAGTGCTCAGCATGTACCGTGCCAGAGAGATAGGCCCTGCTGACACCTCCGGAATTTACAATATTGTAGGGGAACTTGCCCTGGCCGCAGATTTACCGATGCCAAGGATTTATATTATTCCCCAGGATTCTCCCAACGCCTTTGCCACCGGCAGAGATCCTGCTCATTCCGTTATAGCTATTACAGAGGGATTATTAAAAATCATGGATAAAGAGGAGCTTAAAGGGGTCATAGCACACGAAATGGCACATATTAAAAATAGAGACATACTCATAGGATCCATTGCAGCAACCATGGCCAGCACCATCATGATCTTTGCCAATATCGCCAAATGGAACATCATATTTGGCAGCGGTTTTGGAGATAATGAGGAAGATGGTGGAGGTATTGGATTCATGGGGTTGATAGTAATCTCCATTCTTGCGCCACTGGCAGCCATGATTATACAAATGGCCATATCCAGATCAAGGGAATACCTGGCAGATGCCACCGGGACCAGATTTACTGGTAATCCTGACGGTCTTGCTGATGCCCTTGAAAAATTGAGGACCTATACTAAAAGGGTTCCCCTGCATGCTAACCCTTCCACGGCCCACATGTTCATCGTAAATCCTCTTTCAGCTGACTATATGATGAACCTCTTCTCCACTCATCCGCCACTTGAACAGAGGATAGCAAAACTGAGGGGAAAAACCCCTGTAAGCAGGCCCTTTGATACACAAAAAAGCAGGGGAGAAAAAGAGGCCAAAGCTTTTTGGAGACATATTTCCAGCCAGCCAAAAAAATGAGATTATCAGCCGATCAAAAAAACTAAGGACAGCGGATGAATGTCTTCCTTATAATAATCCTTACCACTGTTATCGGGATATACTTCCTGAATATCGTGGTCAACATCCTGAACGTACGGCATATAAACGCAGAGATTCCAGACGAGTTTAAAGGGTATTATGATGCCAAAAAGTATTTTATATCACAGGAATATTTAAAAGATAACACCAAACTTGAGATAATTACTCAAAGCATAGTCACACCAATTATAATAATCCTTATATTAAAAGGCGGATTTAATATGGCAGACCGGTTCGTACGCAGCTTACATCTTGGTCTCGTTCCAACCGGTCTAATATTTGTCGGAATTTTCATGGCAGCCTACCAATTGCTAATGATACCATTTTCGGTCTATCGTAACTTTGTAATTGAAGAAAAATACGGGTTTAACAGGACAACAAAAAAAATATTCACCATGGACATCCTAAAGACATTTCTCCTGATTGCCGGAATCGGGGGGATTATTTTATCTGCTGTTTTGTGGTTTTTTGATACGATTGGGTCAACGGCTTGGATATATTGCTGGGGAAGTGTAACCCTCTTTCAGATATTTTTAGTTCTTATCGCGCCGGTAGTAATAATGCCGCTTTTCAATAAGTTCACACCATTAGATGAGGGTGGACTAAAAGCCGCTATTGAAAATTATGTAAAGCTACAAGGGTTCAAAATAAATGGCATATTTAAAATGGATGGATCCAGACGGACCACCAAGACAAACGCCTTTTTCACGGGCCTGGGCAAATACAGAAGAATCGTACTTTTCGATACCCTAATCAAAAAACATACAATTGAAGAACTCGTCTCCATACTTGCCCATGAAATAGGCCATTATAAAAAGATGCATCTGCTTAAATCCGGGATAATTTCAATAGCTATGAATGGCCTGATGTTTTATCTCCTCTCCATGTTAATAAATAATACTGGACTGTTTGAGGCCTTCAGGATGGAAAAGACCTCAACCTATGCCGGCCTCATATTCTTTGGGTTCCTGTACAGGCCAATAGATATGCTCTTCACTGTTTTCAGGAACATTATATCCCGCAGACACGAATATATTGCGGATATCTATTCGATAAAATCATACGGAAAACCGCAGGCGATGATTGAGGCATTAAAAAAACTCAGCGTGGAAAACCTCTCAAATCTGACCCCACATCCCCTGAAGGTCTTTTTGGAGTATAGTCACCCCCCTGTGCTCGACCGTATAAGGGCAATTCAAGAGATCTATTCCCACAAAAAAGAAGCGACTGATTGACTTTAATGGTGGTGCGAGAGAGGGGACTCGAACCCCTACGGATTACTCCACTGGATCCTAAGTCCAGCGCGTCTACCAAATTCCGCCACTCTCGCAACAGCATACTATGATAGCCCGGTAAACAGGGCCAGAAATACGAAGAGACACCTAACCAATCACAAATTTTTCCTCGTATTCACGCAGATAATGGCTGATGAGGCCGTTGTCTGCGAAACTATAATACCTGCTATTGTTGCCTATTATAATATGGTCCACCACCTGGATCATAAGCAACTTTGCAGCCCAGGTAAGAGACCTGGTAAGCCTCTTGTCTTCTAAAGAAGGGGTGGGATCTCCAGAGGGATGATTATGCACGAAAACCATTCCCGCCGCCTTATACTCGAGAGCCAGAGCCACTACTTCCCTGGGATAAACAGGGCTCCCGGCAAGACTTCCAAGAAACACATCCTGATCAAGAATTAATTGATTCTTGCGGTTCAGCAAAAGGACCCTGAAAATCTCCCTTTTGAGATCCCGCATTGAATAAAACAGATAATCAAACACTGCCCTTGAAGACCCAAAAAAGGGTTCATTTTTTGCCCTGTCCTTCAAATACCTGCCTGCAATCTGGTGAACAATTTTAAGATAGAGCGCATTTTTGGGACCGATTCCTTTTATCTCCATCAGTTTTTCTATAGGTGCGGACATTACTCCGGCAAGGCTACCGAATCTTTTCATGGCCTCCCGGGCCGAAAGTTTGAGATCGCCCCTGGGTGTTCCCATTGTGAGGAGAAATTCCACTACCTCTTCATCTGAAAACCTGTCTAACCCACCATGCAGAAATTTGTGGCGCAACCTTTCTCGATGCCCTTCTCCCCTTTTCTGCCAGTTTTCCTTATCCATATTGTACACAGCACCATATAGCACAGCCATACAAATATCAGACTGATATTAAGTGTACTTCTTAAAAAAATCAAGATATGCAACTAAACTAAAAAAAATATGCGAAAAATTTCCATTGACATTAGGACAACACCTATTTAGCCTTTCATAGATCGTAAAAATACAACAAGAAGGTAGTAGGTATTCCCTGATATGGATTGAGCCTGTACCAAATGCTGAAACAGCATCCATGGCCTGCCAAGCGGTGATGAGGGAAACAGTGCTGTATATGTAAACATCAGATATGAGGAGCATTGAAAATGGGACTCAAAGCCACAATGGTAATCCCATCCTATTGGGCACGGGAAGAAAATCTGGGCCCAAAAGATAGTGATGTAGTCTATGACCACCCTATTCCGCTCAACCAGGAAGGGACTCTTAAAAGGGCTATAGAAAGCATAAATATCCTTGAAGAAAGGGACTTTAATTTAGTAATCCTCGCGATCGCCAATGCAAAAGATATTGAAGAAAGAGTTGAAAAAAAGGTCGCACAAATTATCTCCTCCATACAGACCGATATACCCATATACCTGTTCAGCCATTCCCAGTTAAGAAAGGTTCACGAATTACTGAAGATGGGGGAAGAAGAAAACTTCAAGGAAGTCCTAAACCTGCATGGGTATTCTCCTGTCAGGAACATGTGTCTTTTTCTGCCACATATTCTTGATTCGGATATTGCGGTCCTTATTGATGATGACGAAGTGTTTGAAGATCCATATTTTATGAACAAGGCAAAAGAGTTCATAGGACAGAAGACAGAAACGGGATG
>CAZQAA010000073.1:0-13860 GCA_964591255.1 uncultured Desulfobacterales bacterium | reverse complement strand
TCATCGGAATCATTCAAGCAACCGAAGTGCTCAAATATGTATTGCAAAAGGGACATCTTTTGACCGGTAGGCTCCTTTTTGTCGACCTTCTGGAAATGAATATCATGGAGTTCAAGGTCCCCAGGAATCCCGAATGTAAGTCCTGTAAAAACATGTAACATAGGGAATAATATCAATAAGATCCTTGAAAAAATAAATATCCAGATGAAAATATTATTAAGCCACTGTTGCTTCTGCGTATGGATATTTATTCATCAGTTCTCGTTTACGCCACAAATGGATTAATCCGTTTTTCTGTCCCGATCGTGGTGGTGGGGCCATGACCTGAATAGACTCTCACATGATCACCAAGGGGAAACAACTTCTCTTTGATACTAGATATAAGGGTTGGGAAACTGCTACCGGGCAGGTCTGTGCGTCCAATGGAGCCATAAAACAGTGTGTCGCCGACAAAAACGATTCCATCCGTATATAAAGAAATTCCCCCCGGACTGTGGCCGGGAGTATGAATTACTCTCAGAGAAATTTTCCCGAATCTGATTTCATCACCTTCATCTACTGTCAAGTCAGCTGGCGGTGAATCTTCAAGAATAATTCCCATCGCCATTGCGGTCATGGATATTTGGCGCAACATTGGTGCGTCAAAACGATGGATCAAAATTTCAGCCCCTGTTGCCTCTTTTATTGCTTTATTCCCTCCCGTATGATCAAAATGACCGTGTGTATTCACTATATATTTGATATTAAGATTCGATTCATATGTCGCATCCAGGATTTTATCCACGTCCCCTCCTGGATCAATCACAATGGCTTCACGGCTTTTTTCACACCCCACAATAAAACAGTTTGTCATAATCAGACCAACTACTAATTCCTTTATTACCACGACCACATCTCCCAATCAATATCGTAAAAGTTCACACACCCTCAAAAACAGAAGCTGCTAAAATTTTAGGTTTAACAAATATCGAGTGAATACGCCAAAATCAATAACACAACTATCAGAAAAGTCAATCTGACTTGTACACAAGTTTGTTACATTCAATATAAATTCAGCAAAATTTTCGCTTGACAATCGCCTCGAAAGCTGTGAATTTTAAGAAATACATTAACTTATTTTTCTTATTTAAGAAAGGAGGGCCGAACACATGGACGAAAAAGGTACAGGATTAAAAACCTTGATAGCCGTCGATGGTTCCGAACATTCAAGAAAGGCGGTGATCTTGACCTCTCGTTTTTCAAAAAAAACCGGCGTAGAGATAACCCTGCTAAATGTCCTTGAGGATGTAATCAGGTATAAGGAGGTACCAGATACCTGGGTTTACCACCAAAGGGAAAAACAGGCATTAAAAACGCTGGAAGAACTAAAGAAAATTGCAGAGGAAAATGGTGCGAAATCCGTCCAGACCAAGATAGCTGTAGGCCCGGTTGCTGAAGAAGTAGTACGCATAGCTGAGGAAGAAGGTTTCAGCTATATCGTTGTCGGGACAAGAGGAATGAGCGGCTTTAAGCGTATGCTTATGGGAAGCGTAGCCGAGAAGGTCGTCTTGTATTCCCCATGCCCTGTAGTCATTGTCAGGTAAAGATGAAAGGGGGATATTATTAATGGCAAAAACATTGGCGGATATTATGAAATTAGAGGGTGTTGTGGCATGTGGTGCCTGGAGACCATCCGGAAAAAACAAGAGGCCGGAAATAATAGATGCGATAGGAGATATAATGGGAGAGTCGGTCTACATGGCCTCCTCCTTCTGTGAATTCGATCTTTTTACTGCAAACACACAGTGCGCCATATATGAACAATATACAAAGCATCAGAAGTTCTTTCCTAGCACTGCTATAGCCATAAGGGGAAGCGAATACTCAATTGTGGCTGTTTACGCAAAAGGCGGAGACTATATGGTCGGTGCATATGTGGCAAATTTCGCGAGACCGGATCTATGGAAACTGACAGATGAAATGATGGATGTAGTAATATAACAGTTGATTTCAATGGGCAGTCATAGGAATCATTTAATTTATCAATGACTGCCCTGTAATTAATTCTTTATTATCTTCAGCTATATTCTTCCAAAATCACCCAACATAAAATTGAAACAGATCGTTTCCTCCCTGAACCTGCCAAATCCTTCAGGCAAAAATCTTCGTTCCAAAAAAATCGTTTTACCACTCCTTTCCATCAGGATAACAGAAGATGAGCGTGTTCCATAATCTTCGCTTGTA
Organism: uncultured Desulfobacterales bacterium; assembly: GCA_964591255.1. GTDB lineage: Bacteria > Desulfobacterota > DSM-4660 > Desulfatiglandales > Desulfatiglandaceae > CAZQAA01. Next base: position 11,637 of record CAZQAA010000073.1, on the reverse strand, counting down.
ACAAATAGAGGTGAGTGCATCCGTTCTTTCTCAAGCCCGATACCTGTCTCGGGCAAATCTCCATCCGGGGGATACGATTTGTCGGAAAGGACATTTAAAATCTCCTCTGGATCTATTTCTTCCTGTCGGGCAACAATAGCCCCCAGGGCTGACTTCCCCTTTTTCACTTTTGGCCATGGCGTATTAAGAAGATGATTACTGACACCGTGAATTCCAGGACTTAATCTTTGAATAGCGTTCCCTCTGTTAGAATAGAACCATATCCCATTCTTATCTCCAAGCAAGATACTAAATCCATTGTATTTCTTCCCGACTTCTTTGATATGTTCAATATAGCTCTCGGCATCCTGTTTCCGGAAAAGAAATTCCTTTACGAGAAGGCCTCTGGATGGTACATTTTTTCTTGTAGTCTTTGGATCCCTGTAGTTGGTAATAGCGGCTAATCGGCCATCGTGGGCAATTCCAAGCCATGTTCCACCTCTTCTGAGATCACGTCCTGCAAGAATCTGCGGATTATCTTCCCAGAAACCCAGGGGTGCAGTGGGGCGCTCGTAAAACTCATCCCTATTTGCCGCCAATACCAGCTGGTAACGCGGATGTATATCATATGCAATAAGCAACAGGCACATATCTACTTCATTTTGTTGGCTTAAAAAGATACCATTTGTTCTAATCCAAATCTGGTTATCAGATACAAGATAAAAAAGGTCATAATAATATATTATAATATTTAGGGAGATATATGACAATGAAAGAAGTGGTAATAGTAAGTGGTTCAAGGACAGCTATAGGCAACTTTGGTGGAGGATTAAAAGATGTATCAGTTGTTGAATTGGGATCGATTGTGATGAAAGATGTACTCACACGTGTCGCCTTAAAGCCTATTATAAGTAACCAAATAAAAGAAGGCATCCCCAACAGGCTAGAAAAGCAGGGAATAACCGAGATCGAAAGCAGGAGCTATAACTGGGATGATTCTTTCAGTCCTATATATATTGATGAAGTAATAATGGGTAATGTGCTTCAGGCCGGCCAGGGCCAGAATCCTGCACGCCAGGCAATGATCCGTGCAGGGATCCCAAAAGAAACTCCAGCTATAACCATTAACAAGGTCTGCGGCTCTGGGCTCAAGGCCATAGCCCTGGGAGCTGCATCCATTATGGCGGGCCAAGCTGATGTGATTCTTGCGGGTGGTCAAGAAAATATGAGCCAAGTCCCAATGGCATTACCTAAGGCCCGTTGGGGACACAGGATGGAGATCACGGGTACAGGTGATATCTACGACCTGATGGTTTTTGATGGCCTGTATGAAATATTCTATGGATATCACATGGGAATAACGGCAGAAAATATTGCATCACTGTATGACATAAGCAGGAAGGAACAGGATGAACTGGGTGTTTTGAGCCATTCCCGGGCACTACAAGCGATTAAAGAGGGTATTTTTGAGGAAGAAATAGTACCTGTGACCATCAAAACACGCAAAAGTGAAACAGTTTTTGATACTGACGAGCGGCCCATGGAGACTTCTATGGAAAAAATGGAAAAATTGAGACCAGCCTTCAAAAAAGATGGGTCCGTAACTGCCGGTAATGCCTCGGGCATAAACGATGCTGCAGCAGCGGTTCTCCTAATGAGCGCTGAAAAGGCTAAAGAGCTTGATCTCGAACCAATTGTAAAAATCAAGCATTTTGCATCCGGAGGCGTTGACCCCGCATATATGGGCCTTGGTCCCATCCCGGCAGTCCGCAAGGTATTGAAGGCCGCAGGGATGACTTTAAAAGATATTGATATGATAGAACTAAACGAGGCATTTGCTGCACAGGCCATAGGCTGTATGAGAGAACTCGGCCTAGATTATGAACGTCCCAATGAACTTGGGAGCGGGATTTCCCTCGGCCACCCCATAGGATGCACGGGAACGCGCCAGATGGTAACCGGAATGAATCTTATGAAACGCAAAGGTTACAATACCGGTCTCATAACTATGTGCATAGGAGGTGGAATGGGAATGGCCATGATCGTGGAACGTTAGGCCGCAGTTTTCAAAGTTATTTTTTATTCAGTTCAATTTCCTTCTTATTGAACTATTCCTGGAAATGCACCAAATATGGATTACTGGACCAAAATAGACACATCATGCCCTATTGACCAGGCTTACAGCGAAAAAAATGACATACAAATAAGGATAGCAGGCAGAGGGGGACAAGGAATCAGGAAATTGGGACTGGTTTTGGCAGAGGCATGCACGCTTGAAGGAAAGACCGTTGTTCAGACACAAAATTACACACCTGAAGTAAGAGGTGGTTCCTCCAAGGCAGATATTATTTTGAGTCATAAAGAGGAGGTAGATTATCCGCTGATAAAAAAAATAGACATCTTTCTATCCCTTGGTCAACAAGACCGCTCCAAAAATTTTTCCATGCTTGCCAACCATGCCATAGTGATCTACGATTCTGGACTTGTGGAACCCCCTAACAGTAATTGCCGGCACATTGGCTTCCCGTTTGAAATAACAGCCAAGAAGGAGTTTAGCGATAAAATATTTGCAAATATGATATTACTGGGGACATTTGTAGCTGTCACAGGAATCGTACGCTCTGAAACGGTGGTCTCAGTGATAAAAAAAAGGATTAAAAAATATAAGGGCAAAAATCTTAATGCATTTTCAAGGGGAATTGAAATCGGTAATGCAAAGCTTCATAAGACTTTAACATTTCCAGCAAATTAAACTGTCTGATCAGGCGAAAGATCTTCCCTACATGACTAAAAAGCACATTCATCCGTGAAAACAAAACAAAAAAGATACAAAGTCATAGTAGATGACCGCTTATGTAAAAGATGCGGAATCTGCGTGTACATTTGTCCTAAGCATATCTTTTTTCTTTCAAACAAGTTAACGGTGAAATCTGCCGGGTGTTCAGGTTGCGGACAATGTGAGATGATGTGTCCCGACCTGGCCCTTAATATCATTGAAATCAAATAAGGGTTAAAGAAATAATGGAGCTTTTGGGAGGAAATGAGGCGGTTGTCAGGGCCTCGATAAATGCGGGATGTAATTTTTTTGCCGCCTATCCCATAACACCGTCGTCAGAGATAGCCCATGGGATGGCAGAACTCTTGCCCAAGTACAACGGCACATTCATCCAGATGGAGGATGAAATAGCATCCGTTTCTGCGGTAATAGGCGCAGCCATGACAGGTGCCACAGCAATGACAGCAACATCAGGTCCTGGCTTTAGCCTTATGCAGGAAAGCATAGGTTATGCCGCAATGACCGAGACCCCGATAGTGATCATAGATATAATGCGCAGCGGGCCGAGTACCGGTATGCCAACAGCCCCTTCTCAGGGTGATATCCTGCAGGCAAGGTTTGGAAGTCACGGAGATTATCCCATTATTGTCCTGACCCCAGCGACGGTCGCCGACATGTATCACCTTACTGAAAAGCGTTCAGGCTGGCTGAAAAATACTTGGTGCCAGTAATAGTCATGGCAGACGAAATAACTGCACACATGAAAGAAAGCGTTGATCTTCCGGAATTGAAACATAAAAAAAAGGCGGATCAAAGACGAAAACCGACTACAAAAAAGAGAGAATGCTTAGGAATAGGCCTGAGACGGCATAAAACCGGTTTGGCCCATGATATAAGCGGCATGCCCACAGCGGATTCCATACAATACGAAAAATTGCTCAAAAGACTAATGAGCAAAATTGGTTCGGCTAAGGATCTAGTCTGTACTAAACTAGAAGGAGATGAAGAGCCTGAAGTTGTCTTGCTTGCCTATGGATCTCCATACCGGTCAGCCAAAGCCGCCATGAAATTGCTTAAGAAAGATGGGATCAGGTCGGCTTTGCTCAAATTTGAGATCATCTGGCCGTTCCCCGAAAACATTGTGAAAGAGATATCAAAAAAGGCGGTCAAACTAATCGTGCCGGAGATGAATATGGGGCATATTATCAGAGAAGTAGAGAGGGTAGCGGGACATTCTCATAAAATAATCAGCGTATCATCTTTTGGTCGCTTGATGACGCCTGAAACTATAGTAGAGGCATCGATCTAGCCGAATGAAAAAGGAATATGAAAAATTTATCAGGCTCCGTATGTTACCATCCATCTGGTGTCCTGGCTGCGGCAACGGGATAGTCCTTGGTTCATTCATAAGGGCATTTTACAGTTCAGGCATTGACAGGAATTCAACGGTTGTTGTTAGTGGAATTGGATGCACTGGCAGGATATCCCAATATCTCGATTTTGATACTGTCCATACTACCCACGGAAGGGCTCTTGCCCTTGCCACCGGAATAAAGCTTGCAAATCCCAGGCTCCATATAGTTGTCTTCATGGGAGATGGAGATGCCATGGCTATTGGTGGAAATCATTTTATACATGCCGCAAGGAGAAATATCGATTTAACCTCCATAATCATTAACAATGCAATCTACGGAATGACCGGCGGACAGGAATCCCCCACGACTCCTAAGGGCAAAAAGACAAAGACTACACCTTACGGGAGCGTTGAAAATCCTATCAATATTCCAAGGCTTGCTATTGCAGCGGGAGCAACATTTGTTGCAAAGTTCACATCATATCATGCAAAAATGCTCGAACATGGAATTGCAGAGGCCTTACTCCACAAGGGCTTCAGTGTGGTCGAAGTAATAACAGGGTGTCCGACTCAATGGAAGATGAAACCGTCAGACATCCTGGAAGCCCAGAAAAAATATTTTAAAAAGAAAGATCAAACTTCAATGGATGGGGCGGAGACAAACAGGATCGGGATATTTAAACGCGTGATATGCCCCGAATTTTGTACCAGAATAGGGAAAATAGCGGTCTCATAAAAAGACTATCGGCTATATTTCCTCGACGACATGATGAACCAGGTTTCCAACCCCAATCACTTACAGACTTCAAACAAGCTGCATAATGGGGAAAAACAGTAAACCATGGTGTAATCGCTTACTCCTGATTTTAATGCCCAGACGCCTTGACAGGAATCTTTTTTATCTTTTTGCGGGTAGCCGCGGTCTTAGGCAATCTTACGGTAAGGACCCCCTGTTTAAAAAAAGCATCTATTTTTTCAGAATCTATCTCCATTGGCAGGGTAAAAGACCTCTGAAATGAACCGTATGAACATTCAGCATGGTAATAACTGCGATCCTGATGCTCTTCTGTCTGCTGTTTTTCTCCCCGGATGGTAATCCTGTTTCCACTGACTGAGACTTCAAGGTCATCCTCGTCAACTCCCGGCAGTTCGGCTGTGATAATGAACGCATCATCTGCCTCGCTTATATCCACTCTGGGCCACTGCAAACCAAAACTGTCTGCAGTCAAAGCGAAAGGATCGGGCCACGTCCCCCACATACGACCAACATCCCTGAAAAAGCTATCAAAAAGACGATTGGTAGCACGCTGCAACTCTAAAAAAGGTTGTTCCCATCCTTCACCGCCAAGCTGGCCTGCCTTCTCCACCCGGATCGGCATATGTTTTGATTTCATTTTCTGGGGAACAAGACTCCGTACCTTGTCGGCCAGATCTTTCACTTGCTTTGAAAGTTCTTCACTCGCTTCTTTCAGATCCTCACCGGTCCCGCTAAGCCTTTCCTTGACTTTTTTGGCAAGTCCCGCAACTTCTCCTTTCAATGCCTCAATGGACTCCATGATCTCTTTGCCCGCACTGTCTATTTTCCCTTTTACTTTTTCAGTTATAGCCATCTGTTATCACCTCCTTTTTATCTATTATAAAAGGATTTCAAATAATTTTCCTCCCTTGGGGACAGGTTGAATCTCAGAGCAGCTTTTTGGATAAGCTCCCATATAGGCCGATCTTTTTCCTCAAGCCGCTCTGAGGAAATCCACTTTACTGCCTGCCTTAATCTTTCCCCCGTTGGTTGAATAGTCGTCATTGATGATATCGCTAAGCCACTTTAACAGTTATCTTTCGAGGCGTTGCTTCTTTCACCTTCGGAAGTGTCAATCTTAATACTCCATCTTTCAACTGCGCATCGATTTTGCTTTGATCTATAACTTGAGAAAGAGCAAACTGCCTATAATATCTGCCCGTACGGTACTCCCTGATAATATCCACTTCATTTTCTCCCTCAGGGGACTCAACTTCTCCGTCTATAGTAAGAACGTTATCATGAAGATCTATCTCCAACTCTTTTGCTTTTACGCCCGGCATATCAGCCAACATGGTTATCTCGCGATCGGTTTCGAAGATATCGACGGCCGGCGTAAATACCGCGCCAGGCTTTATCTGTTCTGCAGGTGTAGATGCTTCAGTCTTTTCTCTTGCCTGTAACGGCTTGCTGTTTTCCATCATAATTCATCCCTCCCTTCAAGGTTTTTTGTCCCTGCTCTATGATGCTTTCACTGTTATCTGCTTTGGCTTTGCCGCCTTTGATTTAGGCAAGACAATTGTAAGAACACCATCGGCAGAATGGGCTTCCACCTTTTCTGTATCAATTTGACCCGGCAGACTTAAGACTCTACTGAATTTACCCCCTTCCCTTTCTCTCCTATGGTATTTGGCACTTTCATCTTCATTCAGAATTTTCCTTTCGCCCGATATAGTCAAACTGTCACCGGTAACAGAAATATCCAGATCATCTGTCTTTATGCCCGGGAGCTCAGCACGGACATAATAATTGTCATTATCTTCTGTGAGATTCATCAATGGAAACACACCCGCTATTGGTCTGCCTAAGGAAGATCCCATAAACCCTTCAAACAGCTTATCCATCTGTCTTCTCATAAGTTCAAGCTCATTAAAGGGACTTCTCAAGTCCAGTGGTCCAGGCCAATTCACTAATCTTCTGATCATCATGGTTCATCCCTCCTTTATTGTCCAAAATACACACTGTTTTAAAAATAAAGTTTATCCCAACCATTTAAAATTTCTACTTTTTCTAAAAATAAGCAGCCTTAAAAAATTGTCAAGAGGTCCATCTTAAAATAAGTTCACGCCAACATCCTTACCATTGCAAAATCACATATCTAGTATAATCCCCATCCTGTACTAGGAATAATATTCTTTTTGATTTCATCGCCTTTTTCACTTCCCTAAGAAATTCCTTGCTGTTTCTTACAGGAACTCTCTCCACTTCGAGGATCAGAAAGCCACGCCTGAGGCCTGCAAGATAGGCAGGGCTGCCGGGTATCACTTCTGAAATCATGACTCCCTCGATTTTTCCGTATCCAAACCGTTGGGCAAGATTTTTGGTAATGTCTTGTACCCTAAACCCAAGTTTATCCACTATATCTGACTGGGAAACCATTGCTGTTTTCGATTTGTTGAGATCGTCCAATTTCACGGTAATATGCTTCTCTTTTCCATTCCTTATTACCACTATCTCTGCTTCTGTTCCTGGAGATGTAAGGGAAACCATATTACGGAACTGCCCTACCTCTTTTACCTTTTTACCGTTAAATTCTATAACCAAATCTCCTCTCTTGATACCCGCCTTTTCTGCAGGAGAATCTTCAGCAACATCCGCAATTAACACACCTTGTTTTTCCTCTATTCCAAACGACTTTCTCAAAGCCTCGGTGAGATCCTGGATGGTTACCCCCAGATATCCCCTTGTCACCCGGCCAGTTTTTATAAGCTGCTTTTTTATGATCTTGACCATGTTGATGGGAATGGCAAATCCTATTCCCATATACCCACCACTTCTTGAATAAATTGCGGTATTGATACCTATTGCTTCTCCTTTCATATTGATGAGTGGGCCACCCGAGTTTCCAGGATTAATAGCTGCATCCGTCTGAATAAAATCCTCGTAGTCATTTATACCAACGCTATTTCTTCCCTTTGCACTAACCACACCCACTGTCAGGGTATGGGACAGTCCAAAGGGATTCCCTATAGCCATAACCCATTCACCCACTTCCAGTGCATCCGAATCCCCTAGGGGTAATACCGGCAGATTTTTGGAACCATCTATTTTTATGAGTGCCACATCTGAATTGGGATCAGTGCCGATGGTTTTGGCCTTAAATTCCCTCCCGTCATTAAGGCGGACAGTAATCTTATCCGCATCACCAACCACATGATTATTGGTGAGTATGTAGCCATCTTGAGATATAATAAAGCCCGAACCTAGTCCCATCTGCTTATATGCTCGAGGTCCTCTGTCAGGAAATCGGTGTCCGAAAAATCGTCTGAAAAAATCATCATTGAAAAGATCAAATGGATCATTAAATCCAAATGGATATCCTCCCTGTCCGGTTTTTATAGTTTTCTCCACTTGTATAAAAACTACTGCAGGATTCACCTTTTTTGCTATTCGGGTAAAGGCCTTGGAAGTCCTTTCAAGAATAGTCAAATCATTGTTCTCAACATATGCATGGGCAAAATGTTGACACCCAAGAATCACAGTAAAATTCACCATAAGGATAAGGACAAAATGAGTTATACCCCTGAAAACGAATTGTGATTTCATTCTTTTCTTCTCCTTATATTTATGAAACATTAATAAATAACATCCCAATTATTCCTTTGGATTGAGATGTGTCACGGTCAACATGTCATCGGCAACATCTACGGTAATAACAGCGCCTTCAACGACATCTCCTGAAATAAGGGCCCGGCCTATACGTGTTTCCAGTTCCCGCTGTATATAACGCCTCAATGGTCTGGCGCCATAAACCGGGTCATAGCCAGACCTGGCAATAAACCGTCGGGCCGCTTCTGTTATCTCCACACTGATCCTGCGTTCTTCAAGGCGTCTGGATAAATCCTTTACCAGCAGATCCACGATCTGCTCCACTTCTTCAAGGGTAAGCGGCTTGAAAAGGACAATCTCATCCACCCTATTCAAAAATTCTGGACGGAAATGCTGTCTCAGCTCCCTTATAATCTGGTCACGCGCACCCTCCTTAATCTCACCTCTGTCTGTTACGCCTTCCAACAAATAGTGAGATCCTATGTTGCTCGTCATTATAATAACGGTGTTTTTGAAATCCACCGTCCGACCCTGACCATCAGTCAGCCTGCCGTCATCAAAGATCTGTAGCAGTACATTAAAGACGTCATGATGAGCCTTTTCAATCTCATCAAACAGTATCACAGAATACGGCTTTCTACGCACCGCCTCAGTAAGCTGTCCTCCTTCCTCATAACCAACGTATCCCGGTGGTGCGCCAATCAGTCGAGAAACCGTATGTTTCTCCATGTACTCACTCATATCAATTCTGACCATATTTTCCTCCGAATCAAAGAGTGACTCTGCAAGAGTTTTGGCCAGTTCAGTCTTCCCTACACCGGTCGGGCCAAGAAATATAAATGATCCAATCGGTCTCTTGGGATCCTTGATTCCGGATCTGGCCCTGATCACTGCATCTGCAACAAGTTTTACCGCCTCATCCTGACCCACGACCCTCTGGTGAAGGACTTCATCCAAGCGGAGTATCTTCTCCCGTTCGCCTTCCATCAACCGTGCAACAGGAATCCCGGTCCAGCGTGAGATGATCTGGGCGATCTCTTCCTCTGTCACTTCTTCCCTGAGCAGACGAGCCCCTCCTTCATCCTGAGAAAGCTTTTCCTCCTCAATCTGTAATTGACGTTCCAATTCAGGCATACGGCCGTGTTTCAGTTCAGCAGCCTTATTGAGATCGTACTGGCGTTCCGCAAGGTCTATCTCATGACGGACTCTTTCTATTTCTTTTCTTAATTCCTGAACCTTTTTTATGACATCTTTTTCAGACTCCCACTGATCACGCATACTCTCTGCCTTAGCATGAAGATCCGCCAATTCTCCTTGAATGATCCTTAAACGTTCTTTACTCGCCTTATCACGCTCCTTCTTCAATGCCGCCTCTTCTATCTCAAGCTGCATAATCCTACGCGACACCTCGTCCAGTTCCGCCGGCATGGAATCAATTTCCGTACGAATCATGGCGCACGCCTCGTCTATAAGATCAATTGCCTTATCTGGCAAAAAACGGTCTGTCAGATATCTATTGGAAAGCACGGATGCTGCAACAATGGCACTATCATGAATTTTCACCCCATGATGCACCTCATAGCGTTCCTTCAGTCCCCTAAGTATGGAGACAGTGTCTTCAACAGTAGGTTCTTCAACGATAATAGGTTGAAAGCGCCGTTCCAAAGCAGCATCCTTTTCTATATATTTGCGATATTCATCTAAGGTAGTTGCCCCGATACAGTGCAGTTCACCTCTAGCGAGCATCGGCTTGAGCATATTGCCTGCATCCATAGAACCTTCTGTCTTGCCTGCCCCTACAATAGTGTGAAGCTCATCGATAAACAGCAAAATACGTCCATCAGACTCCTTGATCTCCTGAAGAACCGCCTTGAGCCGTTCTTCAAATTCTCCACGGTATTTGGCCCCAGCCACCAGTGATCCCATGTCCAAGGAAAATAAGGTCTTGTCCTTCAGTCCTTCCGGCACATCACCCCGCACAATACGGTGGGCCAATCCCTCTACAATAGCGGTTTTTCCCACGCCCGGATCTCCAATAAGGACCGGATTGTTCTTTGTCTTTCGACTCAGGATCCTGATAACACGACGGATTTCTCCATCACGACCGATCACAGGATCCAGTTTCCCGGCTCTTGCCTCTTCAACGAGATTCCTTCCATATTTCTGAAGGGCCTCGTACACAGACTCGGGATCTGCGCTGGTGACACGCTGATGCCCTCTAATCAATGTAAGTGCCTTCAACAACGTATCGCGGGTAATACCGAAATCCTTGAGAATCTTTCCCGCAGGAGTGCCACTCTCCTCATCCATAAAGGCAAGGAACAGGTGCTCTACAGAGATATATTCATCTTTCAGATTCTTGGCCTCTTCTTCCGCTCTCACGAGAAGTCTGTTAAGACCCTGAGTGATATACACCTTTCCTGGTTCTGCTCCAGGACCACTGACCCTGGGTTTTTTCTCCAGTTCCTGTGTAACTTGCTCCTGCAGAGCACCTAACGGAACCTCCATTCGTTGAAGCAGTTTCGGAACCAGCCCTTCCTCCTGTTCCAATAAGGCCAGGAGGAGATGCTCACAATCTACCTCCTGATGTCCATATGTTACGGCCCTTGCCTGGGCCGCTTGCATGGCCTCTTGTGATTTGACTGTAAATTTATTTAAGTCCATAGGTATAATCTCCCCTTATTATTTCATGATTTATCAGGTAACAGCCTGTTAATCCGAAAATATCCAACTGCTCGGCAGATAATATCTCTACCCCTTTGTTGGTTCGTTATTTCCTGCATATTATTTTCAAGATAAGCACAATCTGCTTCTTGTCAATTGGATGCGTTCATTCGAACAGTTATCTGTCTGCAGCATTCACAATTGATAATCATGGAGTGGAAATAAGACTGGTCTTACACCAAGCTATTGGAATGGGAGGGAATAAGCACCTCAGACTCTAAAGGACAATTGTATCTTGGCAAACCATCCTCATGAGGTAAAGGAGTAAGGTTAATTATTTTTTCTGGGAGAAACGTGTTATTATCAAAAATTTCAAAGGCAAAATAAAGCAGATTCAGTCGCTCGTCATAACGCTTTTTAAGTAAAAAGCCATAAAGGTCACGAACTGCATTTTTCCTATCAATCCCCTTTTCAATCTTTTTAGCAAGAAAAAAATCTACAAACTCGGGAACCGGATTG
>CAZQAA010000072.1:0-4709 GCA_964591255.1 uncultured Desulfobacterales bacterium | reverse complement strand
CAAGAGACTCCGAATGGATCTCGGATATCATTTATCAAACCAGAGATGAGGCCAGAAGTGATGTGATCAGGTATATCGAAATGTTTTATAACACTCACCGTCTTCACTCGTTTCTGGAATATAAACCCCCAAATGTTTTTGAGACAAAAGTCGCTTTACTGGGTGTCCATTGCTACTTGACCAGATCAGAGTGTTCTCAGAAAGAATAGCCGTGACTACAATATTTGCAACCACTAACTGTCAGATTTGCTTTTAGCTAATACATACATATCATGACATACGGATTGTTTCAGGTTAAGTGATTATCGAAGGTTATGTATAAAATCTCCTACAGCGGATATACCGCTCTTTTCCATTATCCGGATTGTCTGGGTGCCGATGACCGCAATGTCAGCCTTGCGTATCAGAAAATCAACATCTCTCTTTTCTTTGATTCCGAAACCAAGGGCCAAAGGGAGGGATGTGGCCTTGCGGCATCTTGAAAGGTATGCTGTCAGTTCCTCCGAGAAGGTTGTGTGTGCGCCTGTAACACCTTTACGGGCAACACAATAAATAAACCCCCTTGCAAATGAGGCCAGATACTTCATCCTCTCAAAAGATGTAGAGGGCGAAAAAAGTATGATGGGGGCAAGATCATGTCCTTTCATCATGCTGAAATATTCATGCCCCTCTTCGGGGGGGAGATCTGCAATAATTGCTCCTTTAAGGGCCCGTTTTTTTATACCCGAGACAAATCTGTCTATACCATATTTGAAGACAATATTGTAATATGACATTATAAGAAACGGAATTTCAAAACTCCGGGCGACCTCTCCTGCAAAATCGAGACAGTTCTTAACACTTATCCCATTATTCAGTGCTTTTTGGTTGGCCCTGAGGATTACAGGCCCATCGGCAATAGGTTCAGAAAACGGGATTTGCAATTCCATAAGGTCAACACCTGCTTCTACCATTGTCTCGATGATCCTAAAACTTTTTTCAAAAGAGGGATAACCAAGCACAATATGAGTCATAAGCAGGATATCCCTCTGTTTCAGTCTGGATCTAAGATATGATTCAAGTCCCATAATCCTCCGCCTTTTTTTGGATAAACTCTTGCCAGGTGGGGTCATTGTATGCGTCTGCTATGGTAAAGATATCCTTGTCACCTCGACCTGACTGGTTAATAAGGACAATGTCGTTTTGTGACATGTCAGGGGCCTCTTTGAATACCTGGGCAAAGGCATGGGCGGATTCCAAGGCAGGTATGAGCCCTTCTTTCCTTATGGTGAGGGTCATAGCGTTCAGTACCTCCCTGTCGGTTACTGATTCAAATCTGACTCTTCCTTTCTCATGAAGAGAAGCGAGAATAGGTGAAACGCCTACATAATCAAGTCCAGCCGCCACGCTGTGGGTTTCCTTCATCTGTCCATCTTTATCTTGTAAAAAATATGTTTTGTATCCCTGGGCCACGCCTACGCTACCATCCCTTGATGCAAGACGTGTGGCGTGACGCCCCGTTTCCAAACCCTTGCCTCCGGCTTCAACACCGACAAGCTCAACCTCAGTATCATCAAAAAAACCACTGAAGATACCCATGGCATTAGATCCGCCGCCCACACAGGCATAGATTCGAGTTGGAAGTCTCTTTTCTGTTTCCATGATCTGTCTGTGAGCCTCTTTGCCAATTATCGACTGGAAGTAAGAAACCATCTCGGGAAAAGGATGCGGTCCACAGGCGGTACCCAGCACATAGTGGGTATCATCCATATTGGTTACCCAGTCTCTTAGCGCTTCGTTAATGGCGTCCTTCAATATCCTGGTACCGTCCTTTACAGGAATCACCTTAGCCCCTAATCGTTCCATCCAAAAGACGTTTGGCCTCTGCCTGGCAACATCTACCTCTCCCATATATATAGTACACTTGAGACCAAACCTGGCTGCCATGGTCGCCGTTGCTACACCATGCTGGCCTGCGCCTGTCTCCGCAATGACACGGGTCTTTCCCATCCTTTTTACGAGAAGTCCCTGACCAATGACATTGTTTATCTTGTGGGCACCTGTGTGGTTCAGGTCTTCCCTTTTTATGTAGATTCGAGGACCGCCCAGATATTCGGTCAGGTTTTCGGCAAAAGTAAGGGGTGTAGGTCTGCAGGAATAGGTAGACATTGTGTCCATGTATTCTTGCCAGAAACCTGGATCCTCTTTTGCCTCCTGAAATGCCGATATAAGTTCGCTGATAGTGGAGACAAGGATTTCCGGTATATATGCACCACCAAATTGTCCATAGTAACGTGTGGTAATCATCTTCAAGTCCTCCACTGATCAGGTGCAGATTTTATCTCTTGGTATTTTTTCTTTATCTTGGCAAGAAATCGCATTATTAAATTTTGACACTATTTCCACCACCCTTTTAAGGAGAAGAGGGTCTTTTTTGCCGGGTCGATCTTCCACTCCGCTGTTTACATCAACGGCAAATGGCCTTACCTTTAAAATGGCATTTTTTATATTTGAAGGTGAAAGTCCGCCGGACAGCACAACAGGCACGCCGAATTGCTTGGCCATGACCGCCAGGTCCCAGTCAAAGGTCTTTCCTGTGCCACCCCTTTTGTCCCGAGAATATGTGTCAAGGAGAATGGCCGCTGTCGTGTCTGAGTAAGATCTCAATATCTTAAGGTTTGACGCGTCTTTGAGCTGAAAAGCCTTGATCGTTTTGGGCATCAGCGCACGGCACAAGTCGGGTGGTTCATCTCCGTGCAGCTGGATCAGGTCAAGCTGGCAGAATTGAACGATTTCTCTTATCTCGTCAAGTCCCTTGTTGACAAACACACCCACCGTCTGAACAAAGGGTGGAATGTTAGTTACAATTCTGCGGACGATCTCAGGCTCCACCCGTCTCGGGCTTTCGGCAAAGATGAATCCAAGGGCATGCACACCCAATCCAACAGCTATAGATGCATCTTGCTGATTTGTTATCCCACAGACCTTAATCCTTACCATCATTAGCCTGCTTTTTTACCTGCATCCACTAATTCTTTCACCTTGGCCGAGATATTATCGCTTCCCATGATCGATGAACCCACAAGCACCGCATTTATACCGTATTTTTTCACCATCTTGATTTCATTTGCCCCCATGATTCCGCTTTCGCTCACCAGGGTACAATCCCCGGGGACCCTGGGGGCAAGGCTGATAGTGGTTTCAAGGCTGATATTGAAGGTGTCCAGATCACGATTATTAATGCCGATAATCTTTGCCCCGGCATCAATGGCCTTTTCAAGATCGGTCCTGTTGTGTACCTCGGTTAACGCTGCCATTTTCATATCATTGCATAGAGAAAGCATCTCTTTTAATTTTTCTTCTGAAAGTATCCGCACTATCAGGAGGACAGCATCGGCGCCACAGACGAATGATTCTTCCACCTGGACAGGATCTATGATAAAATCCTTCCTTAGCACGGGTAACGAGACCCGTTTCTTCAAACGGGAAAGGTGATCTATGTCCCCGCCGAAAAAGCGTTTATCCGTGATAAGGGATATGGCGGCGGCTCCCGACTTCTCATAGATCCTGCCTATAGAAATAGGATCGCTTTTTTCCCGGATAATGCCTGCAGATGGAGAGGCAAATTTTATTTCAGCTATAAGATTGGTTATTCCAGGCACGGAAATGGCACCACGAAAATCTCGCACAGGCGGTACATCAAGCCCCTTTTTTGCTGGGCCTCCTCCTCTTTTGAGCCTCCTTATCTCCTGCTCTTTTTCAACAAGTATCTTGGTTAGTCTGGAATGCATGATAGGTTAACTTTGCTCATTGGGCCGGACTGCACATTTGGGTAAATTCGATGAGGCTGGCAAGTTTCTCACGGGCACGGCCTGTATCTATGGAATCCTTGGCCCTGTCTATACCATGTTTCAGATCCGGATCGAGGCCGGCCACTACAAATGCCGCAGCCGTGTTCAGGAGAATAACGTCCCGTTTTGGTCCCTCCTTCCCATCTAATATTTCGTTAATAATACGGGCATTTTCATTTATATCACCCCCCGCAATATCTCCCGGAACGGCCCTCTTGATGCCAAAATCTTCCGGTATGATTTCAAAGGTATCTACATCATTTCCTTTCAGATGGGATATCCTTGTAGGCCCACAGATACTTATCTCGTCATAGCCTCCCTCTCCACACACCACAAATGCCTCCCTGATACCGAGCCTGTTGAGGACATGGGCTATTTTTTCGGTTAGTGACGGATCGTATACCCCCAGAATCTGGACATTGGCGCCTGCCGGATTAGTCAGCGGACCAAGGATGTTGAAGATGGTCCTGATCCCTATCTCCCTTCGCGCTCCTGTTGCATGCTGCATTGCCCTATGAAAAAGCGGGGCAAAAAGGAACCCTATTCCTATCTCTTTTATACACCTTTTTACATCATAAGGATTGATATTAAGATTAACCCGTAGGGCTTCAAGGACATCGGCACTTCCGCAACGGCTTGAGACAGCACGATTGCCATGTTTTGCAACCGTTACACCTCCTCCTGCAGCCACAAATGCAGTGGCAGTGGATATATTGAATGTATCTGCACTGTCTCCACCTGTACCGCAGGTATCGAGGACTGTTTCCTTTTCACCAGGATAGTCATCAGACCATAATTTTAAGGCCACGGCCCTCATTGCCTTTGCAGCACCCGTGATTTCATCAACAGTTTCTCCTTTCAATCTCAGAGCGGTAATAA
>CAZQAA010000071.1:0-18176 GCA_964591255.1 uncultured Desulfobacterales bacterium | reverse complement strand
CAATGCTTTAATAATGAAATTGAATTTTGAATATCTATAATTAAAATCCATTGAATTTTCTTTTATTCTATTCTTTTTAATTGATCTTAACACGGTGTCCGTTAAAATTAAACCACATCACTCTTATAAGCTCCAGACCCTGAAACTCCATGTCTTCTCATTAAAAATAGGCTTATATGAGCCTCTGTTCAAAAGAACTTTGATGCATTTTAATATCCTATTGGGGCATATGATACCGTAGTATCTGGGACAGAGATAAGGGCCATCGATTTTCTTGCGGGGATACTCCTGAATACTATTATATCGTGGATAAAATGGCACTGTTCATGTTCCTTTACAAGGCCATCGGCAACGGCAATACTCAAGGAATAGTCGTCTTCCATCAAATTCGGCCATGATTTTATTGAAAAAGTAACCAGATATCCCCGGTTTTCTCCAAAGGGAGGAAGATTACTGTCTGATATAAGAGAGGTATTGTCGGACAATATATTTCTACCAAGCCGGTCCTTGACAATGAATCCTATAATAGGCTGTTGGATCTTCTCGTGGCAACGCAGAAGAATCAATATATCACAGGACATGTCTGTATAGATCATACTGTTTGTCTGCCCTCCGGAAACCAGTTTTACACCTTCTATGACTGCCCGCCGGTTTCCAAACTGCCGGACATGTTCATCCACAAGGACAAAGCCGGATGTATCCACCTGGGTGTCCTCATTCTTCTCCTCAACCGTCTCAGTTTTTGATGAAAGGGTATTTTCCCCCTCATACATAAATTGAAGATACCTTTCCACCACCATCTTGGGCTTGTCATCCATCTGGACCTGCCCCTTTTCTATCCAAACCGCACGGCTGCATAATTCGGTCACCACACTACTGTTGTGGGTGACAAACAGCACGGTTCCTCTCTCGCAGAATTCCCGGATCTTTGAAATACACTTCTGTTGAAAACGGGTGTCCCCCACGGCCAGTGCCTCATCAACCACCAGGATGTCCGGCGACACATGGACAGCCGTGGCAAAGGCCAGCCGCAGGTACATGCCGCTGGAATACACCTTTACCGGTTGTTCCATAAACTGTCCTATGTCTGCGAATTCAGCGATATCATCAAACCGGCTGTCTATCTCTTTCCGGTTGAGCCCCATGACAGCGGCATTCATATAGACATTTTCCCGTCCCGTAAACTCGGGATTAAACCCGGCGCCCAGTTCCAAAAGCGCCGCAATCCGTCCCCTGACAGAGACATGGCCCACCGTTGGCCATAGGGTACCGCAAATCATCTGCAAAAGTGTTGTCTTGCCGCTTCCGTTAGAGCCTATTATCCCCAGAGTTTCCCCCTGCTTCACTTGCAAGGTGATATCCCGAAGTGCCCAGAATTCGCGGTAGAATTTTTTCTTATGGCGCCACAAAGACTGCTTGAGACGATCCACCGGTCTGGCATAAATCTGGTAGCACTTTCCCAGGTTTTGGGCATTTATTACAATATTATTATCCATTATATTAAGTAGCAGTCATAAAATAACTTTCTTTATCCTCTGCCCCTTTGTTATATAGTGGCCAGCCGGAAACAGAATAGTTCATTCATACTCATAGACCCTATATTACATCCCCGAAAGCCTTTTTGCTCTTCATAAACCATATATAACCGCATATCAGTATAATTAAAGAAAAAAGGCCTCCTCCCAGAAGCCACCACCATGCCGGAATCAGTCCCCAGACCACAACCCTGCGGGCGTTTTCCACAAAAATCGCGATGGGGTTGCACTTTATAATGACTTGGAGCCTTGGCGGAACGGCACTGATGGGATAAAAAATAGGTGTCAGAAAAAAAAACATCGTGGTAATGACCCGGACAACCGCATTGAAATCCCGGACAAAGACTCCCAGGGATGCCAGGAAATAGCCGCAACCCAGAGAGAGCATCCACATGGGCAGCCATACAAGTGGAAGGAGCAGGGCTGTCCAATGGAGAGCACCATACACCAATAATATTCCTGCAAGCAAAACAAACAGGCTGAATAATGAATTTATTACAACGCTCAAAAAATGCACCAAGGGCAGGACATCCAAAGGAAAAACGATCTTCTTGACCAGATTGACCCTGGACAGAATGAGATTCGGCGCCGCGGTCAGCATTTCTGCAAACAGATTAAATGTGATAATTCCCATAAAAAGGGTCAGGGCAAAGGTTATCCGCGTCTCTCCGGATTGCACTCCCCACCGTGCCTTAAATACTACGGAAAAGACAAAGGTATATACAGCGAGCATCAAGAGGGGCTGGATAAAGGCCCACCCCAGGCCGATAAACGATCCTTTGTATCGCATAATCACCTCACGCCATGTGAGCTGACGGATCAGTTCCCGATAACGCCATATACGCCCGGCGATCCAAACCGGATTCAGAATATTTTTTAGAGAATCCTCCCTGTTCACTATTTATAATCCTTATTACATATCATATCCAAATTCCCTCAAAGGCTCTTCAAAGACACGATTGCAAAGTTTCAAAAGCCCAGGATCAAGCTCTTTACGAAATCTTTGAAGGGAATCCTCTGCAGACGGTGACGTTTTGTGTTGCTTCTGACTCTTGGGTTTGGTCTTAGAAGCAGCTTCCATAGTCCGCCGCACCGTCCGGGGCGATCCCTCAACTCCAAGGTATTTGAAAATCCTGGCCAGATTAGACTCTGGCTCCAAAACAAGATCCTCGTACCGCACAAGGAGAGATCGCGACCGCCGCTTTTTCCATGCCTGGAGGAGCGCATTGGCACCGCCCGAAAGTGCGTTGGAAATATACTCTTCATCTGACGCAAATTTATCCCTGCCAAAGGCCAAAAATCCCCGTTTGTGATTAAATGCCTTTATGGAGCAGAACATATCCCTGAAATCTCTTGTCAGAACGATTTCTTTTGCCTCTGGAACCAGATTCAAAAAGGTGTCGGTAAAAGCGTTCGGGAGAAACTTCTCGCTGAAAAACATGACGACCTGTTTATTCTGGATTTGTGCGATCCGGAGATAATGTTCCTGAAGGCTTTCCATGCAAAATCGGTACAGATTTTCCATATAAGGACCATCAAACCAGTCGAACATTTCCGGATACAGGGCATGATGGAGCATCCTTTCGTCCTCATTGCCTAATATCCAAGATGGATTCTGTGAGTCATACGATGCCACCGGATAAAGCCAGCTCCTGGGATGGCCAAGGCTCAAAAACATCTGGATCCAGTAAGAAGCGTAGCGCGCTTCTACCTGAAATGGCCTATATACGGTTATATTAGGATGAGCCCCCAAAAGGCCTAAAAGATAAGTACTGCCGGTGCGCCCCAGGGTAGTGATTAAAAGCGGTTTTATTGCAAACGGAGCCTCCCTGTGCAACTGCTTTCTCTGACCGCTCATGGTAAATATCCTTACCCTTACCTTGTCCAGGTCCGCCGAGACCGCAAGACCTTCCAGTTCAAACTCTTCGGAAAGGAGAAAGGGATTGAAATATGCGCTGAATCCAAATTCGTCATTATCAGTGGAAAGGCTGAAATGCTTCGCCACATCAGGGCGCTTGATATTGACCGGTATCGAAACCAGATGAGACCCGTTCGAAAAGATCTCTATGGTATCAAACCGGGTGTTTTTTCCCACAATCCATCCTGAAAATCCGATTAAATTCCCTGTAAGGTCCGACCCTACCCTCTTGATACTGAAATCACACAGACCTTTTGTCTCCGACCTGTGCCTCTTAAACATGGTAATTTTAATCGATCCATCTTTTCCATGCCATCCGGAAAGACTGAATAGTCTCTTAACACCCTTTTTCAGATTTAAACGCCGCCAAGGATTAAAGCTCTCTTTCATTCCCAAAAACTCCAGTAGCGAAGGGATGCAAAATCCAATGTTAAATACTGATGGTTAATGTTCAAGGCCTGGAGTCATGGCTCAACATGATGAGAAAGGTCGATCAACAGTCTTTTACCATTCCAGTCCGTCGGTCCATTATGGATCGTTAACAGGCTCCTGTTTTTATAAATACAGATCCCCACCGCCTGTGATACTGCCCTATAGTTATCCCCTATCGGTATCTCGTCAAGCCAGATGGCGCCTTTTTGCGCCCAATCCGAACTATTCATCCGGTGGGACTGGGGATAGTCCGCCTGACCTACTATATTTCCTTCTTTGTCTAAAAAATGCACGCCAACCACCATAGAAAGCTGTACCTTTTTTTTTGCCTTCCATAACAGTCTCAGTCTCTTGTCGCCGGCACATTGATCAAACCCGATTCCAAGCAGTACAATCTTGTCTCCAAACTCCACATTTCTATACTTTTCGGGGCATTTCTCGCATATTGTCAAGGCCTCGTCCTTGTCTATCCGCACTATCAAGGGAGTATTTTTGACAAAAACGCCAACCGGAACAACAAACACCAGCAATATGACAAAAGCAGGCAATGTTTTCAATGGAGAAAAGATGCTCCCGTATTTTATATCCCGTAAAATTGAGCGGGAACCTCCGGCAAATCTTACGATAACCGTGCGGCACGGTTTCTCGACAATGGACCATAGCAGATAAGACCCTGTCAAAAGGATAATCCAGAAATATATATATGAAAAAGGTCCAGAGAAATGATCAGCAGGGGCAATATAGGCTCTGTACACCCTGATCAATATCTTGTGAAGGAGATATATGGAAAAACTGATTTCACCCAGAAGCACAAATACTCTTCCAGAAACAGACCGGGAAATCAGTCCCCGCGGCACGGCGAAAAAGAGAATCATCATTGCAAAAAAAAAGGAATTGAGCACACCGTTGTCCACCCAGGCCATGCCCGCCTGTCCCAAAAAAGGCTCAATTTTCGACATAAACCACTGATTTAAAGTCATCACAAGGACCACCGCGCAGACGAGCACTATCTCCACAGCTGTACCCACTGCCGGGCCGGGATTATATCTCTCCTTTAACCTGTCAAAATAAAGGGCTGCAGACATGCCCACACAGAATTCGAAAACTCTGACAATGGGATTGACGTTTATCAGTCCAAGCAATCCAAATCCCCCGCACCTATTTCCCTCCGGAATGCCTGCCACCATAGAAAAAGTGACCACAGACATGGAAACGGCAAAAAGAATAACCAACTGCAGTTTCCAACGCCTTTTCATATTAAGGAGTAGAAAGGGAAAAAGGAGATAAAAGGCAAACTCCGTGGAGATACTCCATGAAGGGGCGTTGAAAGAAAAAAAGTATTCTTTTATGGGAATCCATGCATGAACCATGAAAAAATTGCAGGCCAGAATGGAATAAAAATGAAACGATCTTTCTGGATCAGCAGCAAGGTGGCAATAGCGTTCATGAAAAAACAAGAGA
Organism: uncultured Desulfobacterales bacterium; assembly: GCA_964591255.1. Classification (GTDB taxonomy): domain Bacteria; phylum Desulfobacterota; class DSM-4660; order Desulfatiglandales; family Desulfatiglandaceae; genus CAZQAA01. The sequence continues at coordinate 12,830 of CAZQAA010000071.1, read as the reverse complement.
GTAATAATCAGCGTTATCACATGGAGGGGCCATATCCTTGCTATCCTGGCAACCAAAAATCTTTTTACCTGGGCAGTCGAGTCAAAAGATCTGTATACATAGGTGAGGATAAAACCTGAAAGCACGAAAAAAAAAGAAACCGCCTGATAAGTCGGAAAATGCTGATTGAAATCCGTACCAATCCCGAAAAAACCTTGGCTGTGATGGATCACGATTAATGAGGCGGCGAAAAAACGTAGGGATGTCAAGGCATTAAGTTTTTCTACCTGCATCTGTAGTTTTCCATAAGCCATTGCCAGGTCCTTTTTATACCTGATTCCAGGGTTTCCTTTGGACACCAGTCCAGCTCATGCTCTGCCCTTTTAATATCGAGTGCTATTGCAGGCACATCCATGTTTCTTGCCGGTTTAAATTCTATTTTCAATTCCTTTCCGGTTACATATGAAATCACATCTAACAATTTCTTTATGGAACAGGCATTACCGCTTCCGATATTGAAAATTTTTGAGGATGTCCTTTTTTCTATTGCCCGGACAAAGGCCTGGACCATGTCCTTGATATATATAAAATCCCTGGCTACAGACCCATCACCCCATACATGGACCGGCAGATCGTGGAGGATTTTTCCCAGAAAAACAGCTACTACGCCCTGAGTTGCAGTTATTTTCTGCCGTTCGCCATATGGATTGGCAAGGCGCAACACAGTATAGTCCAGATTATAAAGATGATTAAAAAGATAAAGATATTTTTCCACCGTCAACTTGCTTATTCCGTATGAGCATAAGGGATCGGTCCTGTGATTTTCGGTCACAGGCATCTGTTCTGGAATGCCGTAAACCGTGCCGCCTGAGGAGGCAAACACGACCTTTTTGATCCTGTTCTCTATCGCCTTTTCCAGAAATATGATATTCCCTTTCACATTACTTTCCACGTCGTAAAGAGGATTTTCATTGGAAGGAGCGGGAAGCGTGGTGCAGACAAGGTTTACCACCACATCAATGCCCGATAATGCCTCAGATACATTTTTTACATTATTGAAATCACCCGGACAGACATCAATATGATTAATGCTTTTTTTCAGATTTGATATGTCAATGTTGGGCCTGTCAAAGACCCTCACATAATGCCCTTTTTCCACAAGGGCATCCACAAGGTGCGAGCCGATAAAACCGGCCCCGCCCAGAATCAGGCAATTCATCTTCACTTCCTTATGAAATCCTTTTTAGAAAACCTTTGGGATTGTAGGTCAGAAGGTAACGCTCCCGTGACATATCACAGATAAACTCGGGATGCCCTCTCAGAAACTCCTCGGTAGCTTTCAGGGGCCCTTCTCTATCAAAACCCAGGCCATCACCGGGATGAAAAAGGTCCACGATACCGTCTTCCACAATAAAATAGCTGTCGATACTGACAAATCCGGAATAATTTTCCAGATCCTCCAATACCTGCCCTTTATTATGATCTCCATCCTGGATGACCATAACCGATTTATCATTGCACAGTCTTCCCACCTCTTGGAGTATCGCCGAATCCGAACTTTTTCCGGTAAGGACTTTTACCCGATCATGCACCAGACTATAGACAGACCGGTCAATATCGATGGAGATAACTATTCCCTTATCTAAGAGATCAAGGAGGTTGGCGAAATATCTGGTGCTGCCACCATATTTGCTTCCAATTTCAACAATAACGTCCGGTTTTATCTCGTAAATAATCTCCTGGTATATCCAGGCATCCAGGATGTTTTTTCTGACTGGCATACCCAACCACTTCACTTTGTCAAACACGATATTCTTCTGATGGTGAATCAACCATTGTCTCAGGGACATTCGGTATTTATCGTTGTAATAGCCCGCGCGTAACGGCTTTTTTGAATTTATACGGTTTCTAATACCGTTTGATATATCCCTTAAAACTTTTAACATAAAATCGATTCAACCCCTAATTTTTTTCTCCACAGGCAATTGGTTATAAAATAGGGCCTGCTTATTGCGGATCATAACTGATGGACTTTTCAAGCCTTCTAAAGTAAAAGAAACAAGGAGTAATTTCAATGAAAAAATATGACAAACGATCACGGATTCATATATACACGGTTGTATTTTTTCAGATTAACCTTGTAAAAAAATATATCTTCCTTTCGCTCTGATATAATAAAAGCCATGTTCATAAGCTTAATCCCTGGTCTTGACCAGTACACAGAAAATCGTTATCTTCAGCATAATGTTAAACAGGTAATCATTATATTGCATTCAAGACAGATTGAAACAGGAGAATGGAGTGGATTACGAACCGGGCTGCAGACTGCCCATGGTGGTATTGCAACCCAGAATCTGATTATTGGTTCTGGAAATTTATAGATTACAGCAAAGCTCATGTCCGATCGTTTGCCAAATTTTTTTATCATAGGGACCATGAAGGGAGCAACGACCTCTTTATGGAATTATCTGGGACAACACCCCGAAATCTTCATGAGTCCGATAAAGGAAACACGATATTTCGCAGTAAAAAGTTTTGCCCCTGACAAGATAGAAATCATCAAAAGGCATCCGCTTTGGAAAAATACGATCACCAGTTTAGATGAATATTATCGGTTGTTTGAAGGCGTCAAGGACGAATCTGTCGTTGGCGAGGCCTCTCCCCTCTACATGGTCTATCCCTTTGTCTCCAAAAACATCAGGGAGATGATCCCTGAGGCCAGGATATTGGCCTGCTTGAGGCAACCTGCAGAAAGGGCCTTTTCCCATTTTCAGCATAATCTGTCCCTTGGATTTGAAAAACGGGCAAATTTTATCAATGCCGTATATGATGATGGCCGCCTGAACTATGCCGGATACTACCGCCTGGGCTTTTATGCCGAACAGTTAGAGAGCTATTTTGAACAATTTCCCAAAAATCAGATCAAGATATGCTACTATGATCAACTCGTTCAAGACCCAGAAGGTGTTCTGTCTTCTATATTCGATTTTCTTGGTATTGACCCATCTTTCAAGCCGGACACATCTGTTCTTCACAACAAACGAGCAAAACAGGGATTTTTGGACCATAATACAAAAAGGCTCCTGACCTTGCCATATATAGAAGACATTCGAAAATTGGAGGGATTAGACGGTGTTGACCTGAGTGCCTGGTACACACTCCACAGCGCAAACACCATAAAGGGGAAAGACGAAAACGATATGTCCCTTTCGCCCTGGTATTATGCCCACTAGATTTTTTTTATATCCACAAACTGCGTCAGAATGATCCTGCCATGCGCGTCACTATTGCACACTTGGAGGAAATAGGATCAGGGCAGCGCCCAAGCCCTGCCCTGATCTGCTTTACAAATCCGGATTAAAGGATGGGAAGTGCATCGGCCTCTTCCTGACCTGTGGAGGTGTTGAGCTGAAAACCCATTATCTCTTTATCTGATGAAAAGGCTATATAAGTGGCCTCATCAATGCTTTGATCAAATAAGCCCTGAACCTCTCCCACAACCTTTGCGTGGGCTGATATATTTATTGAGCTGGTCGCTACAACAGTGCCGTCATCCCTGTAGGCAGTCAAGATCACATACGCCTCTGAATCCTCTGTATTTACAAAACCTATTGAGGTGACATCCCCGCTGTCCAAATCAGGAAAAACTCCTGCCTTTTTTTTCATACCCGTACAAACAAATCCTGCAAGACCTCCATTGACATTCCCAAAAAGCTCAAATCCGGAAAGCGATTTGGTCCCTTCTATTTCCAGCCATGCCGTATCCTGTGGCAGTCCAAGGGAACCAGCAGACCCCGCCAGCCTGGACGAGGTGGATATGGTCCTGTATATTTCCGGAAAAGGAGTACCATCTGCAGAATACGGAGTTATGGTCAAATCACAGGTGGATGAGTATGTATATGCCACAAGACCGCAATACCAGTTTTCATTTTCCACAATATGGGGATAACAGACTACATGTTCTTTCTGGTTACTGAGGAGTATGGCGGTCAGTTCATTCTTTTCGTCCACGCTGCCGAAAAGCTCCATGCCTATTAGACCGGAGCCGAATATGCGCGCCGAATGTATATCAGGCATGGGATCACCCCCAAAAAGGTCCTTTATTAAAAAGGCCTTATGCTCTCCCGGCCCAATCTCCATGGAAACCGTCTCCCCGTTGTCAAACTTTATATTGATATTCCTGGCTGTATCCCCTGCATTAATGAGGACGATCCTTGTAAACCAGTTGGCATCCGATGCGATATGGGGAATATCCAAGACGGAATGGGAAGGCTCCCTGGCCCCAGGGACACTCTCCCCTCCCTCTTCTCCACTTATAAATTTTTCATATCCCACCAGGGTCTCTGACTCGGAATCCGGTTCAAAGACCATATAGGCAACATTCCCATTAAGACCCATAAGATCTACTATAGCCATGTCATGTCTGCCCCGGGGGGGTATGGAGATGCTCCCCGACTCCTGAATAAGGCGCCCGTTTTCGTCATATTTCTTAAAGACACCGCCCTGCGTCTGTTTGGAATCCGGGTTGATTATGCACAACTCGGTATGGCATTCCGGGTCAAGCAGGATATACGGAAAAAACAGGGAACCTCCATGGAAATCACCTCCAGACGGGGGAGGAGTACCGGTGTCAGGGTCGGGATCTGGATCTGGATCTGGGTCTGGGTCAGGGGCACTGCCGGTATAATAACGCACATAGATATTTCTGTATCTTGTAAAGGTATTGAATCTTTCATATTGCAGACCTGAAGATCCATTAGCGTTTTCTATGCCAGCGGTAGTGGTATGCTTTGACATGTCTCGCGGATGGACATCAAGATAATTGACCTGTATATCGTTGGACCCCTCATACAGGATAATCTGAAATGTATGTTCCCTGTTTTCCCCTGTTTCATCATATAAAAACGGGACGTTGATGTAGCTCACGATGAACATCCTGTTGGGCGAGACCCCACGGGTCTCGTAAAGAGTCGCAGCACTTCATGTCCCTGCCTTCAGATTATCCCAGAATGCGGCTATCATATTATCTGCCAAGCCTTTCTCCGTGGGTATGGGCTCACCCCCGGCGGCACCGTTCAGAGACGTCTTTTTAAATGTAATGAACCCGCTGCTGGAAAGCCGCACAGTATTGTAGTTGATTCCATAAAACTTGAATGTGAACCCGATGGGTATATCAGCGCTCATATCGTAATTGCCCAAGGGGTAGTCAGTCCCCGTTTTTGAAATATCTATCCATGAAAAGGGGGCTGCACCCGATTCCTCGCTGTCCATATATCTGTAGCCATAGGAATCCGGTCCGCCTGTCATGGCCAGGGCCATGCCGCTAAAGACAAATAAAACCAAAGGCAAAAAGGGCAATATAATGCTGAATCCCCGATTCTTTCTCATGTGAATGAACCTCCTTACAAGAGTTTTACCACTATATTCCTGCAAAATTTATACCTTCGGCTTCATTATTGTTACGATCCTTACTCTTTTTTGTCACCCGGCTTAAATAGTGACCTCAAGGACGGGGGAGAAAGGTTCAGTCGCCAGGCACCATTTTCCCACTGCCAATGCTCTTTTATGTTTAAGGAGACCTTTCGGCCCAATATATCCATAGTGGCCTCAACAGTTACCATAGCTCTTTTCCCCGGCTCAACGATTTCCATCTTTTTAATGACAAAGCCATGGACAATCGCTTTAGGCGATTGCAGGAACATGCTCTTGTCCACTTTATCCTTATAGGACTGTGTTGTCATATCATACACAGAGATCCAGTCCCTTTTTGTCTTGGCCTCCCATACGGTCTGAACGCACTCCCGGAGCGCATCCTGACTCCCGGAGCCTGCCTTGAAATGGGCACACGCGGGTAACAGAAAAAATAGACATACAGAGAAAGCAAACAGTTTACTCCTTTTCATGAGATCTCCTTTGCATCTTTTCGTAATGATTAGCTCTGCCATCAAATCAATTGGATCCGCAACCTGATTTATTTTTCCGGGATACCACGGGTAATGAAACAGGACCTTTTTGATGTCCCTGTTTGGCCAGGTACTGCATGTATTCCTCAGGGGTCATACTAAGAATTTTTTTCTGCCTCTCCTGCAGTTCTTTCCTCTTTATCTCATCCCGGGCCAGCACCTCTTCCCTGACAAGCCGGGCGATCACGGGATCCTCTTCCACGGATTTGTTGAGACGGACAGCCTCTGTCTCAAAAGAACTGATCTTTCCGTCCCTGTCCAGAGACAATTTCACCTTTCTGATAATATTTCCCTTGGGAGATGACCATATAAACCTCTTGGCAAGGTCATTAGGGAGCTTCCTGGGCAACCGGCCCAATGGTCTTCCAAGGACCGCAATCATAGGGATATCCTTTATTTCTCTGAGCAGGGAAAAGGTCTGATCCTGATCAAGCTGGGACAGGAGAAGGACAAGATCCGCTTTCTCTTTCACCTCTTTGATCAGGCCCTCAACGGCCGTCAAGGGCGAAATCACCGCAAGGGAACTGACGGAGCTGCTGCTGTCCGGCAGCCCTTCAAGGTCCACATCAGGGACAACGGACATCACGGCCACCTTTATGCCATTCTTTTCCAAGACAATATATCTTTTTCCGAAAGGTGGGTTAAGACCGCCTTTGTTCACCACGTTGGATATCACGACGGGAAAATCGGGACTACTCTTAAGAGTTTTTTCCATGACATTAAACCCAAGGGCAATATCTGTCTCAGCCAGCCCGATGGCGTCATACCCTATCTGTCCCATAACATTGAACGCGAGGGCCCCGTTTTTGGAAACCTTGCTCCCTGTTTTCGGAAAAATTCGACCGGAATCCACTACCAAAAGACCGCAATCACTTTCCTTGCGGGCCTTTTTAATAGCCCCGGCCATACGGGCAAGACCGCCCGTGATTTTCCCCCCTCACCCCTTTATCCCCTCTACATGCCCTTCCAAATTACCGCTTACAAGAATAACAAGGTCTGCATCCCGCGCTGTTGTGTTCGCTGCAAGGGCCAGGGATGGATATGAGAAAACAAACAGAATATATATCAGATATATAATTTTAAAGGCATGTCCCATTTCTAATCTGCTCCGCTATTTCATTAATAAGGTTCCGAGTTAACTCACTATTACACTGTCAGCCAATACCGCCCAACCTAGGGAGCATAAGCAATAAATCATATTTGGTTATGCATCTGCGGCTATGACCTTCAAAACGTTTTACCTGAATATCCTTCTCAAGGGAACTCGAGGACCCCGCCCAGCAGTTTTTTTCCATCTTTCGAGGACATCACGTATACTCCTGAAATATCAGCCATGGTATCCGATTCTATTCGTATAAACTTTATCTGCGTGCTTTCCCCGAATAGACTCTGGATCATGGCTGAAAAGTGCTGATGGGGTACCATGTGCTCCGTGTGCTGGGAAACAGTTTTACCTTCCTGATCAAGCGATATCAGCCTCACGTCCACCGCCGTGTCCCCTGCATTCACAAGCCCGATACCGGTCATCCAGTCGCCCTCCGGGTCACTGCATGGCATATATGCAGGCAAGTGGCCTGCAGAAAAGAGGGGCTGGCCCGCCAGGCAGTTCTCATCAGAGGTGCTGTAAAGGGAGAAACCACACACGGGGATATCACCACCGGCAATTATTTCAATGGACCTGACCCGACTTATAATGGATGGAAAAATACCAGATATGGTGGCCACGAGCCTCTGATTGGGCCTCAAGGAAAAGGTCCTGTTCCCCTCCATGGAGCCTTCCTCATTATAGGCGCCAAAAGTGATCTCTGTCTCCTCATCCCCGCAGTTCATCAGGGCGAAGGCAGTTTTCCACCCCAAGCCCGTTCCCGATGCCACGTGTGGAATCATGAGACGGGAAGACTGCTTGAGTGGAAGCGGGATAAGGGCCTGTCCTCTGCTACTGTTGGGGTTGCTGAACCGGATATATCCCACCAGGACGTCTCTTCCGCTTAAACAGTGGGCCGTCATGCACACGGTCCCATGGGTCAGGACTGAAAGTGTGCCCGTGTCAACTTCCATCTTTTGTCCGGGGCCAAGCACTATATCATCCTCTGCCACACCAAGGCCGTCTGCGTCATGACCCACAAAACGGACATCCTCCTCTTTTCCCCCCGTATTGATCAGGCCGAAATAGGTCTTCCACTGGTCCGGTATCCCGTAAGTCCCTGCGTAGTGGGGAAAAAAGAGCATGGAAGATGCATCCTCCACCGGTATCAGATCGGCACCAAAGGCAAAATAGGTCCCTGAAATCTCCATCCCCATACCAGGCACGGGACTGTCCGAGTCGATCCTGAGATATCCGCTCTCAGGGGACGACATCGAAAAGCCCTCCTTCAGGATTCCGCCTGTATAACCGGCAGCATCTTCAATCATGCTCCCTTTAACGGGCATACCGTCATCCCCCATAATGCAGAGGATAAGCCGCTCATCCGTAGATCCCGATCCTGCCACAGACATGGAAACGCCGTTTGCCCAGCCCCCGGGCTGGTATACAGGAAAAATGGCCTCGTGGGCCAGGACGTGCCGCAGATAGAGGGTGTATTCATATTCCTCATCCGGCCTGGATGTGACTACTTTAATATAATGGTCCCCATCCTGCCGGGCCGTATAGGCCGCCCATCCTCCCGGGGCCATATAGGCTACCACTTCCTGATCAGGACCGAGGATCTCTCCAGACATATCCGCCGTCTCTTCCCACTGGGGCATGACATAAAGGGTGTCCCCGTCTCTCAAAGGCACCCGGAACCAGTCATCGTCAATAGCCAAAAGATCATATCCTCCAGTTGTAACAAAAGAGGCATCCTGTACATTGTTATTGGATTCATGGGAGTCATCCACCGTATCTGCAATATCCCGTATCCTTGCCGGATCAATGCCGCTGTTTCTGGGTTTGGTATAAAGGGGCTCATAGGCCGCCTTGGGATGGTCGTCAATGCTTGTATTCTCCCAGCCGCTTTCTGTTATTTCGCTCCCGCTCAGCCTGAACCAGTAATAATATGTCCTGGAACTGGAGGATATGCCCCTGTAATCGGGATTCACCATATCGCTGGCAAAGTGGATAGTGGTGGTATAGTGCCGCACATTTCCCTCAGTCGTGTACGACGTCTCGTACCGGTAGACGGGAAAGTTCCATACCTCCTCATCAGAGCCCAGATCCATGACAATGGGCTGCTCCTGTTCCTTTATAAAGGTCTCCAGCACATTCTGGAACTCCACAGGATCGCTTGCCTGGTAGGTATTGTAACGGGTACCGTCATAGAGCACCGTAAGGAGGGCCTTTTTATCACCCACCCTGAACATCACACCATTATATACGCCTGCATGAACAGGCTCCTTTTCCATGATGGAGGCGACTGCCCATGCAAAGCAGAGACCATACCAGTAGGGGGCAGAGGGGTCATAGTAATGGGCATACCCGTAGGCAGTGGCAGGACCGTAATATGTGCCGTCCGTGGCATAATCGTATTTTTCGAGAGGCGCGGGATGGCCCCGATACCCTTTGCCAGTTACCAGGCCACCCTTGCTATAAGGCCACCAGTAACCGGACCATGGAACAAAGGCCGCCTGATAGGCGGTTGCCGGGACAGCCGAAAAAACGATGAGCAATATGAGCCATGGCACAAACAGTATGATAAACAGATCTCTTCTCATTCAAGAACCAGCCAGTATCGCATATCCTGGTTTTCGCCATATACGGGCCACGGAAGCCCCTGGGCCCAGTACTGCACAAAGAGGGTTTCTCCATGATCGTCCACGCAGATGACCTTGAAAAATGGACCCATATCCCCTTTCAGGTCAACCGGGTCGGGAAGCTCTTGGCATGGCACGGTCTCCACCTTCTGCTTGATGATCCTTTTTGCCATGAGGCCATCATCAAGCCGTATGACCGCAGAAAAACCTGCTGTCTCACCCGGCCGCAGGGGAAAAACGGGCCAGTCAAACGGAAAAGGTGCCTCACGGGTCTTTACTGGCACCTTTTCATCAAAGGAAAGGGTCCTTTTATACCACTTTTCCCGAACCCTCTTGGATGTCTCCACCCCGTGGAGATATGTACCGTCGCGGAAGCTGATCCTGCCGGTGCCAGTATCCCCTTCCCCCCGGACATCTATCTCTTTATCCCCTGCACGCGTCTCGCCACTGACTGTGTAGTGAAAAAGTACAGACGGGGACCACCTATTGTCTGTCCGGGGAAAAGAGCGGTACTCTGCCATCACATCCCAGGCCTGACCCTTGTCCAGGAAAGGCAAAAAAACATCCTCCCCGGCAAGGAGGGGAATGCCCCTGCAAAGGATAACAACAAAAAAGATGACCAGGGCTGCGCTTATCCTTTTAAAACAATCTATATTGTTATGATAGTGTATATTTTCCAACCCTATAACCTGAAAAAACTAAAAATCAGTCAACTTGTTCAATTAACTTCACAAATGGAATGGACTGCATCCGACCTTTTTCATCGGCCCGAAAACAGACAGTGGTTCACAACCTTAAAGATAAGGGGCAGGACATGCCCGCCCCTTTTATCAGGTTGGCAGATCAACCTTTATCTTTACAATTAACCACCAGATCCACATGGACCGGAGCAGCACGCGGCATCATGCTCTGCGCCGAAGGATCCATTGGTCATGTACTGCAGACCATGAATGGCAAAGTTGGAGGTCCCCTTCAGGGAGCCTACAGTGGATGTTGGGGCGGGAACCAGATTCGGGTATATATCCGAGCTGAATATATATGCCTTCTGGCCGCCATTACTGGCAAAACCGGTATCGGTCCATGTGCTCTGGGTGCCATCCGGCGCCGTAAAGGTCCACAGCACCTGCATGGCCGATCCTGACGGCATTCCAGGTACCATATTGTTCACCACAATGGCCGTATCCCATCCTGTGTCTGTAAAGACCACATACGGGAAGAAAATGCAGTCCGCCTGTCCCTCGCAGCACACGGTGTAAAGGTCATAGACACATGAGCATACGCAGGTACAGTCACCGCAGATCCCGCCACCCTGCTCGGTCATGAGACAGATCTCCACCGAAATGGTGGAACACTCGGTTACATCAGGAGTAACGCATATCCTGGGGATATCTATGGCCCAGTGACTCAGATTATACAGGTCATCAAAGGCGTTCAGGACAAGCCCTCCGTTTGCAATAATCTGGACCACCCTGTTTGTGGCAAGAGGCGGCGGACATGTGGCACTCACAGTGGCTCCTGCATCATAACTGGAGCCGTTGTAGGTATAATATGAGAGGCCGGTAAATTGATCCGCACGCCATATAACCTCTCCCGCATCGGGCATATTGCTGTCGCCGGGATTTATGCTATCGCAGAAATATGCCGTGGTGGTGGTAGTGCCGGCATGTACCACGGTATTGGCGCATGCAGGCTCACAGAGGAACTCCCTGCTGTTGCTCATGACCACATTCCCGGTGAAAGTCTGGCTAAAGTAGGCCCCATGGTCTCCTGCCTGGCCGTTTACCAGGATCCTCATCCTTACACCGACCTCCACGCCTGCATGAAACTGGGCAGGATCATCACACTCGCACACGGAAAAGATGACAGGACATGGATCAGTGTTAGGGAAGTGATTACTATCAGGATAAAGCCCGAAGACATCATAATCATCTCCACATACGCAATGTTCTACTTCTTCTTCCGTTCCCTCCTGTTCGGAACCGGGACAGCCTATATCGTTGGGTTCACACTTGAAACAAGGCTCACACACCTCGTCCGCCATGACCGGAAGCACAAAGGCAAACACCATGGCAACAGACATCATAACCACAAAAAACTTCTTCATTTCATTACCTCCTTTTTTACATAAGTTCAGTTTCTCATCTTTCTTCCAAAAGCTGCCTTAAAAAGTCTACCCCTTTCCTCTCATCACCTCCTCTCTTATGTGCAATCATTTCCCAGGATCATACAAAGACCCTGAACCTGATAGATCATTTGACCTTTCCTGTCAACCCATAAGAGCCTGAAACGGAAAAGCGGACCGCCGCGGGCACATTGCCCACCACCACGTCCCTCCGGTCAAGCAGGTTTCCGCCCTTATCCATTACCTTGAGGATGTAATGTCCCGGGTCAAGCCTCAATGAAAAGCCGCCTGTAATATCTGTAACGGCATGGGCATCTTCCCCCGCCGAATCAGCTGCAATAACCAGTGCCGCCGGCATGCCTTCCCCCATGCTGTAAAGCCCGTTCCCGTCGAGGTCCTGGAATACAACCCCCACTATGCCAGGATCAGCTTCAGATCCGCATCCAAAATCTGCCGTGAGCAGCAATACATGATCGCCGCAGATACCGGCCAGGCCGGGACACTCTCCTGAAGCCATACCGATCCCCGCCTCGCTGAACCCCGGGTCCAGGATATTCATATCCCCTTCCTTTATAAAAAGGTTATTGAACAGCATCTGGCAGGCCTTCTGCTCGTCAATCCCGTTGCACAGGGCCCGGCGGCCGATGCTCTCCCCTACCGGATAGGCATCGTAGCCCGCATCGAATATGCGGTCTTCATAGTCCCTCCCGTCCAGAGACTGGTGAGAGAAATACGCATTTTTCAGCATATCCTGCGCATGGGCCTCGGCAGTCCCCTGCAGCGTGACCTCAAACCGCAAAGGAGGAAGAAAGGAAAGATCTCTCGCCTGATTGACCAGGTGAAGGAAGCCCATCTCCAGTTCCGAGACCCCCTGCCCCACATTGCATACGGCCAGGTAGACATTATACCTCTTACCTGCGATATCCATTGTACCCGGAAGGATGGAAAGCCCCATCTCAAGGGCGCGGGGGTTAAGGAGGCTAAGCCCCTCGAGACCTTCTGCCCTGTCAAGTTCCGCCTTGAACATGTTCTCAAAG
>CAZQAA010000070.1:0-14447 GCA_964591255.1 uncultured Desulfobacterales bacterium | reverse complement strand
CAAAGCCCCGCTCTCAGTATGAGATACGAGGCTCTTTTTGATCCATAATTCATGGCCCTCCTGTGAGAGTTAAAGCCGAGTATTTTAAAAACTTAGACAAAATAAACTAAAATTAGCTATTTAGTCAAGGATTTTCACCTGTCTGTTTAAGTGCTTACATGGCGCTAATATGAAACCTGCTTGGAAGCTTGGCATACCCTTTTGACACCTGCCTGCCGGCGGGCAGGGATACGGTCACAAGCAGTGAACTTATTAATCGAGTGGCGAGGTATCAGATAGAGGAGATGCCGTTAGTATCATCAGTGAGCAGCCATTTCCATGCAGGCAAAACGGATACCCGCCGGCCGCTTATCTCACGTTCCTCTTCCTGGGCGTAGGTGAGTATGATCCCTGATGGCAGATCCAGAGACTCGAAGGCATTCTTAAGCCCGGCAATCTCACGTTTCTCGTTCAGCCGGGTCAATTCCCAGCAGACCTGGATGGCATGCGTTGGCCGGGGACCCTTCTTGACTATGAAATCACACTCGTTTCTGTCCTTGAAGTAGTAGAGTTCCATCTCGCGGCGGAACAGCTCTATGGCCACGACATTTTCAAGTATCCTCCCCCGGTTTTCTGCAAAAGGGCGCCCCAGCGCGGCAAAACCTGTATCGGTCAGGTAGATTTTCTTTGGATTCATGATCCTGCGCCGGGGCGAGAAAGAGAATTTGTCATTTGCGATGATGAAAAACGCCTCTTGAAGATAATGGAGATAGTTCGCGATGGTGCGTTTGCTGCCCGGCAGCCCATTTCCCTTCAGGTGCTTCTCGAATCGGGTTATCGAAAAGACGTCCGAATAGGTCTCGAAAAAATTGTTCATCAGCGCATCGAGGACGTACCGCGCTTTAATATTGTAGCGTTCCAGGATATCCCTGTAGAAGATCGTCTTGAAGTAGTTCTGCAAGAGTTTGCGCTGTTCAGCCTCGTTGCTGGCCATAACAACCTCGGGAAACCCGCCGTGCCGAACATAGTCGTCGAACGCAGCCATGATATTGCCGCGGGCGGCGGTCCGGAGGGAGGCCGAGGTGAACGAAATGCCCCGGTACTGGAGGTATTCCCGGAACGAGAATGGCAGCATCAGGAAATCATCATACCGCCCGCGGAGTTCGGTCGCTATCTCGCGGCCAAGCAACTTTGAGTTGCTCCCCGAGACAATGATCTTAAACCGGCGGCGGTTGTGAAGTGTGCGAAGCACACGGTTCCAGTCGGGAAGATTCTGGACTTCATCGAAGAACAAAAAACGGGGGTATCGCCCCGCGAGCTGGTGGAAAGCTGCGAAAAGCTCGTCCATGTTGTCCCCGGTGAACCCACCTAATCGATAGTCCTCGAAATCTATGAAAAGAATATCCTCCTTTTTATGCCGCCCGCCCTGCAGCAGGGACCGGATGAGCTGGTACATGAAGTAGGTCTTTCCCGCCCGCCTCGGCCCCACAACGGCAAGAATGCGATCAAGATTTTCGGGATCTATCGTGTTCCGATTACGGGAAACTAAGGGGGGGATTTCTCCCTCTTCCAGCCATTCGGCTACAACGGTGAGCAGGGTTTCTTTTCTAATGTTGTTTACCATGGTAAACAATTTAAGCTTTTATTGTTTACCTGTCAACCCTTATCTCCATGCAACCTGTTAACGGATACAAAAAAAGAGAGGTAAAAGGGGGCTTGCGAGTGAAATAGGGGGTCAGGTCTTGTATAACTTTTCGTATGTTATTCGGCCGTATAAAATTTCAGACTCCTGTCTGGAGATGGAGCGCAGAGGGATAAACTAAAACGGAACCCAACAGGATTGACGAAATCTGACTGCTTGACAAAAAAGTCAAGTTAGGGTGTTCAGTAAAGCATGCAAAGGGGGGCAAATACATTCTTCTTGCGGCATCGAGACTGCGTCAAGAATACCTGAAGTGGAGAGGGAACAGGTTATGTTGCTGGTGCGCCCAGGGTGATTCGAACACCCGACCTACGGATTCGTAGTCCGTCACTCTATCCAGCTGAGCTATGGGCGCAAAAACAACCTGAATGATACATATAGCAAAAACTGAACATGGTGACAACCATGGTATGTACAAACAGATAAAAAACTTACGAATAGAGGGCCAGAATCCTTTTGATCATATCGGAGGTGGAAAATCCAGGCACAAAGGGGACCCTTACGACCTCTCCTCCTGCCTCTTTCACCACATCCGCGCCGATGATCTCATCCTCTGACCAGTCTCCCCCCTTTACCAACACATCAGGCAGAAGATGCCGGATTATCTTATAGGGGTCGTCTTCATCAAATATGAGCACGCTGTCCACACACTCCAATGCAGCAAGCAGTTCCGCCCTGGCCTGTTCGTGCATTATGGGCCTTTTTGACCCCTTTATGGACCTGACTGATCGATCACTGTTGAGGCCAACAATCAGGTAATCTCCAAGGTTACGTGCGGCCCACAGGTAGCGTGCATGACCGGGATGCAGTACGTCAAAGCAACCGTTGGTAAACACGATCCTCTTGCCAAGCCCTTTTAATCGGTCACATCCCTCTTTTGTGTCTTCAAGGGTCCTGATCTTTTTCCTGTATCTCTCCACGGCATGACCATGTTACTGGTTCTTGGCCCTTGCCAGGACCAGGCATAGGACCTCTTTTGCACCCACCTTCTTGAGCATGCGTGCACATTCACTCATAGTATTTCCGGTTGTTGCCACATCATCCACAAGGAGGACTCTCATTCCCTTCACCTTTTCAGGGGCTATTACCATAAAGGCTCCCCTTACATTCTTACGCCTTTCATCACTGCCAAGACCGGTCTGGGGTGCTGTATATCTTATCCTTCTCAGGGACAAAAAGTCCAGTTCTGTATGAAGTTTTTTGACCACATGCCTTGCCAAGAGCAGACTCTGGTTGAAGCCGCGCTCCCTAAGTCTCTTGGGATGGAGCGGTACGGGCATGGTGAGAAGGCTGTTTGGTTTTTCGAGCCAGTCCTCTGCAAACCGGGCCAGCATCGGACCCAGGGCATCTGCAATAAAGTCCCTTGTACCATACTTGTAGTGGTGTATGGCCGTCATCAGGGCACCGTCATAATGATACGGGGCCCGCAGCACATCATAGAACGGCCTTTTCCTCAAGCACCCTTCACATACATGATTTCCATCCAATCCTCCTTTAAAAGGGGTACCGCATATGGAACAGTATGGTGAAGATATCTCTTTGAAGCCGGACATGCAGTCCGAACAAAACAAGTAGTGATGATTATCCCCATCCGTTTGATCAATAGCTAAAAAAATACCGCATACAGGGCAACGTGGCGGATAGATGACATCGATAAATTTTCTGAACAGATTCATTTTTTTGACTGGGCAACAAACTCCTCAAAAGAGCATTCAGGATTAATGCCTGGACAGGCATACTTGGCCATCTCCCAATTCTCCTCGTCGTTTACAATGGCCGCAAAAAATGGCCACTGGACACACCGTTCGGGCTTGACGGGATGAATAAGGCATTGCCTCTTCCTATCGAAGAAGATGCAGAAGTTAGTGGGGCCTGTTTTAAGATAAAGGCGATCATGCCTTGTTTCGCAATATTGGAAGACGAAATCCCCGGTCTCCATATTCAAGAACCTGGCTATGTTTGACACCTCTTCATCGGACATGAATATGCCACCCTCACCATAACAACATTCACCGCACATCTTGCATTCAAACGCTTTGCCCATATATGTTTCCCCTATTCACAATGCCTAATCACACCTTCAGACAGAAGGCCCGGTTAACAGGTCATCCAGTTTCCAGTCCACCGGAAGCCTCACTCTGGTACCGGTGCGTTTTTCCCTGTATATAAGATAGCCGTTTTCAAGACCATACTGGAAGAGGTCACGCGTGACCGCCACATCTTCCCTGCAATACTCTGTAAGTTTTTTTGTCTCACCCTGCCTGAACCACTCCACGGCCTTGAGCCCGTGGGCCGTCTTTCCCCTCCCCAATGTCTCCTTTGCCAGGTGATCAAGCCCCAGCCTGAAGCCTAAGCGTCTGTGGATATCTTCCAGGATATCAAAGGTAGGAAACTCCTGCAGGTCTTTGTTTGTATACGCGCTCAAGACCTTGTAGTCGAACCTTTTGATATTGAAACCGACAACCAGATCGGCCTTTTCAAGATGACCGATAAGCAGTTCGATACTCTCCTCATCAAACGCCCGAAATTCCTTTCCCGTGGTGTCAAAGAGGACCGCTACCGAGACCCTCATAAGATGCGAATTATGCCAGCCCCCGACATCCTGTGCGGTCTTCTGGGTCTCAAGATCAAAAAAGAGTATATTAGGTCTTGCCTTTTGTCTGCCTGCCAAATCTTCCTTGACAGAGACATCTTCCACATCTATTTCATCCCCCTGCTGTGAGATATCCCCGAGGGATACATCCCCTAAAAGGCCGCCAAGTATCAACAGGGCGGCTTTTTTATCAAGCGGCTTGTTCCCCGAACCGCACTTGGGTGAGTGGATGCATGAAGGGCAGCCGTCCTCACATTCACAATCTCTTATATGGTCTCTCGTCCTTTCAAGGAGCTTGAGGATCACATCAAAACCGTGCTTGGCCAGGCCCACTCCACCTGGATATGCGTCATAGATAAAAATGGCGCTCTTTTTTACCTGTGGGTGATAGGGATAACATATCCCTCCAATATCATTCCTGTCGCAAAGGACAAACAGGGGAAACATGCCTATGGCTGCATGTTCGATGGCATGAATACCGCCCATAAAATGCAAACCGTTTTCTTCAACATAATTTTTCAGCTCAGGCTCTATTTCCACCCAGAGACCGGTGGTCTCAAAGGTCTGGGAAGGAAGGTCCAGCGGGTAAACACCCATTAACTCCTGACCGGGCATGGCCCTTTTTTCATAGCCGCTTACCACTTCGGTGACCTTCAGCTCTCCATCACGGGCCAGAAATTGGCCCTGGGGCCTGCTCCTATGCACCTGTATTATCTCGGTCTCTTTTTCAACACGGGGTCGGGTAAAATATTTCAGGCCGGTATTACTGACAATGATATCCTTTTTCTCCACCATCAGCCTGTCCACCATGTATTGAGATGCACGATGCAGATAGATGGCCCCGGGATGACACTCTTTGAATGCCCTTATGCCGTCAATGGTGCCTATGGCCTGGCCGGTCTTTTTTTCAAAAATCGTGAATGTATTGCCGGAGGAACGGATATTGACCTTGAGATGGGGGTTCTTCCTGATTGCAAACCATGCGGGTTCCCCTTCAGCGCTACGCGTCAGGTCCCCTGCCCTTTCCAGGGCCTCAAGATGGCTTGTTAAGTCACAGGGCCAGTATTTTTCGTCCTTGAGTGTAATGGGAATCTCTGCTGCAGCACACGGCAAGTGGGCCCTGACCACATAGGGATTATTGGGATCCAGTATGGCGGCCTCGAAAGACCTTTCAAACAGGTCATTAGGGTGTTTCATAAAATACTGGTCAAGCGCATCCGGCTGGGCAATGAGAATAACCATCGATTCCCTTCCTGAACGTCCCACCCGACCGCTCCTCTGCCAGGTATTGATGATGGTGCCCGGATAACCCACAAGCAGACATATATCAAGATATCCTATGTCAATGCCCATCTCCAATGCACTGGTGGAGACCACCCCTAACAGGTCCCCTGAAGCCAGTCTTCTCTCGATCTCCCGCCTTTCTTCCGGCATAAAGCCGGCCCTGTACGAACTCACTTTCTTGCTGATATCAGGGGCCATCTGGGATATCCAAACGTGGATCAATTCTGTGATCTTTCTTGACTGGGTAAATGCTATTGTCTTGAATCCCTTGCGGATGCAGTCTAAAAAGAGCCTTGCGGCATAAAAGCCGGGGCTTGTGTCCGGATTCATGAGCAGGAAATGTCTGCCCGCACTCGGCGAACCATCAGAATCTATGACCGAGACCTCTTCCTCGATCAATGCCTCACCAAACTCCCTCGGATTGTTGATGGTAGCGGAAAGGAGGATAAACCTGGGATGGGCCCGGTAATGCCTGCATACCCTCTTCAGCCTCCTTATTACCTGATTGAGATGTGATCCGAAGATGCCCCGATAGGTATGGACCTCATCGATGATCACAAAAGAAAGATGGCGTAACATCGCCTCCCAGCTCTCGTGATAGGGAAGGATGCCCCGGTGGAGCATGTCCGGATTGGTGAAGATGATATGAGGGGGATCGGTCCTGATCTTTTTCCTTTTGTACGGCGTTGTATCGCCGTCATATATCTCCGCCCTTATGCGGGTCCCTGTGATTTGGCCTAACCAGCCAGATAGGTTCTTGAGCTGATCCTGTTCAAGGGCCTTCAAGGGAAAGATATAGATGGCCCTGGCATCGTTTTCTCTTAGTATCCTTTCAATTACTGCAATATTATATATGAGGCTTTTGCCGCTGGCCGTCGGCGTGGAGACCACCACGTTCCTCCCGTGTCTTATGGCCTCTAAGGCCTCCACCTGGTGGCTGAACAGCTTGCCAATGCCGAGGCGCCCTATTGCACTCGAAATATCATCGCAGAAAACCTGGTCCGGCCCATAGTCCGGACGTCGCGGGGCTATATAACGATGATAAACAAGTACTTCACGAAATTCCTGGATCCTTTTGATATGCGAGAGATAATCTGAAAGTTTCACTTTTCTCCATGTTCAGCCTTGAGAGTACGTTTGTCAACGTTCATGGTACAGTCGCGCAGACTCTGGGAAACCCTTACCGGATAATCCGGGCCTTTATCGAGACGCCTGAGGTAGGGGGGTAGTGCTTTCATCTGTTCCTGTAAATATTCCCGTGATTCGACAAGCGGGACAGGGAGCCCGATACGCATGCCGTTCTGCATCACCGGTTTCAGCAGGGCCTTTTCCCCCAGCAGGTCGTCATTCAGGGTCAATATGTCGTGGGACATAATGCCATCCCTGTCAAAGCACCTGTATACCTGTTTGGCCCCGGGCCACGTGGCCTTTCCTTCCGATCGCTTGCGCCGGGGAATCCCGGCATATTCCTGCAATTTATAGGCGCAATTGAGATACGGCGCATCGCTTGATGTCACCATCATGGTGCCGATGCCAAATGCATCGATTGGGGCATTGTTATCGGAAAAATGTTTCAGCACATATTCGTCCAGGTTACCGCTTGTGAAGATGCGCACATCTTTAAGTCCGCCATTATCAAGGATCCGCCTTACCCTCCTGGAGTGTTCAACAAGGTCCCCGCTGTCAAGGCGTACGGCCCTTATGGAAATTCCCTTTTTTTGTAGTTCCGGGGCCAGCCCTACCACCTTTCGCGCACCAGCCTCCGTATCATAGGTGTCAATCAACAGGGTCACATTCCCCGGCTGGGAAACAGCAAAGTTCTCAAAGGCGGCAACCTCAGTATCATGGGCCTGCACGAACGAATGGGCCATGGTACCGAAGACAGGGATATCAAACACCTGGCCCGCCAGAAGAGTGGAGGTGCCGGAAAATCCCGCAAGATAGCTTGCCCGGGCGGCCATAAGACCCGCTTCGGACCCGTGCGCCCGGCGCAGACCGAAATCTATGAACTGTCTTCCCGGGGCCGCCAATTGCATGCGTACGGCCTTGGATGCGATGAGTGTCTGGAAATGGAGCAGGTTTATTATGCGGGTCTCCACGAGCTGGGCCTGGGGCAAGGGAGCAGTGACCCGGAGGATCGGTTCATCGGGAAAAAAAATGGTCCCTTCAGGCATGGCATAAACATCGCCCCCGAACCTGAGACCGCCGAGATATTCGATGAAATCCTCGCTAAACATTCCCAGACTCTTAAGCCAGCCCAGGTCTTCAGCAGAAAAATGCAAACCCTCAAGAAAATCCAGCACCTGCTCCAGTCCGGCTGCCACAAGAAAATTTCGTTTTTCAGGGAGATCACGCACAAAGAACTCAAATACCGCAACTTCCTCCATGCCAAGGTCAAAATACCCTTTCAGCATGGTAAGCTGATACAGGTCCGTAATAAGTGGAGATTCCTTTCGAACCGACATCATGTGATATCTTCCAGGCTTGTCGTCAGGGCACCAAGGCTCTCCATCTCCCTTAAGGCCTTTTCCCCGTCACCGGGATGAAGGTCTACCGCACGGACAGCGTCTTTTAGCAGCACAACCGAATAACCTTGTTTCAGCAGGTCCTTTACCGTACTCAGGACACAGTAATCGGTTGCAAGACCTCCCACAAAGACCCTTTTTATGCCCATTGAACGTAACTGTTGATCCAGGCCGGTCCCGTCAAGCCCTGAATACGCATCTTTATCCGGCGTTGTGGCCTTGGAAACCAGGATAGTATCAGGGGGAAATCTTAGATCGGGCGGAAATTCCGCCCCCTGTGTGCCGGCCACACAATGGACAGGCCAGGGACCGCCCAGGACTTCAAATGAGCAGTGATTCTGTGGATGCCAGTCCCGGGTGGCGATGATGGGAAATGACGCTTCCTCAAAGAGTGCAATGTAATGATTTATTACGGGGATTATCTCATCTCCCCGTGGTACCTGGAGTGAGCCACCCGGTAAAAAGTCGTTCTGGACATCCACTATAATCAGGGCATCACCATTTCGCAGCCCAGTTACCGGCTGGATGCCGGACCTGCCATCCTTCAGTGTCAATTGTTTTTCATCCTTTTCCATAAAATAGCACCCCAACTATATAAACCCGGGAATTTTGAGCAGGCCGCATGGCATGCGTTCTTTCCGGTCTGTTGTGCAATCCCATTTATCAGGCAGGGTAAATTCCTTGACTTCTTAAACAAAATATCATTATATTAAAAATTTTAATTTTTCTCGCAAATACCTTATGATAGCTTAACGGGTACAGATATTATAAAGATAGATGCTCAAGACAGAAGGGTCAAGGATAATAGTGCGCAATGGAGAATAGCTCAAACATAGCCCGGCAACGGGGCCTGCAGGAAAAAATCAGGACGCTTTTGAAAAAAAGAAACGGCATCTTGCTGGCCCATAACTATCAGATTCCAGAGGTGCAGGAGATTGCGGATCTCTGCGGTGACTCCCTGGAACTTTCTATCCGTGCTGCCGAGACAGATGCAGAGGTGATCGTGTTCTGCGGTGTCCACTTTATGGCCGAGACAGCATCGATACTCTCGCCTGACAAGAAGGTGTTGCTCCCCGTGATGGATGCAGGGTGCCCTATGGCGGACATGATTACAGCCCGTGACCTGCGAGAAAGGAGAAAAGAGATGGGCAATGTCGTGGTGATAAGCTATGTGAATACCACGGCCGAGGTCAAGGCTGAAAGCGATATGTGCTGCACATCGGCCAATGCGATCCAGGTGGCCAACTCAATAGATCCTTCCCTCCCGATCCTCATGACCCCTGACAGGAATCTCGCAAAATATACACAACAGAACACAAAGAGAGATATCAGCTATTGGGAAGGATACTGTCCGATCCATGACAATCTTACTCCTCAGCAGGTCCTGAAGGTAAAGGCCGATCATCCAGGGGCCCTTTTCCTGGCCCATCCCGAATGCAGCCCCGAAGTCCTTTCCCTTGCGGATGAGGTCAAGAGCACCTCGGGCATGATAGCATTTGCCACGGCCTCCAGCCATATGGAATTCATCATCGGTACTGAAACAGGGATAATATATCCCCTTTCAAAGGCCAATCCGGACAAGGTATTCATACCGGCCGATTCAAAAATGGTATGCCCTGACATGAAAAAAACAGGCCTGACAGATATTGTAAACGCCCTGGAACGACTTGAGCCACAGGTAAAAGTCAATGAAGAGATCAGGAACAGGGCAAAAGGAGCAGTTGACCGTATGCTGGGCATACCTTTAAAATAATTTTCCACACATAAAAAGGCAAAGTGATGAAACAGACCCACAGGGAAGTCAAATCCAGTCTGGATTATCTTCGAAAGCTCTTCATAATGCCAGATTCGCCCGACAAGTTTATTGAATTCGGGCATGAGCTACTTGAAATGATCCACGATTTTTTTCAGGAAAAGGGTGGTATCCACAGCAGTATCTCACTCCCCGAGTTGAGTAAAATTTTTGACCAGACTTCCATACCCCATAGCCCTGAACTGATCAAGGATGTGCTGGTAGACATAAAAAACAAGGTGATCAGGCACTCGGTAAAGGTGGGAAATCCCTATTATATCGGTCATATGACCAGCGCAATCCCCTATTTCATGATCCTCCTGGAGATGATTATAGCCGCCCTGAACCAGAATCAGGTCAAAATCGAGACAGCCAAGGCGTCAAGTTTTGTGGAGAGAGAACTCGTGGCCTGGCTTCATCGCCTTATCTTCAACAGGACAGAAAGGTTTTATCGTAAGAACGTACAGAATCCCCGCATCGCCTTGGGAAATATCACTTCTGACGGCACAATTGCCAACATGACGGCCCTTCTGGTAGCAAGAGAAAAGGCGTTTCCCCCGGATGGCGATTTTCATGGCCTGCGTATAGCTGGAATTAACAAGGCCCTGCAGCATTACGGGTACACGAGGGCCGTAATCATCGTATCCACCAGAGGGCACTATTCCATCAGAAAGGCAGCCAACCTCCTTGGAATCGGGGAGGAGAATGTCCTGATGGTTCCTGTGGACCAGCACAACAGGATGGATATAAAACGATTAAGAAGAAGAGTTGCAGCCCTGACGGAAGGAGGGGAAGACGGCAGGGCCAAGATAATCTCAATCGTTGGAATCGCGGGCACCACTGAAACAGGAAACATAGATCCCCTTGAGGCCATAGGAGAGATATCACGTGAAGCAGGGACCCACTTTCATGTGGATGCGTGCTGGGGCGGATCTGCCTTGCTCGTTGATGAATACCGGCCGCTGTTCAAGGGGATTGAAAAGGCCGATTCCGTAACCATAGATGCCCATAAGCTCCTTTACTGCCCCATGTCAATGGGTCTTGTCCTTTTCAGAAACGAAAAAGATCTTAACCATATACGTTATTCGTCACAGTATGTCATCCGCAGAAATTCAGTGGACACCGGACGATTTACTGTTGAAGGGTCCCGGCCCTTTGCATGCCTGAAACCCTGGGCCTCGTTAAAGATAATCGGCCGTGAGGGTTACAGAATACTATTCAAGCAGGCACAGAAGGCAACAGAGACATTGAAAGGGATGCTTGATCACTGCGGCAACTTCGAGGTCCTGAACGAGCCTGAACTTTTCATTCTCACCTACAGATTTATCCCTGAAACGGTTAGAAAAAAACTGATTCACCTTGAAAAAAGACATTCCTCAGGCAAAAAAACGGGAAAAAGGACTAAAGAGGCTGAGCGGAAGATCAGGAGAATAAACCATCTTATTAACGCATTGAATATAAAATTGCACAAGGCCTTGCGAAGGGACGACACGACCTTCGTGTCGAGGACAAGGCTGGAGTCCACCCGTTATAGGCCACAAAACATCATGGTTCTGAGGGCCGTTCTCATAAACCCGTTGACAGACAGACATATCTTGAGAGAAATCGTAGACACCCAAAACCGTATAGGTCTCAGGATATGGAATGAATTCAAGCCCGCATACCAGCGCATCCTGGCAGAAATGGGGGAACAGGACTAACCCTATCCCACCATTTCCTCCTTCATTTTCAGATACGCGTTGATGAATGGATCAATATAGCCGTCCATGACCTTTTCCAGGTTACCCACTTCTACATTGGTCCTGTGATCCTTAACCATCCTGTAAGGATTGAACACATAGGATCTTATCTGGCTTCCCCATGCTATATCCTTCTGAGAGCTGTGGATCTCCTGCTTTTTTTGCTCCAGTTTGGCCTTTTCCTTTTCATATAGCTTGGCCTTTAGCACCTTCATGGCCATTTCCCTGTTACGGTGCTGTGATTTTTCATTCTGACACTGGACAACGATCCCCGTTGGAATATGGGTTATTCGAACGGCAGAGCTGGTCTTGTTTACGTGCTGTCCCCCTGGCCCACTCGCCCTGTAAGTGTCAACCCGTAAATCCTTTTCTTCGATCTCTACCTGGATATCGGTATCCACCTCAGGAATGACCGAGACAGATGCAAAAGAAGTATGTCTCCTCCCTGTTGCATCAAAGGGGGAAACCCTGACCATCCTATGGATTCCGTGCTCTGATTTCAGATATCCATAGGCATAGGGACCGCTTACCGTAAAGGTGACATTTTTGATGCCCGCCTCGTCTCCCGGAAGATAATCTATGATCTGGGTTTTCATCCCCTTGTCCTCGCACCAACGAATAAACATCCTCAAGAGCATTTCAACCCAGTCCTGGGCCTCGGTCCCGCCGGCCCCTGCATTGATGGCTACAATTGCGTTTCTCTTGTCATCAGGGTCCCTGAACAGGGACTGCAATTCCAGAGATTTCAGTTTCTCTTCGAGCCGATCTATCTCATTTTTCGTCTCTTTCAGGACAGATTTATCATCCTCCTCAAGGGCCATCTCAGCCAGGATCCTTATGTCTTCGGTCTCCTGGTATATCTTTTGCCATGTATCTATTTTTTCACGGCATAATGCCCGCCTTTGAGTCAAACGTGATATCTCATCCTGATCCTTTTCCCAGAAATCGGGAGCGGACATCACCTTCTCAATCTCGTCTAACTGCTGCTGTTCTCCATCCAAGTCAAAGATGACCTCGAAGATCATCCAGTGCTTTAAGTATGTTATCAGCTCGCTCCATTATGTTTTCGTCCATGTCATCCAGTCTCCCTTCCCAGCCTTATGTGCCGTCCACGCTCGAATAACTCGTGAGAAGCGGCAAAATATATTTGATTTTAGAATATAAACATTATCACCTGTTTTATCAAACAAAGAATTTCCGAAATTTAGCTGCTATAAATTATTGCCAATGAATTTGATTGAAGTAGTGATGAATTTTATCTAAAATATTCTTTATGGAAGAATATAAAAAACGATTGGCCCTGGCGCTGGCACAGACAGGTGCCCTTTTCTTTGATGACAAGCTGTCCTTGAAGGATGGACGACCCACCCCGTATTTTATAAATATGGGGATGTTTAAGACAGGACGGCTATGCCTTGAAATGGGATCCTTTTTTGCAGAAATGATGGTTTCCCGGAGTATTGTTAAAGAGACTGATATTATTCTGGGACCATCATACAAAGGGAGCGCCATTGCCTGTGCAACTGCAATGGCATTGTGGAATGATCACAAAATAGATGTATTATATGACTATGACAGGAAAGAACCGAAGACCCATGGTGAAGCGAGCGCATCAAAGAGTATGTTCGTAAATCGTTCCATTTTTGATGGATGTCGTATATTTATTGTGGACGATGTAGCCACTTCAATGGGGACCAAGTATGAGATCATAGAGAAAATAAAGGCCGAGTCCCGTGCCCGCAGGATATCATTGCATATAACCGGCATTGGGATTGCCGTGGACAGAGAGCAGACAGGTGCGGTTTACGATGGCGATGGGAATCCGATCCTGGGCAAAAAAGGAAAAAATGCCATCCAGGAATTTGTATCCAACACAGGTGTTCCTGTCTATTCTGTTGCCGGAATCAGGGAAGTCATAGATTATCTCCATAAAGAGAGGATACCTGTATTGATTCGGGGGGAATGGAGTCCGATCAACGAAAATATTAAGGTAAAGTTTTATGAATATATCGCAACATATGGTATTGATTAAAAAACTTCTAAACGAAAGAAAACCTGAACAGATAGACGATAATGGAACATCTTATAAACATGCAGGCGTGTTGATTCCAATATTTGTGGACAACGGGGAGATCAAGATCCTTTTTACAAAAAGGACCCGCAAGGTAGAACATCATAAGGGACAAATATCATTCCCCGGCGGGGCAATGGATAAGGAGGATCTGTCCGAAGAACAAACCGCCCTGAGAGAAGCGGAGGAGGAAATCGGTCTTTTGAGGCAAGACGTAGAATTATTGGGCAGGATAGACGACACATTGACCCTGGCCTCCGGCTTCATTGTACATCCTTTCGTAGGGGTTATACCCCATCCTTACAAATTCACCATAAACGAAATCGAGGTGGAGAGGATCCTTACGGTTCCACTTGGCGTCTTTCATGTCAAAAACCCGAAACGTCTTGTGGAGTTTGATGGGAAGGTCTATCTGGACGAGGCCTATGAGTATAATGGGGACCTCATCTGGGGGGCAACCGCAAGGATGATGAAAAATTTCATGGAAATAATAGATAACGTATCAATGAATGGCGATTTTATATCATAATCTATTCAAATAAGGACATATATCCGAAATGGGCCAAACAGAGGCAATATCCAAGGATTCTCTGCCTCGTCCTGCGTGATCCTATCTGTCTGGCTGAAAATGGCCAATGCTTTTTTTAATAAGATGTCACGCTCCCACTCAACATCTTTCAATCTCTTTTCGAGGTCTTTTGTGCATTGTTGTGCAGAAGTCAATAGTTGCTTCCCATTGCCAGAAAAAGCCAATTCACCTTT
>CAZQAA010000069.1:0-12639 GCA_964591255.1 uncultured Desulfobacterales bacterium | reverse complement strand
ATCTATCCCCTTGCTTACCAATCGATTTATTAAAATCCTCATGAGATGTTCCATAATTTTATCTCCTTTTTTAATGTATGGAGACGGAATTTCTCCATGGACCGGTGGTATCCTCAGGGGCCAGTTTGGATGCCTTTTCTCCCGTAAATACAATAAATGCCACTTGTCTCTTGACCTCGCCGAGGTTGTTCAGGAATACGTTACGTCCAAATGGATAAACATTTTTAAGACAGTTGGTATGAATGAATACTCTTGAAGAGCCATTGCAATTTCGCTTCATAGCCTCGATCAATTCATATGCAGAGGTTCCGTCAAAATCCCCGGTCAATTTCAGATGAAGGCTCTCACTGTTTCTGTGGACCATGATCCTGAAATTGTTGGCCATGGAACATCACCTCCTTTTTTTACCCTCTAACTCCAGGTGTACACCGATTTAATAACGGAGATATACATATATCCTCCACTCAAATCCATACGGAACCGCATGAGATTTGAGATTATGGTTCATGTCTATATTCCTCACCCCACACACTGAAAGGAAAATTATGGAATACGTTAAAGCCGTTGTAATCCAGTACACGCAAATCATCTTCCTGTTTCACGTCATTCATGATCACCTCATACTGCTGTCCATATTTTTGTTTGCAAATATCCTCTGGGACTTCAACCGCCAAAAATTTGTTAATTCCCTTCTGAGCAAGTTTCCGGCAAAATTTCTCGTCTGAAAACTCCTTATATGTTGTCAGAATGAGTATAGGGCCTGATCCGCTAAATACGATCCCCGTTTTCATAATATTCACCTCCTCTTTTTGAGGGCATAAATTCCTGCTCCCTCATTCCTGAGACAAACAATTATGACGGTTCACCTGCTATTGAAAAAAACTATGGACGGATTTTTGAAGTTTGGCAATAGAAGGATCGACTCATTTTTATGGGAAAAACCCCTGATGACCGGTGAATTATCCCATATCCTGGGCAGGATACCTGCGGCATTGATGCGAATAAGATTAGGGATCAGCCTTTCCAAAGATCCACATCGATCAAACCGAGCCTTGCGGCAAAACGGACCAAATCCATGCTGTTGTGAAGATCCAGTTTGTTCATGATATTTGTTCGGTGGTTCTCCACCGTTTTAGGGCTGATAAAAAGCTTTTCGGCAATTTCCTTCCTTGACAGCCCTTCTGCCAAAAGGCGCATTACCTCCTGCTCCCGGGGTGTCAGCGAGTTATATGATACATCATTAATACTTTTCTCTTTTGGTGGAAACTCTATCAGTTTTTCAACAACCTCTCGAGAAAGGGAACTGTCCAAAAAATATTCTCCCCTTGATACTGCCTCAAGTCCTTTAATCAGACCCATGGCAGCGGACTCCTTGACCAGGTATCCTGTCGCTCCTGCCCGAAAGGATTCGGCAATATAATCAATTTTTGAGTGCATGCTGATGATCATTATCCGCACCTCAGGCATGAGGCTGCGGATTTCACGGGACAGATCTATTCCATTCTGATCTGGCAATGAGATATCCACCAATGCCAGGTCAGGCCTAAGTTTCTTGGCCAACCTTAATCCCTCACGGCCCTTACCTGCCTCACCAACCACCTCAAAACGTCTGTCCCGCCCTATAATAACCTTGAGACCCTCTCTGAAAAGGGGGTGATCATCTATTATAAGAACGCTCTTCCTATGCTCCACTTTCTTCCCCTTTATGATAAGGAACCTCTATAAAAATCCTTGTACCTTCTCCCGGAACTGACCTGATATCCATACGACCATCAAGGAGCCCTACCCTCTCCTCCATGCTCCTGAGACCCATACGTTTCTCGCTTGCTGCCTGTGCCAGTCTGGCATCCACATCAAATCCCCTGCCGTCGTCCTCTATGCGCAAAATAATATTCGGAAAGGATGAGACAAGCCTGACAGCGACATGGCTGGCCTCGGCATGCTTTCTGACATTGTTGAGACCCTCCTGAACCAATCTGTACAGATTTATTTCAATGTTGGAATCAAGGTCCAGGTTGTCCATACCGGCTGAACTGAAGTCAACCTCGAGCCCGGTTCTGTCGGCAAACTCCTCACAGTACCGCAGGAGAGTATGGGCAAGCCCCAATCGGTCCAGGTGCGGTGGACGTAAATCGTAGGAAAGGTCCCGGACCCCTATGATGGTTTCAAGAAGAATACTGCTCAATCGAAAGATCCTCTTTCTTATCTCCTGTGAAACGTCCTTTTCATTGTCAAGCATGGTATCAAGATCCATTTTTATGGCTAACAGATCCTGGGCAACCTTATCGTGGAGCTCCAGAGAGATCATCCTTCGCTCCGACTCATGGGCATTCAAGATCTGTTGGGCAAGGATATGGATATGTTCTTCCGCCAGTCTGTAATCTGTGATGTCCCTGGCTATCTCTACGATGCTTGAAATCTCACCCGCTTCATCTTTAAACGGTACGCAATAGACATCCCAGTATTTGTCTCTCCCGGAGTCACTGATATCATGCCTGCGTATGACAGACCTTTCAACCTTGCCTGTCTTGCGTGCCTTTAAGTAAGGACAATCTTTGCATGGACTATCAGCACCCAGAAAGAGTTTATAACAAACCTGCCCAACAATCTCTTCAAGAGACATATCAAGATCTGATGTGGTTTTTTTGTTGGCCCAGATGACCTTCATCTTCTTATCAAGGTAGCGGATCCTGTCAATAGAGGCATCAAGAATCGCCCTTTTCTGGGCTTCGCTTTCCCTCAAAGCCGCCTCCATCCGTATCCGTTCCGTAATATCACGGCTTATACCGCGATATCCTAAAAAATTTCCGTCTTTATCATTAATTGGGAGCGCATTGGTCTCTATAGGGACCTTATGTCCGTTCCTGTGAACAAGGGAATGCTCCAAAAACGACAATTCCCCTCTCCCCTCTTTCATGTCAAGAAAAACATGTTTCAGCTTCTCCTTCTCTGCCTCATGGAAAAAATCATAACAAGATCTGCCCATCAGATCCTCTGGACCGTATCCCAAGATGGTTTCCACTGCCGGATTCGAATAGGTATATATCCCCCGGGCATCAGTTTCCCATATCCAGCTGAACATCCTTTCGGCTATATCTTGAAACCGCTTCCTTGTTTCTTCCAGTGACACTTTTAGCGCCTGTTCCCGAACTACCCTGCTAATTATACCGGGAAGCAGATCGAAAATATCAGCAGACTTTACCAGATAATCTCCTGCGCCGAGTTTCATTGCCTGTACGGCAATATGCTCATCACCGTGGCCCGTTATAATTACGACAGGAATAGTCAGGCCTTTCTGTTTCAGGCTCTCTAAGAATGCAACACCGTTCATGCCGGGCATAATGTAATCGGTAACAATAACATCCGGCAAACTTTCATTAAGGGCCTCGAAACAGGAGCGGGCATCCCTGTAGCAATGTATATTTGAATGGGGCAGTTGCTTCAGAATGGATCTCTTCATTAGTGTCAGATGGGCCTCTTCATCATCAACTAAAATGATGGTTAAATCGTCCACTATCACAACTCCTGACCTTGTTGGTGTATTTGTTTTATATGTAAGAGCAGCAACTAATATAAGCTGAAACATTGCAGTTGAGGGCCGAAGATACAAAGAATCACATTTTCCATGCTACGGCTCGGCCTTAATAGTGAAAAAAAATGTACTTCCCTGTCCCGGCCGGGTTTCAACCCAGATATTACCATCGTTATATTCAACAATCCCCCTTGCAATGGCCAGACCCACACCAGTGCCATCCGCCTCCTTTCTTGCGGCAGGGGATCTTTGAAACACCTGAAAAACCTTCTTCTCATACGACGGTTCAATACCGATACCATTATCTCTGACAAAAAACAGATATTCCCCCTTTTGCCCTTTTACCCCAACCTCAATAAGGGGCCGGGGATTATCTTTGCCAATATATTTTATTGCATTAGATATTAAGTTCTCCATTACAACGGTCAGTCTTTTCTTCTCACCATATATGGTAGGAAATTTGCCGTGAATGACTATTTTAATGCCCTTTCTGTCTATTTGCGCCCTTAACCCGGCCAGTACATCTTCCACAAGGTCTGAAAATGAAAACCAGACCTTTTCTTCCGGCAAACGCCCTATCCTGGAGAGCTCCAGCAGATCATCTATCAACAATTTCATCTTCTTGGCGGCATCATCAATATATCCCAGATACCTGTCAGCCTCATCCGGAATCAGCTCGCCAAAGTCTTCCCTGAAGGCCTTTATAAAGCCTTCAATGGTAACTACCGGCGTCTTTAGTTCATGGGAGACAGTGTATACAAAGGTCTCGAGTTCCGCCCTTTTTGCCTTCAGCTCAAGACCCAATGCCTCCAATTTTCTGAAATTTTCGTGGGAAGATTTTTGCGACGCCATCAAGCTTTATTAAATTTATTTTTAAAAACTTTTTTTTTGACAAATTTTGATTTTCGTACTATTTTTAACTTAAATTATAATGATAAGCAACTTTTTCTTGTTTTCCTTCCCAGACAAAGAACCTGCAAATCATGAAACGGATCATCGCGATGATCATGGCCGGCGGAAAGGGAGAACGGCTTATGCCGTTGACCAAACACCGTTCCAAACCCGCTATTCCGTTCGGAGGTATCTATCTGCTTATCGACCTGACCCTTTCCAACTGTATAAACTCGGGGGTTTTTAAAATTATTGTACTTCCCCAGTACAAATCCCAAACACTTGTTCAACACCTTGAAGGGGGGTGGAATATCTTCAGTCCGGCCATCGGGCATTATCTTAAAACAGCCCCACCCCAGATGATGGCCGGTGAGAGATGGTACCAGGGAACGGCAGACTCTATCCGCCAAAACCTTTATCTCCTGGAGCAGGACTTCCCTGAACATGTTCTTGTGCTCTCCGGGGATCATGTATACAAAATGGATTATGTCCACTTCAAAGACTACCATGAAGCACACGGTGCGGACGTGACTATCGCTGTTATTGAGTTGCCTAAAGACTTATCCCGTGATTACGGCATCCTGGAAGTGGATAACAATTTCAGGGTAAGGGGTTTTCAGGAAAAACCTTCACATCCAAAAACCATTCCGGGAGACAGCGCTCATGTGCTTGCTTCCATGGGTATATATATATTTAAGGCAAAGTTCCTGGAAGACCTTTTAAAAAAAGATGACCGGGCCGATTTTGGAAAAGATATCTTGCCAGATATCATAAGGGATTACAAGGTGATGTCATATCCATACCGACGGGAAAACAAGATTCAGGACATACATATATATGTAGATGAAAACGGGGCCCTGCGTGAAGGGGAAATTCGAACTTCTCGGGATTCGGGTTACTGGCGCGATGTGGGGACCCTGGATTCATACTGGAATGCCAACATGGACCTGGCAGGAGTGGACCCGTATTTTAACATGTATGGCCGCAAATGGCCCATTCGTACCTTTCAGAGGCAATTCCCTCCTGTAAAAACGGTCTTCTCCCAGAAATCGGGTCCCCATCAACGTGCAGGGGAATGTCTGGATTCCCTCGTTGCCCACGGCTCCATAATTAGTGGCGGTCTGGTAAAAAACAGTGTGCTTTCTTACAATGTTTTTGTCCATAGCTGGGCCATGGTGGAAGAATCAGTTCTCATGGAAAACGTTATCATAGGACGTCATGCCAGGATAAAAAAAGCGATCATTGCCGAAGGGGTCCACATTCCATCCCATACCGAAATAGGATATAACCCGGCGGAAGATCGGAAGAGCTTTCATGTTACATCAAGGGGTATTACAGTAGTCACAAAGGAAGATATTTAGGTCCCAACCCAATACAGGATCTTTTGTGGCTGGGCACTATTTAACAAGGAATATGCGATGAAACCAAAGGTAAGGTACCATGTTGTACCAAATCTTGCCCCCCAGTTAGAGCCTTTGAGACGCCTGTCATACAACGTATGCTTCAGCTGGAGAGAAGAGATTCAGGAACTCTTTCAACGGATTGACCCCGGATTGTGGATAGAATGCGGACACAACCCGGTACTCATGCTGGGTCTTGTAAGCCAAGAACGTCTGGATGAATTATCTCATGACAGGGGGTTTATAGAGCAACTTAAACGGATTGATGAAGATCTTGAACGTTATCTGTCCCAACCGCGCATCTCCAGCGCCAATTATCTGTCCGAGGGGCCCTTTCAGGTCGCCTATTTTTCTGCGGAATACGGCTTAACAGAGTGTCTGCCCATATATTCGGGTGGACTGGGGGTGCTGGCCGGTGACCACCTTAAATCCTCAAGCGATTTGAATATCCCAATAGTTGCAATGGGGCTCCTGTACCAAGAGGGTTATTTCAGACAGTATCTCACGTCAGACGGCTGGCAGATGGAAACATATCCGATAAACGATTTTGACAATATGCCTATCACATTGCTGCGGGACAAGGACGGTTCGCCCTTAAGCATCTCAGTAGAACTGGCTGGTCAGTCCGTTCAGGTATTGATCTGGCATATAAAGGTGGGGAGAGTATCCCTGTATATGCTCGATACTAATAGCGGAGTCAATCCGCCCGAATTCCGCAGGACCACTGCCCAGCTATACGGTGGTGACATGGAGATGCGTATAAGGCAGGAAATAGTCCTGGGAATAGGAGGAATAAGGGCGCTCAAGGCAATTGGAATTGAGCCAACGGTAATACACATGAATGAAGGCCACTCGGCATTTTCCGCCCTGGAAAGGATAAACATCCTCAGGGGTGAAAAAGGACTCTCTTTCGATGAAGCAAGAGAGATCGTATTATCCAGCACTGTCTTTACGACCCACACACCTGTGCCGGCAG
Source organism: uncultured Desulfobacterales bacterium (assembly GCA_964591255.1). Taxonomy (GTDB): domain Bacteria; phylum Desulfobacterota; class DSM-4660; order Desulfatiglandales; family Desulfatiglandaceae; genus CAZQAA01. The sequence goes on along the minus strand of CAZQAA010000069.1, from coordinate 5,840 downwards.
GGAATGATCTCTTTGAACCGGATCTGCTTAGGGCATACTTTGAAGATTACACCAAGGAGTTAGGGATCAACTTCAAGGTCCTGCTCGGTTATGGCCGACTGGATCCCAGGAATGAAGCTGAGCGTTTTTGTACTACCATATTGGCCTTGAGGCTCTCCTCTTACACCAATGGAGTCAGCAGGCTCCACGCAGAGGTATCAAGATCGATGTGGCACAAAGTATGGGGACATCATCCGGTGGAAGACGTGCCTATTGACCATATAACAAATGGTATACATGTACCCACATGGATTTCAAAAGAGATAGCGATCCTCCTTGACCGTTATCTTGGACCCGACTGGGCAGAAGATCCCGACAGCAGTCGTGTATGGGACAGGGTGGAACAGATGCCGAACACGGAGCTATGGCGTACCCATGAACGTTGCAGAGAATACCTGATCAGTTTTGCCCGCCATCGGTTGGCCGAACAACTGAAGATCAGAGGGGGCTCTGCCGCGGAAATCCAATCAGCCGGCGAGGTCCTCCTTCCAGATGCCCTGACCATCGGTTTTGCCCGGAGGTTTGCCACTTATAAACGGGCAATCCTCCTCTTTAAGGATCCGGACCGGCTTGACAAAATCCTCAATCATCCGGAATTTCCGGTCCAGATAATTATTGCAGGAAAAGCCCACCCACAGGATAACGAGGCCAAGGAGTTCATAAAGACGATTATACACCTGGCACGACAGGAACGTTTTCGCCGAAGGATTGTCTTTCTGGAGGACTATAATATCCATCTGTCTCAACTGTTGGTCTCCGGGTCTGATATATGGCTTAATACACCAAGAAGGCCCTTAGAGGCCTGCGGTACGAGCGGAATGAAGGCCCTGGCAAACGGGTGCCTGAATCTCAGTTCCCTTGATGGTTGGTGGGATGAGGGCTATCACCGGGATTTTGGATGGGCAATAGGGCATGGAGAGATTTACCAGGATCATGAGGCACAAGACAGTATCGAAAGTCGGGATCTATATAATATCCTTGAAGAAGAGGTTGTTCCTCTCTTCTACAGGCGAGGTCCTGACGGTATCCCTACCGGTTGGGTGGAGAAAATGCGGGCAGGGCTCAGGCAACTGGTACCTGTTTTCAATTCCCACCGGATGGTACAGGAATATACAGAACGTTACTATATACCATGCTCGAGACGTTTCAACACCCTGTGCAGGAATAACTTCGCAGGGGCAAGAGAGCTGTCCGTATGGCGACAAAAACTGATGACTGGCTGGAATGAAGTTACGATAGAAGAAGTGGTGTCAAACGATGGAATAGAATTGCAAGTAGGTAAAGAGCTTGCTGTAACGGCAAGGGTACGGCTTGGTCCATTATCACCTGACGATGTAACCGTGGAAGCCTATTACGGCAGATTAAAACATGACGGTAATTTTGCCGAAAGAGAAACTTTTCCTCTAAAAGTTATCGAATCTCATGGAGATGCCTATACATTCAGCGGAAAGATCCTTTGCCACAAGACCGGTCGATTCGGCTATACCATACGGATCACACCAAGCAGAGAAAGGCTGGAAAACCGTTTTATCATGGGCCTTGTAACCTGGGCGTAAGGTCAATGCAAACTGATGACCACACTTACCCCTGAAGAAATAGCACAGATTCTTTCCTGCCAAGCGGCTGACCCCTTTCAGCTTCTTGGGCCTCATCCGATAAGACTCAAGACGGGATCAACACTCTCCATACGCGTATTTCTCCCCGGGGCAACTACCGTAAGGGTAGTTAGCGAAGATTTGGATCGGGAAATCAATGCCGATCAGATTGATAACGAAGGCCTGTTTGAAGCAGTGCTGCAAGATGTCCATGACATCTCCCCATACCGTCTGAAGGCGAATTTCGGCAAGGGAAATATCTCAATTTTTTATGATTGCTACTCTTTTCTGCCGGTCCTGACCGAATACGATCTGTATCTTTTCAGCCAGGGCAATCACTTCAATATATATGATAAATTAGGGGCCCATCCATACAGGCATCAAGGAATCCGCGGTATCCTTTTCGCGGTCTGGGCCCCTTCTGCAACACGGGTAAGTGTACTGGGAGACTTCAATCAGTGGGATGGGAGAAGACACCAAATGCGTAGTCGAGGCTCATCAGGAATATGGGAATTGTTTATACCTCAATTGAACACCGGCCTCCTCTACAAGTTTGAAATCCGCACCCAAAACGGAACAATCCTTATCAAGTCCGATCCCTATGCTTTTCATTTTGAAAGGCGACCAAAAACTGCGGCCATTGTAGCCGATATAGAAGACTTTCCATGGTCAGACCATGAGTGGATGGACCTGCGATCAAACCAGAATCCACTGACCAAGCCGATGGCCATATATGAGGTCCATCTTGGCTCATGGCGGCGCAGATATGAAGAGGAAAATCGCTGGCTTACTTATCCGGAGATGGCCAAGGAACTCATACCTTACGTAAAAGGAATGGGTTTCAATTATATAGAATTCCTCCCCCTGGCAGAACATCCCCTCGATGCCTCCTGGGGATACCAGGTCACAGGATACTATGCCGCCACTTCACGCTATGGAACGCCAAAAGAGTTCATGCATCTTGTGGATCGCTGTCATAGAGAAGGGATAGGAGTTATACTTGACTGGGTCCCTGCCCACTTTCCAAGAGACCCCCATGCACTCGAATACTTCGACGGAACGCATCTTTACGAACATGCAGATCCACGACAGGGTATTCAAAAGGACTGGGATACACTTGTATTCAACTTCGGCAGACATGAAGTCAGGAATTTTCTGTTGGCAAATGCGCTATTCTGGCTGGACAAGTACCACATAGACGGCCTCAGGGTAGACGCAGTGGCATCCATGCTTTACCTGGACTACTCACGTAAAGACGGTGAATGGATCCCCAATCGATATGGCGGCAGGGAAAACCTTGAGGCCATTGAGTTCATCCAGATCCTCAACAAAAAAATTTTTGAAGGCTTCCCGGGTGTGATGACTATTGCAGAGGAATCCACTGCGTGGCCCGGCGTTACCCGGCCGGTTCACTTAGGGGGGCTGGGTTTCCTGTTCAAATGGAATATGGGCTGGATGCACGACATGCTCACTTTCGTGTCCAAAGACCCTGTCCATCGTCGTTATAATATGGACAAGCTGACATTTGCACTGCTATACGCGTTTCATGAAAATTTTATCCTCCCCCTGTCCCACGATGAAGTTGTACACGGAAAGGCCTCGCTGCTTGCCAAGATGCCGGGTGATGACTGGCAAAAATTCGCCAATCTTCGTCTCCTCTTAGGATATATGTACGCTGAACCGGGAAAAAAGACGCTGTTTATGGGGGGAGAATTCGGCCAATGGTCAGAATGGAATCATGACCAGGCCTTGGAATGGGATCTCCTCCAATATAAACCCCATCAGGGATTGCAAAAATTTGTTAAGGATCTAAACATGCTGTATATGGATGAACCGGCACTCTACGAACTTGACTTTGATCCAAACGGATTTCAATGGATCGACTTTCAAGATGCCGATTCTACCATAATATCCTTTATCAGAAAGGGAAACTTACCAGATGATCTGATACTGTTCGTGTTTAATTTCACACCTGTCCCCCGAATCAATTACCGTATCGGAGCTCCATTGGCAGGCTTTTATCGGGAGATTATTAATTCAGATTCCTCGTACTATGGAGGGTCAAACACAGGCATGGCAGGAGGCGTCACGGCCGAGCCGATTCCCTGTCATGGAAGGCCCTATTCCATCAACCTCAATCTCCCTCCCCTGGGCATGATTGCCCTGAAACCATCCATTACATAACAGGCTGCGATATATTCCCTGTATCGAATTACTCTTCCAGCACCGTTGCCCTTTCTATGACAACCTGATCTACAGGCACATCTCTCATACCGTTTTTAAAGGTGGTTTTGCTGTTTTCAATAGAATCAACCACCTGCATACCCTTTACCACCTTGCCAAACACACAATACCCCCAGCCCTTTACATCCTTCGATCTAAAGTCCAGGAAATGATTGTCAACTGTGTTGATAAAAAATTGTGCCGTAGCAGAGTGGGGATCCGAGGTTCGTGCCATAGCAACCGTTCCGCGATCGTTCTTGAGTCCGTTGTCGGCTTCATTAGGGATCGACGCACGCGTCGGTTTCTGGACCATATCCGTGGTCATGCCACCACCCTGAATCATAAACCCTTTTATAACCCGGTGAAAGATAGTACCGTTATAGAATCCGTCATTCACATATTGCAGAAAATTTTCCACAGTCTTTGGGGCATCCTTGGGAGCTAATTCCAGGATTATATCACCCCTGTTGGTTTCAAGTTTCACACGTGGTTCCATATTTTCTCCCCCATAAACAGATTGTGTACATAACAACAATATCATAAACAAAAGGCAACTGATCTTTTTCAAAACATTCCTCCTTGCAGAATTGCTTAAGACATTAGCCAGGATTATGCAGCTCGCAAGTTTGCCGAAGATGCAAGGCATAAAGGACGCAGACATGCTCCGGTAAAATCGAATCCATTGTGGCTTCGTTTGTCTGTTTACTATCCGACCATCCTTCTTCTGTCAACCATGCACCTTCTTTATCCAAGAACAATTTTGCCCATCCTGGAGTATCTCTTTCATGCGCTAAAATAATGCACTTCTTTATTTTTGGGTAACACCTTGATAATACTCCAAATTTTTCGTGAAATCCCCATAATAGTCCTTCCTGGTGAACAGGTCTTATATTTGCTATTCGCAATGCCATATCCATAAAAAATTTGGTTTAAAGATCCTTACTGTCTCAATATCGCCTGTTTATGCATAAAAAGCATTATTCATATTGTGTCTAAAAAGGAGCCTTTTCAAAAGCAGTTCCTTACCAAGTAATAATCCTTTTAGGATAATATGAAGACTTGAAAATATTGTTGGAACAGATTTATGCCCAGCATGTCCGAAGGCACCAGAAGACTGGGTATCATAAATTGCAATCTCTTTGGACCTACGGATTTCTATGAAAAAACCAACTTTCTTCCACTCATCGGCGAATAATGGATGAAAATATACGAGTATGATTCGCCTTGGATTCTGTTGGAATGAAACTGAAACATTTTTGACAAGAGTTCTCATGACCTGTCTTCCGAAAGGATTGTAAAGGAATATGAATAAAGGACCTTGAGGGATAGGAAATGTGGCTGCATTGGCATGAAAAATTTTAATTTCCCTGCACCGTTTTTCGCCGTTTGGGAAGCTTGTTACATTATGGCGGGCAATTTGGATCAACTTCTTCGAGTACTCTACTCCAATGATCTTTTTAAATGGGAACCTTGAAGCCACAAGAATTGCTCTTCCTTTACCAGAACCGAAATCAATAAAAGTAAAATCATCATGTTTTATAGAGATATTGCCCAATATATCATTAAGTAGGTCCGCATTACATCCTTGATATCTGATACCAAAAAGCCAACCCCACCCTACAGTTTCCGATTTAGTGGGAACAAGTGTTCCGCTTGTCTCCACACCCCATTTTCGGTCAAATTGCATATCTCTTTCTTGAACAATTTTTAAATGTTGCCTGTATGATGGGTTTAACCAAATCAGATATTGAATAGCCTTTTTTACACATAAGAGACCGGTACCCAGGATGCCGTAAACAGCCAGTGAGTGTTTAATCTTGCTACCAATAAAATTCATTTTTTTATCCAGATATCCTAAAATAGATAGACTGACGCCCTGCTTGAAAAGTGCGAATGACGCATGGCGGCAGGTACCTCGTAATTGTAATACTCAATAGCTTCATCCAGCTCGATTTGGGCAATCTCTAAAAAAGCTATCTTCAT